>CANSPQ010000012.1 GCA_947648915.1 uncultured Caryophanales bacterium | reverse complement strand
GGGGGGGGTATACCCCTTTTTTTAATGGTTTGTTTAAGAAAGGAAGGAAGATTTGAATGAAGAAAAAAGGATTTACATTAGTAGAATTATTAGCGGTAATTGTAATACTAGCAGTAATCGCACTAATCGCAACGCCAATGATTATGGATGTGATTGAAAAGTCAAGAAGAGGAGCAGCCATAGAATCGGTAAATGGGATCTTAGAAGCAGCAGAGAACTATCAATTGGAATCAATGTTAGAAGGAGAGGAAATAGAAAGAACAATTGATTTAACAAGTGATATCTTAACTTATAAAGGATCAAAACCAAGCAGTGGAACACTTGTAATAGGAGAAAACAATCAAATGCGTGTAATCGCTCAAATAGGTAAATATTGTATCCAAAAGGATTATGATGATGAAAGTCCAAAAGTAGTAGATAAAGAAGAATGTAGATTTGATTCTAAAGTAACAATTATGATAAATGGGAATCGTCAAGAAAAGGAAATTGGTACTAGCACAACAACGACTATTGATTTATTGAATGAGGATATATCAAATGTTTCCAATGTAAGTTGTAATAATAGTGCAGTACCAACTTTAGAGAATAATACACTAACAATTGATAATATTATGATGGAAACTACATGTTATATTAATGATTCATTAGAAAGTACAATACAAAGATTAGATAACAGTACAAATACAATATTAATGGTGAATGATGATACAAATGATGTTCTATATAAAATACAAAATAAAGAAGTAATATTAAATTTAAATGGTAAAAAAATAGAAAATAATCAATGGGCCGTTTTCCATTTAACCAATAGTAATTTTACAATCAATGATAATGGGAATGGGTATATAATAGGTGGAGGGTATATAATCTATAATCAACCTAGTACATATACCACAATCAATGGCGGAAATTATGTAGTCAAAAATAATAGTGCAACATTTGGAAATTATGGTTTAGAAGATCAAGTTGTACAGGGAATAGGGACATTAACTCTGAATAATGTAAATGTAAACTCTTCTTATAATGGAATAGAATATACTAGTGGCGGAATTGTCATGTCAAATGGGCTAAATGTAGAGATTAATAATAGTAATATTAATGTGAGTAAAACTGCAATTGATACCATTTCTGGTACAATTATAATTAACGATAGCAGTATCGTAAGTTCAAGCAATAAAACAATTCAATGTAAAAAAGAAAATTGCATCTATCAAATAAATGATAGTTATATTGCAAATACGGGTAACAGTTATGGAATATATAATGAAGATGGATCAATTGATATTAATGGAAAAGAGGTAGTTTTGGATAATGATACCTATGTAAATGGTATGTATATAATTTCAAATTATCATCCGATTTTTTCCCATGGTGGAACAATAAAAATTAATGGTGGAACTGTTGTATCAGATTATGTGATTTGGAATGGTCATAGTAAAATATATATCAATGGTGGAACATTAAAATGTGGTTTTGGTTTAGGAACTTCAGACTATGATGGCTATATTTATTTTAATGGCGGAACTCTTTATAGTGGAAAAAATGGTATGATAGGTGCGGGACCCACTTCACACGGAAAAATTTACTTATGCAAAGGAAACTTTTATTCAAGTGACGAAGGAATAAAAAATGAAACTTCAAATGTAACTATCTATTATAAGGATTCTATAAACTGGAACGATGGAGAACTTCCACCAATAAGTGGATCATATTCTTCTCAAATTTTAAAGGACAATACAATCACATGTGAATAAAAATAACATTACGGCATTTTTAATTCTTAAATCTAATAAAAATTGTAAAAAAGGATTTCAAAAATCTAAAGGACGATTTGGTCCTTTTTATATTCATAAATTTTAGACAAGTAGACAAATTTATAGTATAATGTATGAGAGGTGGATTATGACTGACATATATGAAAAAATTACAGATCAAATTAAAAATCATGATAAATTCATTATTTTAGCGCATAAATCCATTGATTTAGATGCATTTGGATCTGCACTATGTATGTATCAAATAGTAAGTTCCTATCACAAAAAAGTAGCAATCTTAATATCTGATAAACAAAAAAATATATCGGTTCAAAAAAGTATGCATCTATTAAAAGAAAAGGGTATAGGGATTCAATATATAACAAAGGACCAAATTGATTATAAGAATCAAAATACACTAGCTATCATATTGGATACCAATAAACAAGAATTATTAGAATATCCATCCATTTTAGATCAAATTCCTAATTGCATTTTATTAGATCATCATATTGAAAGTGAAGATACAATTACAAATGTAACCTTAAAGTATATTGACAACAATGTATCTAGTACGGCAGAAATTGTAACAGGATATTTGAAATTTACAAATAAAACAATATCAAAAGAAGTAGCCACGATATTACTTGCTGGTTTAACAGTTGATACCAACAACTTTAATATTAAAACCACAAGTAAAACCTATGAAACAGCTGCCTACCTAATGACATTAGGTGCGGATAACATAGAAAAACAACAATTACTAAAAGAGAACAAAGAAAACTATGTTGCTAGGCAAGATTTCGTCAAAAATAGTAATATGATCAATGACAATATGGCACTTTGTATTATGGACAATCAAATTCATCAAAATCATGAACTTGCACTTATCGCAGAAGATTTACTTCAATTTGATGCAGTAGAAGCTTCTTTTGCGATTGGATTTATTGGAAAACGCTTGGTTGGAATTAGTGCCAGATCTGTAGGAACAATTGATGTGGAAACTTATATGCGTGCTTTAGGTGGAGGCGGACATAAAACAGATGCGGCCTGTACGATAAAAGCGAGTAATTTGTATAAGGTGAAAAAAATGTTATTAAAATTAATTCAAGAAAAAAGGTGAGAAAATGAAAGTGATTTTTTTGAGCGATGTAAAAGGACAGGGAAAAAAGAATGAAATTAAAGAGGTATCAGATGGATATGCAATGAATTTCTTAGTGAAAAAAGGGTTTGCAGTACCTGCTACAGAAACAAATTTGAATAAACGAAACCGCTCTTTATCAGAAGCAGCCTTAGAAGAATCTTTATTGATTAAAGATATGAAAGATTTAAAAAAAGAATTAGAAAGCACAATCATAACATTTACAGCTCAAACCGGAGAACAAGATAGAATGTTTGGACAAATTTCAAGTAAACAAATTCAAAAAGAATTACAAAACTTAGGATATCAAATTGATAAAACGAAAATAATAATGGATCATCCAATAATGAGCTTAGGAATCCATAATGTAGAAATAGAATTACACAAAGAAGTCAAAGCCACATTAAAAATCAAAGTAATAAAAGGAAGTTAGGTGAAATTATGGAGAAAGTAACCCCCCATAATCTAGTTGCAGAACAATCGGTACTCGGTTCTATGTTCTTATCCAAATATGCATTACAAAAATGCATAGAAGGACTTACAAGTGACCAGTTTTATTCAGATGCGAATGGGAAAATATTTAATGTAATATCAAGTTTATCTGAAAATGGAAGTGCGATTGATCTTACAACGGTAACTGCAGAATTGGATAAACGAAAAGAGCTCAAACAAGTTGGAGGAGTGGAATATTTAAGTGAAATTGCCTCCTTAGTCCCAAGTGCTGCCAATGTCGATGAATACATTAAAATTGTAGAAGAAAAGGCGATTTTAAGAAGATTAATCGATTCTGCAACCGAAATTGCAACCGATGGATATCAATCGACTGAAGACATTAGTGAAATTTTAGATCGTGCAGAAAAAAAGATATTAAATGTTGTTAAAACGAGAAAAGGTACAGAATTTAGAACCATTCAAGATGTCTTATTTAAAACACAAGCGGATTTGGAAAAACTTTCACAAAACAAAGGAGACATTACAGGACTTGCAACTGGATTTTATGATCTTGACAAAATTACATCTGGTTTACATCCAAACGAATTGATTATTATTGCCGCTAGACCTGCCATGGGAAAAACTGCATTTGCCTTAAATTTAGCAACTAATATTGCTATGAATAATAAAAAAACAGTTGCCCTATTCAATATGGAAATGGGTGCTGAGCAACTCGCAACCCGTATGTTGGCATCAGTTGGGCAAATTGAACTTGGAAAATTAATTAGCGGAAGACTAGAACATAACGATTGGAAACGTGTCAATGAAGCAATTAGTCGTTTGGCAGATACAAAAATTTTTATAGATGATACACCAGGAATGACGATCTCTGAAATACGTGCCAAATGTCGAAGACTCGCAAGTTCCTCTGATGGACTTGATATTGTCATTATTGATTACCTACAATTAATTAGTGGTGGTACTAAATATGCTGGTAATCGTCAACAGGAAATTGCTGAGATATCTCGCTCTTTAAAGACACTTGCTATGGAATTAGAAATACCAGTCATTGCCCTCGCTCAACTTTCTCGTAGTGTTGAGGGAAGGGATGACAAGCGTCCTATTTTAAGTGATTTAAGAGAATCTGGGTCTATTGAACAAGATGCTGATATTGTTGCCTTTTTATATCGCGATGATTACTATAACAAAGAGGCTGCAATTGATGAATATACAAGTAAAAGCGAATTTATTATTGGAAAACATCGTAATGGACCTACTACAACAATTGATCTTATTTTTAGAAGAAATAAAGCAACTTTTGTAAATTTTATAGATAAAAAAGAAGATTAGGTGATACAGTGAAAAAGAACATGCTTACTATTTTAATTGTTTTTATCAGTGTAATTATTTTTCTGTTAGGATTTAATTACAAACAAAGACAAGATCCCAATACTTTTTATAAAGTGTATTTAAAAGATGAAGTGATTGGAGTCATTTCTTCAAAGGAAGAGCTAGAAAATTATATTGATAAAGAAAATAATTCATATAAAACAAAATATAATGTTCAATCGGTTAATGTACCAGAGGGGTTGGAAATTAAAAAGTTAACCACTTATTCAAATAAAATAGATTCCGTTAAGGATGTATATGAAAAATTAGTCAACAAAGAGGCCTTTACAGTACCAGGGTATCAATTTACTTTACGTAAAGAGGATCGTATAATAACGGTTTATGTGACAAAAAAAGAAATTTTTGATGAAGCGGTAAGAACAACGATGAAAACATTTGTTGGAACAGAAGATTATAATACCTATAATGAAACTGTTCAAAATGAAATTGTAACAACAGGTAAAGTAATTGAAGATATCTATGTAGAGGAATCTATTACTACTAAAAATGCAAATATTCCAGTAACAGAAACTATCTATACAAATGCAGAAGAGCTCTCTCAATTTTTAGTGTTTGGACAAGATAGAAAAAAAGAAACTTATGTAGTTAAAGTAGGAGATACTATTAGTGATATTGCATATAATCATCAAATTAGTGTGGAAGAATTTTTAATATCTAATTCCAATTTTACAAGTGAAAAAAATTTGTTATTTCCAGGACAAGAAGTTGCAATTGGAATGACAGATCCACAAATATCTGTTGCAATAGAAACATACTTGGTAGAAGACCAAGAAGCACATTATCAAACCAATTATGAATATGATAATGATGCCCCACTAGGGTATGACGTTGTAATACAAGCAGGTGAAAACGGACTAGAACGTGTCAGTAGTAAAGTAAAAGTAGTCAATGGTGTAACCAATTATATTAATTTAGTTTCAAAAGAAGAATTAAAACCTGTCGTAAATGAAATTGTTTTAAAAGGCACAAAATATGAAAGTGGAGTTGGTAGTCCAACGAACTGGTATTGGCCTACTGTTAGTGGATGGAGAGAATCTTCACCTGTTGGATATCGTATTAGTCCAATTACGGGAAGACGTGAATATCATGCAGGACTTGATATTGGTGGATTAGGATGTGGAACAGAGATTAAAGCTGTAACGAATGGAAAAGTAATTGAAGCAAAGTATCATTATATCAATGGGAACTATGTATGTATTGATCATAGCTACGGAGAATACACTTGTTATAATCATATGTCTAAGATTTTAGTGAAGCAAGGAGATATTGTGGCA
Organism: uncultured Caryophanales bacterium; assembly: GCA_947648915.1. Lineage (GTDB taxonomy): Bacteria > Bacillota_I > Bacilli_A > RF39 > UBA660 > UBA5026. The sequence continues at coordinate 30,669 of CANSPQ010000012.1, read as the reverse complement.
CGCGGTCAAACAATAGGATTAATGGGAGATACTGGATATGCAACAGCATGTCATCTCCACTTAGAAGTATGGGAAACCTATCCATGGAGAACGAGTGCAGTAGCAGGAACAATTAATCCAAAGATAAAATTTCCGGAGATATTTGGACGATGAAAGTCTGTGTATTAGCAAGCGGAAGTAAGGGGAATGCAACTTATGTAGCGTCCCCTACTACCAATTTATTAATTGATTTAGGTCCAAGTTGTGCTTATGTCGAAAAACAGTTACAAGAAATTAATGTCGACCCTAACCAGATTGATGGAATATTAATTACACATACCCATGTCGATCATATTGGTGGCTTACGTGTTTATATCAAAAAATATAATCCCGTCATTTATCTAACAAAGAAAATGTATGAAGAATTAAATACGACATTACGCATTTCCAATTATCAATTCATTGATGGGGATTTTTCTATCAATGATATTGGAGTCAAAATCATCAAAACGTCCCATGATGTAGCAGATTCGAATGGATATATATTAGAGAATAATGGAAAATCTGTTGTTTATATCACAGATACAGGCTATATTAATTATAAGAATCATAAGAAATTACAAAATAGAAGTCTATATATCATGGAGAGTAATCATGATGTCGAAATGTTGATGAATGGAAAATATCCCTATCCAATTAAGCAAAGAATACTGGGAGATCGTGGTCATTTATCCAATCAAGACTCCGCTTATTATTTGTCCCATTTTATTGGAGATGCAACAGAATGTATTGTACTCGCCCATTTAAGTGAAGATAATAATACAAAGGAACTTGCTCTTTCTACGTTAGAAGAAACTTTGAAAAAAGAAGGTCAAAAAATAGAACATATTGTAATTGCTACACAAAAGGATAGAACGGAATTGTTAGAAGTATGATCAAGATTATTTGTGTTGGAAAAATAAAGGAAAATTATTTAAAAGAAGCAATTACAGAATATCAAAAAAGGCTTCAAAAATATACCAAACTAGAATTAATTGAAGTTCCAGACAGTACAAGTAATGATATTTGTAAAATTTTAGCAACTGAAAAGGAAAGTATTGAAAAATATATTCAAGAGAAAGATTATATAGTTACATTAGAAATTAAAGGTAAAATGTTAGATTCTATAGAATTATCTCAAACATTAGATCAAATTACACAACATTATGCGAATGTTACATTTATTATAGGCGGTTCTTATGGATTAGATGAAATCATTCAAAAAAGAGCGAATTTAGCTCTTTCATTCTCAAAATTAACATTTCCACATCAATTATTTAGAGTACTATTATTAGAACAAATATATCGTTCCTATCGTATCTTAAATCATGAATCCTATCATAAATGAATATAGTATAAAAATATTTGACGAAAAATTTTCATACTATAGAAAGGGATTTAAAAGAAGATATATCGATGTATATCAACATATTATGAAATTAAAAATGAAGAAAATAAATAAAATTTTCTTTTTTTGTATAAATTATAATTTTTTGTACATCAAAAAATAGAGGTGGACAAAATGAAAAAAGTAATTATTATAATTAGTATTTTCCTTTTATACAGTATGTTGACAGGAGCAAAAACATCTGCAAGTATTATTCCAGAAGAAGCAATTCGATTTCGTGTAATACCAAATAGTAATACAGAGGAAGATCAAGCAATAAAAATAAAAGTAAGAGATCAATTGCAAAAAGAATTGTATTATATGTTAAAGGATACGAAGGGGATTGATGATGCAAGGGAAAAAATTAATGAAGAATTAGAAGAAATTAATTATAACATTGAATCTGTTTTAGCAAATGAGAATTATCATAAGGGGTATCAAGTTTCATTTGGGAGAAATTATTTTCCAGAGAAAACCTATAAAGGAATTATATATGATGCAGGGTATTATGAATCTTTAGTAGTTACGTTAGGGAAAGGAGAAGGAGATAACTGGTGGTGCGTATTATTTCCACCGTTATGTTTATTAGAGGCAGATGAAAGTGAAGAAGAAGTAGAATATAAATTTTTCTTTCAAGAATTAATTGACAAATATTTATAAAAAAATCATAAAAAGATAACCTCTCAAGTAAAATACCTTAGGAGGTTTTTTATGTCAATCGTAATGGTGATTATTATAGCAGTTAGTTTAAGTATGGACGCCTTTTCTTTATCTTTAGCGTATGGGACTTTGAATATGGAAAAACAAGAAATGAAATTACTTTCTATTATTGTTGGAATTTATCACTTTGTAATGCCACTTATTGGAATGTGGATTGGAAATAAGATTCTGAATTTTCTTCCAATTCGTCCAAATACCGTAGTTTTCATTGTACTACTTGTCATTGGAATCCAAATGATTATAGAATCATTTAAACAAACCCGTGAAGTGAGTTTCATGAAATTTAGTGAATTATTAATCTTTGGATTGGCAGTAAGTATTGATAGTTTCTCGGTTGGATTAAGTTTGCGTGTAATTTACAGTAATCCATTTATATGCGCTACTATCTTTTCATTATCCAGTTTTTTATTTACTTATCTAGGCCTTTATCTCGGCAAAAAAATCAATGATATTGTAGGTCATATTTCTACACGTATTGGTGGGATTGTCCTTATCATAATTGGATTTTTCTATTTTTTCTAAATATGATACAATGTAAATAGAAATTGCCTTTTCACGAAAAACATATTATAATGTTAAAAGTGATTAGAATTAATATTAGGTAGTAACAATGATGCTTAATATTTCATACAATATGACAGGAGGAAACTATGAAACGAATCAAAATAGAGGGTGGACATATATTAAGCGGAGAAGTTGCTATTAGTGGAGCAAAAAATAGTGCAGTTGCATTAATTCCTGCTTCTATTCTATCGGACGGGATTGTCCGTATCAGTAATATTCCAAATATATCCGATATCGATGCTTTAAATGAAATATTAAACTATTTAGGTGCTAAAGTATCAAGAGAAAATGATTATATGGAGATTGATGCATCGAAAATTGAAAATAAAGAAATCCCAGAAAATATTTCTAAGAAGTTACGGGCGTCTTATTATTTTATGTCTGCATTGCTTGGAAAGTATAGAAAAGTAGAAATGTATTTCCCAGGTGGTTGTTCGATTGGTGCTCGTCCCATCGATCAAACATTGAAAGCGTTTGAAATATTAGGTGCAAAGGTAATAGAAAATAATAATAAATTTACGATTACTGCTGAAAAATTGATAGGTGGAAATATTTACTTAGATATGCCAAGTGTTGGTGCTACAATCAATGCGATGTTAGTAGCTGTAAAGGCAGAAGGAACAACAATGATTGAAAATGCTGCGAAAGAACCCGAGATTGTAAGTGTTGCAACATTTTTAAATAATATGGGTGCTAAAATTACAGGAGCAGGAACAAGCTCAATTACGATTCAAGGAGTTCAAAAATTAAATGGCTGTTTTACAGAAGTTATTCCAGATCGAATTGAAGCAGGGACTTATCTTTTAGCGGGTGCTTTAATAGGGGAAAATTTAATGATTACGAATATGATTCCAAAACATATAGAAGCACTTACGAATAAATTAAAAGAAATGGGATATCCATTAATGATTGGATCAGATTTTATTACGATTTCTAAAATAGATCATAAGAAACCTGTTCATATCAAAACATTAGGCTATCCTGGGTTCGCAACGGATTTACAACAGCCAATTACTGTATTGTTAACACAATGTGATGGAGAATCTGTTTTAGAAGAAACCATTTATGAAAATCGTTTTCAAAATGTAGAACATTTAAATCATATGGGAGCAAATATTCAAATAAAGGATCGATGTATTTATATCAAAGGAGTAACGCCACTCATAGGGACAGAAGTAGAGGCGACAGATTTACGTGCAGGTGCATGTATGGTATTAGCAGCCTTGATTGCAAATGGTACCACTACAATTACTTCCATTGAACATGTATTAAGAGGATATGAAAATATTATTGAAAAACTAGAATCTGTGGGTGCTAAAATTGAGTTAGAAGAAATATAATGAAAGTAGATTCAATCTACTTTTTTATTGGAGGGATTTTTCATGAAATGGAAAGCAATTCTTTTTTTAGCACTTGTATTCTCACTGGTCTTTGTCATTTATTTGACAACATTAGATCGAAAAGTATATTATTTAAATTTAGGAGATGAAATTGCACTTGAAGATGGAAACTATGGTGAATGGATTAAAGAGTATTTGAAATCCAAAGGAAAATTGGAAAAATATGTATCAGAATTTTCAGAAGAGGATTATAGAACAACGGATTTTATTCGTGACATTAAAGAAAACCGCAAAGTTTTTAGTAATGGAAATAACATTGCTTTAAAAAATGCATTAATTAAGGCCGATTTAGTTACATTATCGATTGGATCTAATGATATTTATTATAAAATAACAACGTCTTCTCCTAGAGAAAGTTATGAATATATGGATCAAGTTCTAGTAGATTTAGAACATTTCTTAGAACTAGTCAGAGAATACTGTAAGGAAGATATTATCATTATAAATTATTATAATAGTTATCAAGAAAATTATAATGAAATATTTGATTATATGAATGATAAATTAGCCGATTTAGTAAATGTGTATGAAATACAAATAGTAGATATAAGAGATATCATGTATGGAAATACCATGGATAATCGTTTACCCAATGTAGAGCAATATGAACAAATCTACAATCGTATGAAAAAAATTATAGATCAACAATTGTTTCGATAAAAAGCTTGCATTTTTAAATATTCATTGATATACTATATAAGAATTAAATTTCTATGACGCAGATTACGTCATGGCGGAAGGAGATATAATATGAAAAAAGGAATTCATCCAGAGTATATGGAAACGAAAGTAACCTGTTCTTGTGGAAATACATTTACAGTAAAATCTAACAAAGAAGAGTTACACATTGAAACTTGTGATAAATGTCATCCATTTTATACAGGTGTACAAGGTGCGGTTGCTAAAACTGGTCGTGTAGAAAAATTCAACCGTAAATATGGATTAAACCAAGATAAGAAAGCAGCGTAAGCTGTTTTTTGTTAAAAAAAATTAGAGTTGAATTTGCATTTTTCCTTTATTTATAGTATTATAAACAACAATTTAAAAATTTTGGGGGAGGATAGATAAAATGTCTGAGGTAATTATAAAACTATTTAATAAAAATGCATTAACTGAAAGAGAAAGATTTGAATTTTTGAGGCAAAAACAAGTAAAAACTGAAATATTAGAGTATTTATCATCTAGATTTAAAAATCTATATATTGAAATTTGCGGAGATTATGAAGGAAATATCTTGGATTTAATGAAAAAAAAATTACTTGAAGGTTGGTGCTGGCAAACAACAGAAACCGCCATTGTCTTTTTAAATGATGATGATTATATAGAACGAGGAAATCTAAAATTTAAAGAATATAAAGATTATTATCATTCATGGATTTGTTTTAAATTTAAAAATGAAGAATATGTATTTGATCCTTGCCTAAATTTATTATGTAAAAAGTGTTGGTATTATAAAATATTTGAGATAGAAGTGAAAGGAAAAGTTACAGGAAAGGATGTTCTTGGAAATTTGATTTATCAAATTAAAAATCCTAAGCTACGTGATGATTCCGAAAGTACAAAAGAAGCAAGAAAGTTTGTGGAAACATTTTTCGGTAATGCTATGAATAGTCAAAAGACTGAAACACATATTAATGGAAATGATGATGTAACCTCTCCTATGTATCGAAATAATACTGGATACAAAGCTAGTATAGAAAATGGAAAAGTAAAAAGTCTAGTCGCGCATTATTATATGAATGGTTAAGAAGAATAGAGCAGTAAACTTATTTTTTCATTTCTATAGAATTTTCATTTTGTTGTATTATATGAAATCCATTTTTTCTATAAAATTCTGTTAGATTAGGATATGTCGTCAAAAAAACATCCTTTACATCATATAAAATTTGGTTTAATAATAGACTTCCTACACCTTGATTTTGATATTCTTCTTTAACATATAAGTCTCTTAGGCATCCATCATTTGTTATACATGCACATCCAATCATTAATTTTTCTTTATATGCAACATAAATTTTAATTCTATCAGTATCACAAATATATAATTTTTTTAATTTCTCTTTTAAAAATTCTGTATTTTTTGATGATAGCTGTTCAATTCCCTTTAACTTTGCATATAAACGGTAAGATTCATCAACCAAAAAATCAATAATTTCATCATTAAATATAGAACTAACTCTAATTTCAATCATAAACCACCTCAAAATATAAATTAAAATAAATATATCATATTTTCGATAAAATTGTCTAATGACATTTTTTCTAAGATATAGTATAATACTAAACGTAAGGTGATACTATGTTAGAAATCTTAAACGACCAAGAATTCAATCAATTCTCAGAAAAATATCCTAACAATATGTTTTTTCAGTCTTCTTATTGGGGCGATTTAAAAGAATCTACTGGTTGGAAAAAGCATTTAGTTGGAATTAAAGAGGATGGAAAAATAATTGGCGCTACATTATTATTAAGTAAAAAAATACCTGTATTAAATAAAAACATGTTTTATGCACCAAGGGGATTTATAATTAACTATCACGATGAAGATATAATTTCTCTATTTACAAAAGAAATTTCACATTATGTGACAAAAAATAATGGCATCTTCTTCAAAATCAATCCAGCAATTGAATATCAACAAAGAAATACGGATGGAGATATTGTTGTAAATGGTACACAAAATAAAAAATTGGTAGAATTTTTAAAAAAAATCGGTTATCGGCATAATGGCTTTACCATTCGTTATGGAAAAGATTTGGAACCTAGATGGATTGCTGTTTTAGATATCAAAAATAAAACAGAAGAAGAAATTTTAAAAGAAATGAGACCAACTACAAGAAATGGAATTCAATCATCCTATAAACATGGGTTAAAATTAATTGAAATTGATAAAACAAGACTAAAAGAATTCAAACATTTGATGGAACATACCGGACAAAGAAGAGGATTTATTGATAGACCCCTATCTTACTATGAAAATATGTATGAGGCCTTTCATAAAGATGATAAAATTAAAGTTATGCTAGTGGAACTAAATACCAAAGAATATATCGAAAATTTAAGTATGCAATATCAAACAACCCAAGCAAAAATGGAACAAGTAAAAAAAGAAGCTTTCAAAAAAGAACTACAAAGTCAATTAGAAGCTGTGGATAAAAAAATAAAAGATATTCAAAAAGTACAACAAGAACATGGAGAAATAATAACAGTCGCAGGTGGACTTTTTATGACGTTTGGAACACAAGTATTATCCCTATTTGGTGCTTCTTACCGCGAGTTTATGCATTTTAATGGACAATACTTTTTGAATTTTGAAATGATTAAATATGCAATTAATAATCATTACGAAAAATTTAATTTTTATGGTATTACAGGTGAATTTAATGAAGATTCTCCAATGTATGGATTATTTAACTTCAAAAGAGGTTTTCATGCAAATGTGGTAGAATTGATTGGTGAATTTACCTATGTTGTCAATAAGCCTTATTATTTCTTATACAACAGAATGTTCTCAATCTATAAAAAATTAAAAAAATGGAGGAATCATAAATGAAAATAGGAATTGGATCAGATCATGGCGGATATCTTGTCAAAGAAGAAATCAAGAAATATTTAAAAGATAAATATGAACTTATCGATTTTGGAACGACTAGCACAGATTCTGTAGACTATCCAAAATATGCCTTTTTAGTGGGCGAAGCCATTCAAAAAAAAGAAATTGAAAAAGGTATCTTAATTTGTACAACTGGTATTGGAATGAGTATTGCATGTAATAAGGTACATGGTGTAAGATGTGCGAAAGTAGATAATATAGAAGAAGCAAGACTTACAAGAGAACACAACAATAGTAATGTGGTAGCACTGAGTGCTAAAAAAGGGATAGAGGAAATCAAACAGATGATTGACATCTTTTTAACAACAGAATTTTCAAATGAAGAACGTCATAGTAGAAGAAACCATATGGTAGATACTTATGGTGAATAAATGAATATTAAAACAATTCTGTATTTGGTAGTAGTACCAATTACCATTTGGGCATTAGAAAGTATCAATATTCAAAATTTGTTTAAAAAAAATAGAAAGTATCAAGCAACACTACTCTATTTAATCCTCTCTATTTCTCTATCTTATTTAACCGTTAATTTCTTTTATGACTTCTTTTTGAATTCAAAATTTATATAAGCGCTTCAATGGCGCTTTTTCTTTCGACAAAATTTAAGAAAACATGAGATTATAATATAGAAAAAAGCGAATAAAATAAAGAAAGAGGTGAATTTATTTTGAAAAAAATTATTTTCGCATCGATTGTAATTTTAGTGATTCCTTATATAATTGTAAGTTTATGTATCAAAGACGAAAACTTGAAATTTGAATTTATGGCAAATAAAATGATACGTGTGAAAAGAGAAAAAACAGGAAATATTGAAACAGTTCCCTTTGAACAATATATCACTGGAGTACTTGCTGGAGAAATGCCTGTCAATTTTGAACTAGAAGCGTTAAAAGCACAAGCAGTAGCGGCGCGTAGTTATGCCATGAAAAAAATAGAACAGAATGGAAATCAAGAATTTGATGTCGTAGATACCGTTTCCAATCAAGTCTATTTAGATGAGGCATCATTAAAAGAAAGATGGAAAGATGAATTTGAAACAAAAATGAATAAAATCAAAACAGCAGTTCATGAAACAGAAGGAGAGTATCTTACCTATGATAATCAAATTGTGCAAGCGTTCTTTTTTTCAACAAGTACAGGAAAAACCGAAAATGTCGAGGAAGTATTTGTGCAAGCACTTCCTTATTTAAGAAGTGTCGATTCCAGTTGGGATGAAGAAGTATCACCTGTTTTCCATGTGACAACAGAATTTAGTTTAGCAGACTTTTATAGCAAATTAAATTTACCTTATCAAGAAAATTTAAAAATTGAAATTACCAAAACGACCAGTACGGGAAGAGTAAAAGAATTAAGCATCAATGGAACAGCGTTTAAAGCCAGTGATGTTTCTTCTAAGCTCAATTTGAGATCTACCTTTTTTTCGTTTGAACAAATTGGAAATAATGTAAAAATAGAAACAAAAGGTTTTGGTCATGGTGTTGGAATGAGTCAATATGGGGCAGAAGCTATGGCGAAAAAAGGATATACATATGATCAAATTCTGAAACATTATTATCAAGGTGTTGAAATTGCAAAAATAAAAGTATAAAAAAAATAATTTTGCCCAAACTGATATTAGAGGTGAAATTATGACAGAAAGAAGACTTAAAAAATCAGTCATTTATGGAATTTACAGTTTAGGCATTATTGCTTTAGTAGGAACGATTTATTTGATTGAAAGTTCAATTGGAAAAGGAAACTTCAAAGGAAATGATGATTCTACCTATGTAACAAAAACGATATTTGATGACAGTATCCCTGTAGTTGCTGATGATGTGAAAATCTTAAGACCCTATAGTGATTCCGAAATCCGAGTAATTAAGAGCTACTATGATTATCAAGCCGACGAAGAATCTCAAAAAAATGCGATTATCTTCCATGAAGATACTTATATGCAAAGTAGTGGTGTAGCCTATGGAGGAAAAGAAAATTTTGAAGTAAAATCTGTATTAGATGGAACAGTTGTTGATGTGAAAGAAGATAAACTACTTGGAAAAATAGTGGAAATCAAACATAGCAATGATGTCATCAGTGTATATCAAAGTTTATCTGAAGTTGCGGTTACCAAAGATGCAGTAATTAAACAAGGCGATGTCATTGGAAAAAGTGGGACTTCTAATATTTCTACAGAATTAGGGAACCATTTATATTTTGAACTAATTGTTAAGGGAACTACTGTTAATCCAGAGCAATATTTTGATAAACTTGTAAAAGAAATATAAAAAATCGATAATACCCTATCGATTTTTGTCTATTGTTTTATTTGAGATGAAACAATCTTTTTGATATAAGGTAAAGCTTCTTCTCTAAAATCATAGAGAATTTTTGTACTATTATAGAATCTATCATTGGTTTCATTGATGATATCATTTAGTTCATTAATACCTATATGCGGTTTTAAACTACTTTCTTCAAAATAATTCATTTGTTTTAAAATTTGTCTATAAGATTTGTTATTAAAAATTTTAGTTTCTACAGGGCTGTAGTATAGAAAACATTGATTACCTTTTTTCTCATATTGTTCTGCAGTAAATTGATTTGTAAAATAGAAATATTTCTCATTGTAAGCATCATGAATATAATATCTGCCATTATATTTTATTAAATTAGCAACATGGTTTGAGGCAAGATATCCATAGTCTGCGTCAATAGGTGGTACAAAAGTTTTTCCAGAAACCCAATCATAACAGAAAAATATATCATAGTAGAGATCTAATATATGAAATATGTCACTATGTAAGCTGGAAAAGTGTCTGCAATTTCCTTCCCTACGAATAACATCAATTCCAGCAAATCCAAGTAAATCAAGAGGCTGGATATTGTCTTTAATCTTATATGGGATTAATATTTCACCAGAAGAGAGATAACCCTCAAATATCAAATTTTCAATTACTTGTGAATAACTAATAGAATTATTTGGTAAGCCAATTTCTTTTACAGTATTAGCTATCATGGAAAGAAATTTTTTATAATAAAGGGTTTGTTCAAACAAAATTGAATTTGAAATTGAACTTTTATATACAGCTGTTTGAATCTCTTGTATTCCTCCTGCAAATTTTGAATTCTTATCGCTTAAAAGTTGTAAATCTCGTTCAATCAATTCATAAATTAATTTTGGTTTTGCTATATCCATGGGACCTCCTCCTAATGGAAAACTATTATAACACTGAGCAAATATAATGTCAAAATCTAATTTATGTATGTTTAACACTAATAAATTTTTCTAATAAATCCTTATCTCATTTTAGGTATAAAACAAAACAAATACCAATAAAATGAATTAGGGGGAGTAAAATGAGTCATATCAATGAAAGAGTTTTAAAAGAAACGGAATTTATTTTAAAAACGGGACATACTATTAGAGAAATCGCATTACAATTTTCTGTATCAAAAAGTACAGTACATAAAGATTTACACGAAAGGTTATATCAAATTGATAAAAACAAATATGAAAAAGTAAAAGAAATTCTAAAATACCATACTGACATTCGCCATATTAGAGGTGGTGAATCGACAAAGAAAAAATACTTAGAACAAATTGAAGCATAGTTAGAAAAGAGGTTATTGTAATGTTTGCAAAAGATATTGGAATTGATTTAGGAACAGCAAATGTACTCATTTATATCAAAGGACAGGGTGTTGTATTAAATGAACCAAGCGTGGTTGCAATCGATAGTGAGACAAAAAAACCACTTGCAGTTGGTCATGAAGCGAGAAATATGTTAGGAAGAACACCAGGAAAAGTGCATGCAGTAAGACCAATGAAAGATGGAGTAATTGCGGATTTTGATGCAACAGAAATTATGCTGAATCACTTTATTCGTGAAGTGAATGGAAGAAGTATGTTTGTACGTCCTCGTATTTTAATCTGTTGTCCATCCAATATTACTCAAGTAGAAAAAAATGCCATTAAAGAGGCTGCAGAACGAACAGGTGCAAGGAAAGTATTTCTAGAAGAAGAACCTAAAGTAGCGGCGATTGGTGCTGGAATGGATATTTCAAAGCCAAGTGGAAATATGGTAATAGATATTGGTGGTGGAACAACGGATATCGCGGTATTATCAATGGGAGATATTGTAAACAGTACGTCTATTAAAATAGCAGGAAATACATTCGATAATGATATTATAAAATATATTAAGAAAAAATATAAATTATTAATAGGTGATCGCACTGCAGAGGAAATTAAGTTAACAATTGGAAATGTATATCCGGATACGATTAAAGAGAAAATGGAAGTGCGTGGTAGAGATTTAGTAACAGGGTTACCTCATACTATTACATTAGATAGCACAGAAATTGCAGAGGCACTCAAAGAAAGCGCAGATACCATTGTACATACAGCAAAAAGTGTGCTGGAACAAACACCACCAGAGTTATCTGCCGATATTATAGATAAAGGAATTGTTGTAACAGGTGGTGGAGCTTTAATAAGGGGATTTAACCAGTTATTAACGGATGAATTAAAAGTTCCTGTTAAAATTGCGGATAGTCCGCTTACCTGTGTAGCAGAAGGAACAGGTATTTTACTTAGTAATCTACATTTAATTGATAAATAAAACATTACGAATGAAAAGTAATGTTTTTCATATGAATTGAAATAGACATAGAAAAATATACATGATATAATGAACATGGTGGTATTATGAATCAAGATATAATAACAAAAATAATTTTAATGATATTGATACCGTTTTTATTTGTAGTAATGTTGGTGCCCTACATTAAGAAAATTGCATTTCAAATTCATGCAATTGATGATCATCTTGGAGGAAGACATATACATAAACAGCCAATTCCTAAATTAGGAGGGTTGGCAATCTTCCTAGGTTTCTTATTAGGTTATATGATATTCGGGACCCATAGTGCAATGATGAATGCCATTCTAATTGGAAGTTTTATTATACTAATTGTAGGTGTCATAGATGATATCACAGAGCTAAGTGCCAAAACACAATTTATAGGGCAACTAGCAGCTGCCTGTGTGGTTGTTTTTTATGGAAATATTTTAATTCGTGATGTAAGTGCATTTGGACTTTACATTGAATTTAGTTGGTTGTCTTATCCACTTACACTTTTATTCATACTAGGGTGTATTAACTGTATTAATTTAATTGATGGATTAGATGGATTATCTGGTGGAATTAGTGCAATATATTATTTAACAGTCGGGATTATTGCAACCATGCAAGGGAAACTAGGACTAGACTTTGTTCTTGCTTTTGTTATGTTAGGTTCTACTTTGGGTTTTTTGGTTTATAATTTTAATCCGGCAACTATTTTTGCTGGAAATTCAGGTTCAATGTTTATGGGTTTTATTATTTCAATAATTGCATTACTTGGATTTAAAAATGTAACGATGACTTCTTTAATTATTCCATTAATCATTTTGGCAATTCCAATATTAGATACTTTATTTGCAATCATTAGAAGAACTTTAAAAGGTGAAAGTCCCTTTCATGCAGATCGGTTTCATATTCACCATCAATTATTGAACCGAAATTTATCACAAAAAACAACTGTTATTATAATCTATGTTGCAGATTTATTATTTGCCTTTGCTTCTATTGTATATGTATTAAAAGACGCTACTTTAGGGTATGTAATATATGGGATTTTACTTATTATTGTAATTGTGTTTGTTGCAAAAACAAATGTAATCTTTGATACCGATACTGTAAAAAAGAAAATAATAAATAATCATACTAAAAAATAGATACCACAAGTATCTTTTTTGCTTTTAAATCACATACTAAGCATAGGTGATTTTATGCAAAATATAATAGATGCACTTATGATTGTTCCAAGAAGCCTATTTTCTCTACTTGCTTTGTTTTTAATTACAAAATTGATTGGACGAAAACAAGTATCCGAACTTTCTTTATTTGATTATGTGATTGGTATTTCCATTGGAAACTTTGCAGCAGAAATGACGATTAATTTAGATGCTCCTTATACACATGGTATTATTGCCGTAATTGTATTTGGTCTTTCTGCTTATATTGTTTCATTCGCAACGATGAAAAGTATTCAACTAAGAAGATGGATTATTGGAACACCTATTTTAATGATTCAAAACGGGAAAATATTAGAAAAAAATTTAAGAAAAGTTATGATTGATGTGAATGATTTATTAGAACAGTGTAGGAGTGCGGGATATTTTGACTTGAATGAAATTGAATATGCAGTTATGGAAGCGAATGGAAAAATAAGTATTTTACCAAAAAGTGAATATAAACCTCTTACGCCAAATGATATGAAAGTGAAAACGAGTAAAGCTTGTTTATGTGCAAATGTAATCATAGATGGGAATATTATGAAGAAAAACTTAAAAAATATGAATAAAACAGAAGATTGGTTAAAACAGGAATTAAAAGTAAAAGGGTATCAAGCTATCAAACCTATTTTATTAGCAACCTTAGATAATCAAGAAAAATTGACAATATATGAAAAAAATAGAGACATAAAAGATTATGATGTTTTAGAATAAAAGTAATGACACGTATCTCCTTTGATGATATAATAAAGCTATCAGGGAGGTAAGGTATGAAAAAATTAAGTGAAAGTATGGAAATTGCAACTTGGCAAGCAATTGCGTACAGAGTACAAGAATTAAACTTTAGAGAAGGAACAGAACAAGAGTTTCAAGAGAATTTAATGAAATTAAATAAAATGTTGCAAGAGATAGAAGTGGAAAGTTTTATTGGAGAGAGAAGTCCTAAATCACCAGATGAAATAGGCACTTCTTCTTTATTACAGTCGATACAAGATATCAATGTTCCTAATAACTATAAAAGAGCAACATTTTATGAAAAAATTCGTCGATTGATAGATTTGGGAATAGGAAATATAACATTTTATCCAATAGGGAATATAAGAGTTCCAGATTTAGTCAAAAATACTTTAAAAGAAGAAATTATATTACAAAAATGCTATACAGATGGAACGTTTCAACTACTAGAATTAATAGGAAATCCGTATAAATATTACTTATGTCATTTATGCAATGCAAATTATGCACTAATTACAACATTAGAGCAATCTTTAACTGCTGAGGAACGATATTCTATTACGCATAGAGAATCAAAAATAATATTAAATACATTTAACGGAAGTTATCCATCCAAAGAAGAAATTATGAAATTTGAGTTTCCAGAATTAATTGTACAAAAACAAAGCCTTGCTTGGGGAGAATCTCCTAGAGTAAAAGAAAAATTTGCAACATATGATTGTGAAAAAACAAGTTATCAAAAGCGACTAAGAAAAGATGAAAATAATCAATATTATTATGAATAAAATGTAAAGCAAATGAATAGTATGCAAAATCATTTGTTTTCTTTTTCTATCGTTTGTTATAATAAATAAAAGGTGACTAACTAATTACCAATAAAAATAAAAGCCTGTGGTAGTTGTCACCTCAAACCAGTCTAAGCTGTAATGTTATAGATACAAATCCACAGTGCTTAAATATTATAACCCTAAAAAGTTATATAAAAATATAAATAGAAAGGGATCTAATATAGGTCACTTAGACCATAATTAGATTATACGTGATGTTATGAATCCAAATCGAGAATTTTGTGCTTCTGCTTATGTCATAGATCCAAGAACGAAAAGAATACTACTTGTAAGACATAAAGACTATGATAGATGGACGCAACCAGGTGGACACATTGAAGAAAATGAAATTCCAGAAGAAGCGGCAGTTCGTGAGACATATGAAGAAACAGGAATCAAAATAAAAATACTGGGCGTTCATTTTCCAAGGGAAGAAGATTATATTAGACCTTTAGGAATTCAAAGAAACAGATCCAATAATGGAACGTTTATTGATATTATTTATCCTGCAATTCCGATACGTGATATGGAGCCTAAAATGAATGAAGAAAGCAGTAGTATTAGATGGTTTTCTAGAGAAGAATTAGATAACATCAATGTATTTGAGGATATTAAAATTACAATGGATTATATATTAAGAGAATATTTTTAAAAGGATACCAATTAAGATATCCTTTTTTTGAATTCCTTTTTTACTTGTGATTTTATTTTTCGATTGATCTTTTTTCTACCTTTTGGATATACAATATAGATGAGAAGAACGATTCCTATAATAACTACAATATACCAATAATTTTCCCTTTTTGGAACTTCGTTACTCCATATCCCAATTTTTTGTTTTTTTGCTACTTTTTCACTTGCTTGTAATTGTTCTGTATAAGTATAATCCCCATATAGATAAGCCACCTTTGCAAGTCCTTTTTGGATTAGTTTATCTTGCAATAGAATATCATCTACATAAACCCAGGTCAAATGCCTATTATACTTATCGTAGGTATCACTACCTTTATCATATTCTAAAGTAATTGTTTTTGCATTCTCAATCGCATGACAAGTATAATCACTTGCTTCTTTTCCATAAGGTTCTTCACCTTTTGTAGGGTGTTTCGTTTCTGGTGTATCAATTGCCAAAAAGCGTACTGTAATTTCTTCATCATTAAGTATAAACTTAGCAGTATCACCATCTACACATTTGGAAAATGTAACTTCTACCCTTTTATTTTGGGCAAATACAACTGATGGAGTTATCAATAAGAATAAAAACAATAATCTAATTTTTCTCATATAATCATCCTTTAATATCAGTATAACAAGTAATTTCAAAAAGAGACAACAATATTTGACAAAGTTGTCAATTGTACTTTACAATAATGATAAAAAGGAGAAACAATTTATGTCAAAGCAAAAACCAATAAAGAAGCAAATCACTAAAAAAATCAAAAATATGAACATAGTATCAATATAATTGATAATACAATATTAGAAAGAATAGTTGGTAAACATCAGATTCAAGTAAACAGTAAACATAACTATCATGTACAAACAACAAATTTAGTGGTCTTTGCTTATTCAGAAGATGGATTAATTGAAGCAGTTGAATATCCAAATAATGAATTGGTAGTAGGAATTCAATGGCATCCAGAGACAATGTTAGATTATGATGAAAGTGCAAACAAAATAATAGAGGCATGTATAAAGAATTGCAGAAAATAATCTTGTATACTATTTGCAAATAGAACCCTTTAAAAAATTTGACAAGAAGTAGTAAACATGTTAAGATATGCAAATATTTATGAAAAGGGGTTTTGTCATGAAAATATTACCTTATAGTGTTGAAAAACAATTAAGTACAGCTGAAAAAATACAATACTATAACAAGCTTAGCCAGTATTGTAAAGAATTGTCGTTATTTATGCCTTCAAATATCAGTCTTGGTCAACAAGCAATTTCTAAAATTTATATGAAAGATTTCTATAATAGTTTATTAGAAATAGAAGGAATCGAAAACCTTCCTAAAAATACTCCTGCAATTATTTTATGCAATCATTCCACTGCACATGATATTTTTTCTATGTATATTGCAATGGCAAAATTGGGGCTTCCTACAAGTGTTATGGTAGCAACAGATTGTCTAAGTCCATTTTCTAAGGCAGTATTTTCATCTGCCAAATCAGTGTTTTTAAATAGAAATGATAAAATCTCTTCTTCGAATAGTATTTTGCAAGCCTCTGCTACTTTATTAGCAGGCAAATATTTAGTTGTTTTTGGAGAATCTACTTGGAATTTACATCCAATTAAAGCAATGCAAGATATTAAAAAAGGTAGTAGTATGATATCAGCAATAACAGAATTGCCTGTGATTCCTGCTATACTAGAATATATTGAAAATCCTTCTATTGTGGAAAATGAAAAAGAAATTTATAAAAAAATAATTTTAAGATTTGGAAAAAAATATGAAATTATGCCAACAGATGATATATCCTTAAAAACATTAGAAATTCAAAAACAAATGGAAGAAATGAGAAAATCAATATGGATAGAGAACAATATAAATAGAACAGATATCTCTTTTGTCAATCCTATGATTTATTTAAATCATACTTATTTCAAAAAATATGGAGTCTTTGGTTTTACTTATCATTCTGAATATGAATCGCAGTTTTTGCGTAGTAATGCTGGAGATGCCATTGAAAATGAATATTGTATCAATGCCAATAACGAATTTGTACCAGGAATTACATATAAGAAAAGGAAATAGTATATTATCGCACACTAAAAAGTGTGCTTTTTCTTATGTTATATGTTATAATTTGTTTAGAATTGTGGGGAATTACGATGAGCAGTATTTATTTTTCAATTAGTGCACTGTTTTGTATTGTATTATTATTGGTTTTATTTTTTTCTAAAAAGAAGGTGGAAAGTAAAGAAACTAAAATTTATGGTTTCATGTTAATTAGTAGTTTTTTTGATGTTTTTTTAGTAATTATTGAATTATTAATTACATACTATTGTTTCACGACAAATTCACAATTAATTGTAAAAATTTTAAATAAGATTGATTTTATACATTATATCTTATGGCCTTTATTGCTCACGTTATATATTTATTATATTACATATCAAAATGAACAAAGATATAAAAAATTTAAGAGAATTATGATACTTTTTAGTATAGTTGCGATTTTTGTTGAGTTTTTATTGCCAATTGATATTATCTCTAATCAAGAAACAATGGGTGTAACAGGTATTGGAACAATGTTTATTTATAGTGTTGCTTTAATAAACTTTATAATAGAATTATTTATTTTTATAAAGAATGCGAAATCCATAAACCGTAAAAAGGCAATTCCTTTTATATTCTTGATTATATTTATAGGAATTGCTATACTCGTTAGACTACTAGATCCAACATTGATTGTAATTCCAGCCATTATCGTATTTATTAATATGATTATGTATCACACCATAGAAAATCCAGATATTAAAATGCTTACTGAATTAGAACTTGCCAAAAACCAAGCGGAAAAAGCCAATCATGCCAAATCGGATTTCTTATCGAGTATGTCCCATGAAATCAGAACGCCATTAAATGCCATTGTAGGATTATCGGAAGATATCGCAACATATAAGGATAGAGTACCAAAAGAAGTAGTCGAAGATACGGAAGATATCATCAATGCCTCTCATACTTTATTAGAGATTGTCGGAAATATACTAGATATTAATAAAATTGAATCCGAAAAAATGGAAATGGTTGAAAATCCATATAACTTTAAAAAAGAGATAACCAATATGGCAAAAGTAACATCTACTCGTATTGGTGAAAAAAATATCAAATTTAATTTAAATATTGCCGAGGATGTTCCAGATGAATTAATAGGGGATAAAGTCCATATCAAAGGGATTGTTAATAATCTACTTACTAATGCAATTAAATATACAGAGCAAGGCACAATCAATTTAACCGTAAAATGTATCAATCAAAAGGGTATTTGTAATTTAATGATTACTGTGCAAGATACGGGGATAGGTATTAAAGCTGAGCAAATCAATAAATTATTTACGAAATTTGAGAGACTCGATATTGAAAAGAATTCCACAACCGAGGGAACAGGATTAGGACTTGCCATTACCAAAGCTTTAGTCGATATGATGGGTGGGAAAATCAATGTCCAAAGTCAGTACGGAAAAGGATCTATTTTTGTAGTACAGTTACCGCAAAAGATAAGTAAGATGACGATTGAAAAAGAAAATGTTTTAGGAACACAAAAAGAAGAAAACAAAGAAAATCAACAAATTTATGAAAACAAGAAGATATTAATTGTAGATGATAACAAATTAAATATTAAAGTAGCAAAACGTGCCTTAACCGATTTCGATTTTACGATAGAAGAATGTTATGATGGATTAGAATGTTTAGAAAAAGTGAAAAATGGAGATGAATATGATTTAATCTTAATGGATATTATGATGCCCAATATGAGTGGAGAAACAGCTTTAAAGAAATTAAAAGAAAATCCAGATTTTAAAATACCGGTCATTGCTTTAACAGCTGATGCAGTTGCAGGTGCAAAAGAAAAATATATAGAAGAAGGTTTTGTAGACTATATTCCAAAACCATTCAATCGAGACCAAATCAAAGAAAAATTGGATATGATATTTAGTCATAATAACTTTGACAATTAAAATAGAACATACTCAAATAAAAAAGTAGATTGCATAATATCTATTTTTTGAATGAATTTATAAATATACTATAGTATTGAAATAGAAAGGAGTTTTATTATGTATGATATGCATTATGATTTATTAACAATTTTATATTTCAATATGATGAAAAATAATAAATTTGCAAATAAAGAAAAACTAATAAAAGATTTAAGAAAAATATATAGACAAGACAATGTATTAGGTGGCTTAATCAATTTATATTTTATGACACCTAGTGAAATGAAAGAAGAATTAGATATCTCATTAGAGGAAATGAAAGATATTAAAAAAATGTTTTCAAAAAGTATCCAATTTCTTAATAGGATGAAAGATGCAGGCGTAATACCGATTACAACGAATTTTATTTATAGCATTGAAGGATGCGATTATATAGATAGTATGAAAACTTTAAAAGAATTATATCATCTAGGTCTTCGTTCTATATTACCTGTTTGGAATCATCAAAATCAATATGGTTCAGGAAATAGATCAGAATCAGGATTGACAGAAAAAGGAAAAGAATTGATTGAAAAGGCAATAGAATTAGGAATAATAATAGATGTATCACATGCGAATCAACAAACATTTGATGATATATTAAAAGTATATCAAGCAAAAAGAAAGGAAAATTCAATTATTATAGCTTCCCATTCCAACGTAAGAACCTTATGTGATCGAAACAGAAATTTAACGGATCAACAGTTAAGACAATTAAAAGAAGTGAATGGCTATATAGGATTATTTACAAATGGGAACTTTTTGTCAAAAAATAATGAGAAACTTTCTTATCATAAAAGACAGATTCAATTTTTAAAACATCTTGATTATTTAATCAATATAATAGGATATGATATAGATAAAATTGTACTGGCTACAGATGATATGAATTTTAATCCAGATGAATCTTATCACCATCTAGAAGCCTTTTCAATAGAAAATATTGGAATCGAAATCTATCAATTAATTGCGAATCAATATGGAGAAAGCATTGCCCGTAAAATTACAAGGGAGAATACAGAACATATTATAATGCAAGTGAATCATCAAAACCAAAAAATATATCATAAATAGAAAAATAGGGATTGTTGAAATAAAGCAATCTTTTTTGACAAAATATTGTCATAAAATCAATTTGACTTGACAAAAGGCATGTGCTATAATACCAAAGGTTATTGAGGAAGTGTATATATGAAAAATATAAGAAATATTGCAATAATTGCCCATGTTGACCATGGAAAAACAACATTAGTAGACCAATTATTAAAACAATCAGGGACATTTAGAAGCAATGAACAAGTAGATGAAAGAGTCATGGATAGTAATGACATTGAAAGAGAAAGAGGAATTACAATCCTAGCAAAAACAACGGCAATTGACTACAAAGGATATCGTATTAATATCTTAGATACACCAGGGCATGCTGACTTTGGTGGTGAGGTAGAACGTATCATGAATATGGTGGATGGTGTGTTATTAGTTGTAGATGCATATGAAGGAACGATGCCACAGACTAGATTTGTACTGAAAAAAGCATTAGAAGCAGGTGTTACGCCTATTTTGGTGGTCAATAAAATTGATAAACCCACTGCACGTCCTATTCAAGTAGTAGATGAAGTACTAGATTTATTTATTGAATTAGGAGCAGACGAAAATCAATTAGAATTTCCAGTAGTTTATGCATCAGGACTTGCAGGTACTTCTAGCATGGATTCGGATGTAAGTACACAAAAAGAAACCATGGACCCAATCTTAGATTTAATCATCAGTGAAATACCAGAACCAAGAGTAAGTGAAGGAACATTACAATTTCAACCAGCATTATTAGATTATAATGACTTTGTCGGAAGAATTGGTATTGGTGTAGTCAAAAGAGGAAAAATGAAAGTAAACGAAATGGTATCTTGTGTAAGATTAGATGGAAGTATTAAACAATTCCGTATTCAAAAAATGTTTGGATATTTAGGCTTAAAAAGAATTGAAATTGAAGAAGCAAATGCCGGAGATATCGTTGCAATCGCAGGGCTTCCCGACATTAGTGTAGGAGAGACAGTATGTGAAATTGGTAAAGAAGAGGCACTTCCTATCCTAAGAATTGATGAACCAACTTTGCAGATGACGTTCGGAGTCAATACTTCTCCATTTGTCGGAAGGGAAGGAAAAATTATTACCGCTCGTAAGATAGAAGAAAGACTATTAAAAGAAACTGAGCGAGATGTATCTTTGAAAATTAGACAAAATGATTCAGAATCATTCATCGTATCCGGTAGAGGAGAATTACACCTTTCTATTTTAATTGAAAATATGCGAAGAGAAGGATTTGAATTACAAGTATCCAAACCAGAAGTCATCATCAAAGAAATAGATGGTGTCAAATGTGAACCATATGAAGACGTGCAAATTGATGTACCAGACGAATATGTCGGAAATGTAATAGAAGCCTTGGGAAATCGTGAGGGTTCTATGGAACATATGAGCAACAGTGAAGGACAAACTAGATTAATTTATACCATGCCATCTCGTGGTTTAATTGGATTTTCAACTGAATTTATGACCATGACCAAAGGATATGGTATGATGAGCCATACCTTCAAAGAATACCGTAAAATGGCCGGTGGCAAAGTAGGGGAAAGAAAATTAGGTGTATTAGTTTCCATGGAAAATGGAAAAGCAACTGCTTATGCATTAGGACAACTAGAAGATAGAGGTATTATGTTTGTAGAACCAGGTGCTGATATCTATGAAGGAATGATTGTTGGAGAACACAGTCATGATAACGATTTAGCTGTAAATGTTGTAAAAGGTAAAAACTTAACCAACACAAGAAGTGCTGGAAAAGATCACACGGTTGTATTAAAACGTCCAAGATTGATGAGTTTAGAATATTGCCTAGACTATATCAATAGTGATGAATTAGTGGAAATTACACCGTTAAATTTCCGCCTTCGTAAAAAAATATTGAATACAAATGAAAGAAAGAAATATGATAGTAGAAAGTAGTCTTTCTTTTTTTAACGAATAGGAGAATATAATGAAAACAACACAAGAGATTCCCTCGGAATCAAAGCAACAAGTAGTAGAAGGATTAAAAACCATAAAAGGAAACATTATTTTAACCAGCTCTGTCTATGGAGTAGCAGAAGCTTATCTTTACGAATATAAAAAGCAATGTGATGTAAATAAAATTGTAACAGTAACAGAAGTAAATGAAATTCACTCACAAAAAAACTTGCTCGATGAATCTGATTTGTTATTTTATATAGAAATTTCTTTATCACTTAATTTATGTAACCAGTTATTACAAAGGGAAAAACAAGAGAAAGCATTGCAATGCATGAAAGTTGACTTACAAAGAAAATGTGAACAATTTAAATTCAGTATGGAAAGAGCATATAATAAAAATTATCATAAGGGAATCTATTTGAACCCTATACTAGATTACATAAAAGGGAAATATCACTGGGAATGGATCATAGCAAGTTTTGATAGACTCATTTCAGATGCTGATAAGATGCAGAAATGTATGTATCAGTATATAAATCCAACTTCAATCGTAAGAGGACCTTCTCGTGTCATACTATCCGCTTATGATAGAGACTTAGCTAAAAATGATTCCTATGAACATTTTCAGGTAATCAATTTAATACGTCAAACAAATTATCAGCAGTTAAAAGAGGAAGCGATGATGATACTATATCATTTATATCCAATTTTATGGAGACATCACAGTATGATAGAAAGAGTTTTAGGTCGGATTGAATTAGAACAAAGTTATATAGATGGAAAATTTTCCTATGAGACATTCATCACTGGATTACGTAGTTTCTATGAAGCTTATCATTGTATTGAAGCAAGTGGATGTTTTATAAGTGAAGATGAATTTCTAAGTGTGATACAGGATTACATTAGTAATAGTAAAAATAATGAGCAAAAGAAAAAGTCGAAGCTTTACATCTAGTTCGACTTTTATTCTTCATCAAAGAAATTTTTAATATCAGTTTCTAAAACAGCGGCAATCTGTTCCAAGGTATCAATGGAAATTGTCTGATAAGTAACGGACTCCAATTTTCCAATGAAACTATCACTGAGTAAAAGTTTTTCTGCTAATTCGCGCTGTGTGATACCCATGTTCTTTCTATACTTTTTGATATTCTTTCCAATCACATTGTAAATATTTGTTTGTTTACTAGTCATTTACATCACCCACTTTAATTTTCTCATACAAATTAATAAAATATTATAGATTAATAGTCTAATATTTGATATAGTAAGAGGGGTGAGAAAATGTATAATACACAAAAATTGAAACTTCTAAGAAAAGAGAAGGGACTTACGATATATGATATGGCCAAACAACTCGCTATTACACCTTCTTTTTATTCACAAATTGAAACCAAAAAAAGAAGATTATTTTATGATACTGCAGTTCGAATTTGTACTGTTATCAATGTACGACCAGATCAAGTCTTCTATAGCAACACGAAGTCTTCATAGACTTTTTTTGATGTTGTCAATTTCTTTTTGCATTGCTTCCACCATTCTTTGCATTATTGCGATTGTCTCTTCTGGGGAAGGAGATTTTTTATTGCTTTGATCTAATCCACGTTCTGCTTGTACTTGTTTATAGTAGGCATTGGTAGATAAAACCTGTGCCACCAACATCAGCCAGTTACCAAGTGCATTTTGCTCATTTGCAGTTAAATCATCAATTAATAAATATCCTACAATAACAGCACTAAAGGAGAATACTTTGGCAGGCACATTTGGAATCAAATTCATAAAGTTATCCTCCTTAAGAATAGTATATGAAAGTGAATATAAATTTCATAACCGCAATAAATCAAAAAATGTCATATTTGTTTCTAAAACAACATAATCTATAGTAAACTGCTTGCTTAACTGTACAAATTATGATATATTTAGATTGGTTTAAAATTATGTTGTCACTTTCCTTTTTGAAAGCACATATAATTCTAAGATCCAAATCAAAAAGGAGGTAACAAAATGGAAAAGACTTATGAGGATATTACTATCGTTTGTAAAGATTGTGGTAAAGAATTCGTTTTTGAAGCAGGTCAACAAAGACACTTTGAATCACTAGGATTTACAAATCAACCAGTAAGATGTAAAGAATGCCGTGATAAGAAAAAAGCAGAACGTAACAATCATGAAAATGGTTATACACAAAATCATCACGACGACTACAGCCAAGCTGCATAACGAAAAAACTCCTTAGGAGTTTTTCTTTTGCATATCTAAATAGTAGTTGCGAAGTTCTTTAAATCTCTGATAATGGATAATTTCTCTTTGTCTCAAGAAAGAAAGTGGTCCTAAAATATCGGGATCATTTGTCATATCCATTAAATGTTCATAAGTAGCACGCGCTCTTTGTTCAGCTGCCATATCACTTTCAATATTGGCAATTGGATCCCCTGCTGTTTTAATATATGCCATTGTAAATGGGTTTCCGAAAGAATCTGATGGAAATAAATCCATTCCATATTGTGCATAGTTAGAACCGAGACCAGCTGCTTCCATTTCCTCTACAGTTGCCCCACTTGTTAATTGATAAATCATAGTAGAGATCATTTCCACATGGGCTAATTCTTCAGTACCGATATCGGTTAATAGGGCCTTTCCCTTTTCATCTGGCATCGTATAACGTTGATTCAAATATTGCCAAGCTGCGGATAATTCCCCAGCAGGACCCCCATATTGGGTTACTAGATATTTTGCCATACGTAAATCTTTATTTTTGATATTGATTGGATATTCTAATTTTTTCTTATAAATCCACATTGTATTTCCTCCTTACTCATTTTCCCATGGCCATGGACGATTATCCCAAGCCCAAGGATATACGTTTGATGCATCACTATCCACTAAGATAGGACCATATTTACTTTCATATTCTGCTCTTAATTTATTGGCCTCCATACGATATTGATTAAATAGTGCAATCATATCTTTGTCATTTTGATATAAATCTAGATATAAATTCATATCAATAGTCGCGAAAGAAAGTGCATCTAAGAACATAAGCAATTGCTCTTTTTCATTCTTTGGCGTAATATCAAGTGGTTGATTTAGTTTATATGCATTATAAAGGTTTGGAAACATATTTCCTCTAATGAATCCTTGATAAGGATCATAAAGTGCATTTGCATTTGCATCTTCTGTATAAAGTGGTTGATTAAAATTATCATTTGAATAATTGTAATAATCTAAATTTTTATTTTGGTAATTATACATAAAAATTTCTCCCTTCACCCTATCATATGGTTTTTTGACCAATTGGTATGGGTATGTAACTATTTTTCACAATTCTAATGTTCAGACATTATTTTTTACGATTGAGACAGATTTTGAAAATTTGCATATAACATACTGTAAAATTTTGGAAAAAGGGGTTACAATATTGTAAGGTAACGCAAAAAGGTTTTTAAATTCTAATAATTAATAACCATTTGCGCACAAGAATAGAATTAGGGGTTGTATGATGTATGATAAATTATATTATATGTGATGATAAAGATATATTTAGAGAAGAAGTTGAAAAAATAATTGACCGTGTTATGATGCGAAATGATATGTCATACGAAAAATATTCTTTTGAAAATTATGATGCCAATTTTATGAAAATAATGAATCAGAAAAAAGCACTTAAAATTTATATTTTAGATATTGAAGTAAATGGGAAATCGGGTATTGATATTGCCAAAGAAATTCGTAACAATGACATTGAAAGCATGCTTATTTTTTGTACGGCTTATTATGAAAAATATAAGAAAGATATGTTAAAAAGCAGATTTCTATTTTTAGATTTCATTGATAAAAGTGGTAATTATCAAAAGGAATTAGAAGGCACTATTGCATTAGCGCTCAAAAATTTAAGTATGAAGAATATCATTCGTTTTAAGAATCAAAATATTGTGCATACGATTGCGACAAAAGACATTCTATATATTATAAGAGATAAAGACCGTAAGTGTACGATTCAAACAACCGATAATCAAATTATTGTAAATAAAACGTTAATTGAGTTAAAAAATATGTTGGATAACCGTTTTGTATATGCACATAGGGCATGTATCGTCAATTATGACCGTATTTCCCAATTTGATAAAAAGAACAGAACCATATTATTTGATAACAATATGGGAACGGATCTTGTGTCCCCCAGATTTAAAATGGATGATGCGTAAGTTTTTGCGAAAAAAGGCTTGCGTATTCTTTAATTTATGATAAAATATTAAATGTAACTTATGTTACACGGCGTGATTGGTGAAGTGGTTAACACGGCGGATTGTGGTTCCGTTATGCAAGAGTTCGATCCTCTTATCGCGCCCCATTTATAAAATTAAAAAATTCCTTGAAATATAAAGGATTTTTTTTGTGTTTATAATATGTATTTTGTTCAAACTACAAATTTTTATAGGTGGGGTCCAAAAGGAGCCCCAAATGTAATTAATATGGGTATTATTTCCCAAAAAAATCAACACGATTTATCATCAATAAATTCTAAAACTATGGTAAAATTATATTGAGGTGACTAACTATGAACATTTATTTTATATCAGAAAAAAATATATTTAATTCAGAGTATCTTAAAAATATTTCTAATTTTGGTAATATAATTTTTATGAGTGAAAACAATGATGATAATTATAAAGTACTTATGGAAGATACAATGCAAAAAGTTATTGTGTATGATCCTGATTATGCTGGTTGGAATTTTCCAAATAATATTTTAAATAATGTTGATAATTTAAAAGCAATTTTTTTAGGAACAACTGATAAAAGTTATGTTGATTTAAAACTTTGTGATAGAAAAAGTATTGATGTAATAAACATTCCAAGATATGCATCAAATAGTGTTGCAGAATATTTAGTAATGTACATGTTCGCTTTGGCAAATAAAATTCCGCTTCAAATAAAAAATGAAAATAGGCAAATATTTACAAATGAATTGATGCAAATAGAATTAAGTGATAAAAAAGTTGGAATTGTTGGGCTAGGTAATATTGGAACAAGAATAGCAGAAATTTGTTTTGGAATTGGTATGAATGTTTATTATTGGAATCGGACAAAAAAACAATGCAAATATAATTATATTTCGTTGGATAAACTATTTGAAGATTGTGATGTTATATTTATTTGTTTATCAATAAATGATGAAACCAAACAATTAATTAATGATGAATTATTAAATAGTATGAAAAAATCCTGTATTTTGATTAGTGGTACAGGGAAACAATTAATAAATTCCAAAATAATTGAAGAAAAAGTAAAAAATAATGCATTATTTGGTTATGCATTAGAGTCTCCTGATACACCATTGAGTACTTATGAAGGAAATGTAATGGTAACAAGTGAATATGGTTGGTTTACTAAAGAGGCCAGTAAATTACGCTTAAAAAATGGTATGATGCAATTATAAAATATGTGGAAAATAATAGAAAGATATAAATCAGGTATTTATGAATATTGCAATACTTTGAATATAAAATAATTGAAAATGCAGGGCATGCTTATAAAACTAAGCAATTAGAAATTCAAATAAGGAGAGGAGTTATTAAATGAAGTTATTATATGCTACAAGTAATGATTCAAAAGTTTATAATATGCGCAGAAGATTAGAAAATAGTCCAATCGAAATAATAACACCTAAAGAACTTGGAATTAAAGTTAATGTTATAGAAGATGGAAAAACAGCTGTAGAAAATGCAATCAAAAAAGCAGAAGCATATTATGAAGAAACAAAAATACCTACTATTGCTGGAGATTCTGGATTATTTGTAAGAAGAGTTAATGGAAAAGTTTTAACAGATGATGAAATGATAGAATATTATACGAAATTAATTGAATCTATCGGCGGGAAGACTACGGGTTATTATGTTACAGGATTGGCGTTAATAACAGAACAAGGACTATTTACTACTGAAATAAGTGAAGATAAGTTTATATTATCTTCAAAGATTTCTAATAATAATCATCGTGGAAATCCTCTCGATGTAATGGCTATAGATCCTGTTTCACAAAAATTTTATACTGACATGACAGATGAAGATTTTAAAGGTTTAGGACATATTTTTGATAAAGAATGTGTAAAATTTCTTGAAAAAAATTTTTTTGATAATAATAAAAAATTGCAAAAAATATAATGATTTTCGGCACAGAAATGTGCTTTTTTTGTTGCCTAAATTTAGAAAGGAGATGAGTTTTATTAATTATTTCTTTGAAATAGTCGTGCCACAATTATTAGAGTATTTTAAAGAAAATGCAAAGGATGTTCCTTATTCTTTGTTATCAGAAGTATTAATTAATAATAAGAACTATGAAAAAGAAGTAAAAGAAATGATTGAAAAATCTAATGAAGTTAGTAAAAAATATACTGAAAAAAATTAAACTGTCGGAGACTATATTAGTGGGTCTTAGGGAATATCCCTAACAAGTAGATGGGTGTGTATACACCATGCTTGATATATTGAATTTCTATATTACGTTACCCGTTCCCTATTATTTTGAAAGGAGAAGTTGTATGAGTGAAGAATGGATGGAAAGAAAAGAAGTTCAAAAGATGTTTTTATTAACAACAAAACAATTTGGTAGAGTCATGAGAAATGTAAAACGAAGGCATGAATATGATTATTATTTATGGATAAAAAGAGATAAAGACAAGAAAACAAAAATGTATGTAAATCAAGAATGTGTTGATTGGTTAAAAGAAGTTTATTTTAACAAAGAAGAACATTATTTAACTTCTGAGATAAGATTTTATAAAAAGAAAATTATTGATTTAGAAAATGAATTAGGAATAGATAAAAGACAAAAATATCAATCTTTTTCATTAAGATTTTTGCCTTACTTATTTGGAAAAAATATAAGTGCTATTCATGTAGCACTTCATAGGATGAAAAAAGTATTTCCCTATCCTATAACATTTGAAGATGATGGTGTTATATGTGTAAAAGAAGAAGGCATTAGATGGTTGTATGAAAATTATTTTAAGAGAGATTATTTAAAAGAATTAGAAGAATATAAATGGAAATTAGAAATTAGAAAAAATAATGGGAAGGTCAAGACACGATAAAATTTATTTGTTATAATATTTATAGTTAAAACTTAATGAAATGAGGTGTTATTGTGAATATTGAAAATATCCAAAAAGTATTGTTAGAATGCTACTCAAAAGATTTATGTTATCCTAAAGTTCAAGATGATTGGAATGACAATAATAAATGCTTTGGTATGTGTGCAATAACATCTCTAATCATTAATGATTATTTTGGCGGAGATATTTGTAAGATTCATGTTGATAATATTAGTCATTATTTCAATTTAATAGAGAATAAAGTTATAGATTTAACTTCAAGTCAGTTTAATCATGAAATAGATTATAAAGATTACCAAATCATAGGTAGAGAAAAGATATTAACTGATGATACAAAAAATAGATATAACATACTAAAAACAAGATTAATAAAAAAATTATTAAAACAAGTTGATGAAAAAGTATATTCTTGTAAATCTTGTGAGAAATTAGTTGATAAATTTCCTAATGATGCAACAGTATTTATTGGAAAAGATAATGACATAGTATTAGTTGGAGAAGCACCTGCTAATAATGGATGGAGAAAAAGTCATAAATTATGGTGCGACATAAATGGCAAAGTACTGCCTAGTGGAGTTGTATTACAAAAACTATTTAATATTATTGATAGAGATATTTTTGAAACTACATTTTTAGAATCAGTTAAGTGTTATCCACTTGAAAGAAAAAATTTAAAAACTTGTTCTAGTAATTGTAAGAATATAATGCTAATGCTGAGTGTGTAAAAAATTCTGTGTAAAATCCATCTAGCCATGATAATTTAATTATT
>CANSPQ010000011.1 GCA_947648915.1 uncultured Caryophanales bacterium | reverse complement strand
TTTATAACAACATCAAACAAACCTAAAGTAGATGGCATAATATTATCTTTTATTCTATCTTTTATCGTTCTTTGTAATAAATCTAAATTACCTAGATTTTCACTTATATTTCCTTTATCATCAACACCAATAAATATATTCCCACCATCAGTGTTTAAAAAGGCAATAACTTCTTTCTCTAACGTATCAGTAAGTTTTATCTTAAACTCTGTTCTCTTATCTTCCAATAATCCTATCATCAAATGTTACCTCCAACATAATCATAGCACAATGTCACTATAAATGTCACTATAAATGTCACTATAAAATGAAAAATAAATTTTTTATTAGAATTCATACGTAATTCTTTCGATTAAACTTTCACTATATAAATCATTAATAAAATTATATTTGTTGTTTAAGAAGAATCTTTGAACTATTGCCCAAAATAAAAAAGAATATACAAAATTCTCTTTTATTTAGATAATTGATTCCATTTTTGTAGTACAATCTCCAAAGATTGTTTTTCATTCTCTAAAGTAGCACGTTCCTGTTCTACTAATGCAGAAGGTGCTTTACTTACATAATTCTCATTCGCAAGTAAATTCTCTCTTCTTGTAATATTTGCTTCCAATTTTTCCTTTTCTTTTAAAAGTATTTCTTTTTCTTTTTCTAAATTTTTAGATGAATCAAATAAGAAATAAATAGATGCACAATTACTTTTTACACTACCACAATTTTGATTTTCGATTGTTTCTTTTGACACCAATTGTTCTTGTGTAATTTTTAACATATCTAAGATAAGTGAATTTCCTTCAAAATAAACCTTGACATCTTTTGGAATTTGGTTTTCTAATTTATAAGTTCTTACCTTTACCACAAAGGCAATCATTTCATCCAAGTCAGATTTTTCTCTTTCATAAATATGTTCTTCTTGAACAGTTGGATAGCTACTTATCATAATGGATTCTTCATGAGTAGGTAACATTTGATAAATTTCTTCTGTTACATATGGCATAAACGGATGTAACAATTTCAAAATGGTTTCTAACACTGTCATTAAAACTGTTTTCGTCCTGTCATTCATTTTCATTTTGGCAAGTTCAATATACCAATCACAAAAATCATTCCATACAAAATTATAAATTTCAGTTCCCACTACATGAAACTCATATTGATCCATATGTTTACGAACCACTTGGATTAAATGATTCATTTTGGTTAAAATCCATTTTTCACTTAAGTCTAATCCTTCCATCGTCTCTTGTTCTTTTGTAAAGTCTTCTAAATTCATAAGTACAAAACGACTTGCATTCCATAACTTATTGATAAAATTCCAAGTAGATTTTACCTTTTCTTCATCATATCTTAAATCCATTCCTGGGGCTGAAGAGGTTGCTAAAAAGAAACGAAGTGCATCACATCCATACGTATCAATAACATCCATAGGATCAACACCGTTTCCTAAAGATTTAGACATTTTTCTTCCTTGTTTATCACGGATTAAACCATGAATCAAACAGTCTTGAAAAGGTCTATAGTTTGTAAAATGTAACCCCTGAAATGTCATACGGTTAACCCAGAAAGGTATGATATCATAACCTGTTACCAAACAATTATTTGGATAATACCTTTTGAAATCACTCGTAGCCTCAGGCCAGCCTAATGTACTAAATGGCCATAAAGCACTACTAAACCAAGTGTCTAATACATCGGTATCTTGTACCCATCCCTCTTCTTTTGGCGCTTCCATTCCAACATAAACTGCATCATCTTTATACCAAGCAGGAATTCTATGTCCCCACCATAATTGTCTTGAAATACACCAGTCATATGTAATTTCCATCCAGTGATTCATTACCTTTTCAAAACGTTCTGGGACAAAATTAACTTTTGTATCCCTATTTTTTTGGTTTTCTAGTACTCTATCCGCCAAAGGTCTCATTTTCACAAACCATTGTTTCGATAGATAAGGTTCTACCATGACATCCGTTCGTTCACTATGCCCTACACTATGGACCATTGGTTTGATGTCAATCAAAATACCCTGTTCTTTTAAATCTTCTACCACTTTCTTACGACATTCAAAGCGGTCCATACCCTTATAGATACCTGCAAATTCATTCATTGTTCCATTTGGATTCATGACAACAATTCTCTCTAAATTATGACGTTGCCCTACTTCAAAGTCATTGGGATCATGTGCAGGTGTTATCTTAACAACTCCTGTTCCAAATTCTGGATCAGCATGCATATCTCCAACAATTGGAATCTTTTTTCCTACAATTGGCAAAATTACATTTTTACCAATATAATCTTTGTATCTTTCATCATTTGGATTCACCGCAACTGCCGTATCTCCAAATAAAGTTTCGGGACGTGTGGTTGCGACTTCTAAATACGTATCACTATCTTCAAGAAAATATTTTAAATGGTAGAAGGCTCCTTCTACTTCTTTATAAATGACTTCCTCATTGGATAAAGCGGTCATCGCCTCTGGATCCCAGTTGATGATACGTTCCCCACGATAGATCAAACCTTCATTATATAAATCTACAAATACTTTACGTACAGATTTGCTTAATCCATCATCCAAAGTAAAACGTTCTTTGGAGTAATCCAATGATAAACCTAATTTTTCCCATTGGGTATGAATATTTTCAGCATATTCTCTTTTCCAATCCCAAGCCACCTTTAACCACTCTTCACGGTCCATTGTCCTTGGATTAATTCCTTGTTCTTTTAACTTTTTATCTACTTTTGCTTGTGTTGCAATTCCAGCATGATCCATTCCTGGCAACCATAATGTATCATAACCATCCATTCGTTTATACCGTATGATAATATCTTGCAAGGTAGTATCCCAAGCGTGTCCCAAATGTAGTTTGCCTGTTACATTGGGAGGGGGTATCACAATACAGTAAGGTGGTTTATTTGTGTTACCGGATGCAAAGTAACCTTTTTCTTTCCATAATTTATACTTATCTTTTTCTACCTCTTTGTGATTGTATTTTGTTTCTAACATGATTTTAACCTCTCTTCTATATATTCTATTATAATATGTTTCACTTCTTGAACTTTTGGATTATCTGGAAAATAAATTTCTAATAAGTTGATTTTATTTTGGATAACTTGTTTTTCTTTTAAATACTTCAATGTATAATCAAAATAGATATCAAAGACAAATGCCAAGGAGCGTAAAATAGAATCTTCATCTGTAAAATACCCATTTTGAACATGCATATCTATATCTTTACAAAGTTCATGGTGTCGAATAGATTGTATCAATTGGTCATTCAATATGGGTTTACCACTATGGATTTGATTATTTTGTTCTATCATAATATCCAACTTATCCGCATCTCTAATGATTTTTGTAAACAAGCGTTCTCTTTCAGACATGGGTTCTAGTTCTAATTTATTATGATTACACACTGCTTTTAATACCAGCTCTTGTACTTCTATATCGGATACAAACTTGGAAATTAAATTATCTTTCTTTAAAATGGTAACGCCTAATTCCGCATGATCAATTGTATTGTTATCATAAGATGTTTCTATTTTCCACTGCTCAAATCTGCCAATATCATGTAAAAGTCCAACGAGTCTTGCAATTTTAACATCTTCTTCATTCAAATAGAGTGACTGTGCAATGGCAGTACTATATTCCATAACCCTAAAGGTATGGTGAAATTTATCCATCAATGCTTTGTCTTTCAAATCAAATTGCTTTACATATTGATTAAACTGTTTTATTTGTTCTTTCATACACAGATTCCTCACTTTGATATGGATTTAATTTTTTATTGCTTTCATTTCACAATTTTTCTGATTGGCTTCCAATTTGATTTCATATATTCCATGAAGGGATTTCCATTCTTTTCCTCTTTTAGAATACGCATTTACATGGACATATGTACTCAACATAGGTTGATTTTCATAAATCCAATTATTTTGCCGATTTGTTATCCTTTCTGGGAGATAAAAAATAGCCAAAGAAGTATCATCATCCGTTTTCATAACCATATGGCCCATACTTGCAATCAGGTAAGGCGCTTCTTGATAATCCTCTTCTGAAAATTGACAGCCCAGTTGGTACATATCAGAAAACACTTGAATTCCTTTTGTATGACTTTTTCCTTGCGCTACAGAATATTCAAACAAACCTTGTAGTATTTGTTCTTCATCTGGAATAATAAACAACTTACCTCTATGAATCATGTTAAGACCTCCTAACAAAAAAATCACATCCAAAGCTAAGGACGTGATCTCGCGTGGTACCACCTTAATTTATAACATAAGTTATCTCATTTATTTAACGCATATCTACGGAATACTCTACTAAAGGTTCAAATATTCAGCTCCCAAGCTACCTTCTAATTGTTTCACTATCTGTTTTCACCAATCACAGACTCTCTTGAAGTAGCACAATTATACTCCTCTTGTTCTAAGCTTTGATATCATTATATTCATAAATTTTCTATTTGTCAAATATTTATGATATTGTTGTCTCTGGATAATAATGAGACAAAATTTGTTGATAGGAGTAACCTTCTTTTGCCATACCTTCAGCACCATATTGGCTTAATCCCACTCCATGTCCCCAACCGCGTGTTGTAATAACAAGATTCCCATTTTCCATAGAAATATCAAAATCAGAAGAACGAAGTCCTAAAATAGAACGTAAATCAACTCCCTGATATATTTGGTTTTGTATTCTAACTTCCGATACTCTTCCACTTTCATTTCGGCTCAAAATCTCAATATCGCCATCTTGTAAATTCGTAACACCTAATAGATTTAACAATTGATTCATATCCTTCGATACGGTATTGTTATAAAATGTTGTATTATAGTCCCAATGAGAATCCACACTCTGTAGATAGGGAACCTCATAGCCCCAAACATTGCGTGCTGCTTCGGTTTTCCCATTACTTGTAGAATGATATACTGCATCTATATAACGCCCTTGATATTGTAATGTTTTTCCTTCCGTACTTTGACAGGCTTCTTTTACCTTATTCCAGTAAAAATCAAAAGAATTTCCCCATTCTGCTCGTAAACGACTTTCATCATAATAGACCTGTGTATCTACAGTATCTGTAAGATATTTCCCTTCTTCTAACCTTTTCAGTGCATATGTACGCGCTAAAATAGCTTGCGCTTGTAAAGCAGAAGATGAAAAAGAAGCAGGCATTTCAGCTGCAACTACACCAGCGATATATTCCTCAAATTCAAGTACAACAGGAGTTCCACTTCGGTAAATTGTAATAGGATTTGAAAAAATAGGCGTTTGAATCACCGGTTCTGTTTCTACGGAAGATGGAATTTCATTTGTAATGATTTCCTGAGTTGGTATAGAAGGAACTTGCGAACTTTCAAAAGAGGATGAGACATTTGTAGTATCATTTACTGGTATACTTTCTTCTATGGTAGATGTTTCCTCTGATACAATTGGATCATTAGAGGAAATTTCCTTGATAGAATCAAGAGAGGAAATATCACCTACCTGCTCCACAATAGCAGGCGAAGTAAAAGAAAATACATCGGATTTTTGTTGTATCGGAACTTCATTTAGCAAAAGAGAAGCAATCACAATCCCACTTGCGACTACCACTACCTTTTTTCCATGAAAAGCAATTTTATTTTTTTGAATCCAATTTTGAACTTGCTTTACAAATCCAACTTCCTTTAAATTGGAAAAGAATTCTTTGCTGAATTCATAATCATAGTTCATATAACAATATAATATTTCTTCTCCATTTACTTCTTTAATTACAAAGGATTCTAGCATAAGTATCACCAATATTAATATGGAAATATTTTAAATATTTATGAATAATTCTTAATTTAGATTTCCTAAAAAAGTAAAGTATATCTCACACCTTACTTTCTATTTTACACAAGTAACTTCTCCACTATCTAATACATTGCATTTATATCCATCTATCACAATATTGGAAAATACCACTGTTCCATCTCCATTTACTGTTATTTCTCCAGAAGATGGAACTTTACCATTTACATCCAATACTTTTATACCATTTGAGCACTCTATACCATTACATACAAAAGTGGTAGTTTTAAAATCGGTATTTGTCATTAATTCCATCACATAAAAGTTTTGGGCAACATTTTCCATCGCAACAAGTGTATTTTTAGCTACAGCCATTTTTGCTTGTTCTATTTGCTCTAATGTATCACTAAGATTCAGTACATCTTTATCTTCGTTATTGGATAAACTATCATTAGATAATTCTTTTCCACTTTGATCTATTACAGGATTCGTATTTTCTAAATTTTTCCCCTCCTCCTTTTTTCCACAACCAGCAAATAAACATAAAACTAGCACAATCATTAATAATTTTTTATTCATTTCCATCTTCCTTTCCAATATATCATATATGATATCACGTATAAAAGAAAAAAGAAAGTCACCTTACTTTCTCTTTTTTAAGTGATGTAATTTCGACTGTCTGATGACCTGCAATTACAGCGTCTATTACCTGATTTTCTAGTTTATCCTTTATAATTTTATCTATTTTACGTGCGCCATATTCAGAATAATTGGATAAATTGCAAATTTCTTCCAATACAGATGATTTGACTTGAATATGAATCTTACGCTTGTTGTATTTTTCTTTCAGATTTTTCATCTTACTATGAATGACCTCCATAATATTTTCTTTTGTTAAGGTGTTAAATACAATCACATTATCAATTCGATTTACAAAAGCAACACTAAAGTTTTCTTTTAACTTACTGAGGACTGTATCATTGGTTGCTTCATGAAATCCTACATGAATATCTGTAAAGCCAATGTTAGAAGTCATTAAAATAATTACATGATCAAAACGTACTACTTTTCCACTCGCATCTTTGATTTTTCCTTCTTCTAAAATTTGGAAGAATAAATTCACAATATTAGGATGCGCTTTTTCAATTTCATCTAGAATTAAAACGGAATATGGCTTATTACGAATTTCTTCTAACACATTACGATTGTCATCATAACCAACATACCCAGGGGGAGCTCCTATAATCTTACTAACAGAGTGTGCTTCTGTATATTCACTCATATCAAGCCTTATTACGTTTTGTTTACCAACCATACATTCTCCAAATAAAGTAGCTAATTCTGTTTTTCCAACGCCACTTGGACCCATAAACATCATAGAATAGCATTCATGTTCATAAAATCCTAGTTTTATTTTTTTGGCAATGGCAATCACATCTTGAAGTGCATGATCTTGCCCTACAATTTTACTTCTTAACTGACTTTCTAATTCCATAATTACCTTTTCATTATCTTCTAATATTTCATAAACAGGTATTTTTGTTTTCAAATGCACAACTTCAGCGATATCTTCTTTGGTAACAGGTTTACTATTTTTTTGATATAGTTTTAATTCCAAATGATTCATCTCATCTAAATATTGATTTTCTTCTTCTTTTAACTCTGAAGCAGTTTCAAAATCGTGATGAATGACCGCATTGTTTTTTTCTAAGATTAATTCTTCTACTTTCTTTTTGAGCTGATTATATTTTTTAATATCTTTGTTCTCTTTTAAACTCACTTTCGCACATACTTCATCTAGAATGTCAATAGAACGATCTGGTTCATTACGATCATAAATATATTTACCCGATAAATCAATTATCAGATCAATCATATCTTCACCAATCTGTACGAAATGATATTTTTCATAAATGTCTTTTAATTTCATTAAAATATCCTTTACCACTTCTCTAGATGGTGTGTCGACTATGATTTTTTGAAAACGTCGTTCTAACGCTCCATCTTTTTCAATATATTTCTTATATTCTGATGTTGTGGTTGCACCAATACATCTTAGTTTATTACGCGCAAGCGCTGGCTTAAAAATATTAGAAGCATCAATCGCACCTTCTGCTCCTCCTGCCCCTACTAATGTATGAATTTCATCAATAAATAGAATAATATCATCATTTTCTTCTATCTCTTTCAAGATTTTACGCATGCGTTCTTCAAATTCACCACGATATTTGGTTCCAGCAACCGCACTTGCCATATCTAGACTAATAATTCGTTTGTTTTTCAGTTGCATTGGTACTTCTCCTGCTGCGATTAACCGCGACAATTCTTCTACAATAGCAGTTTTCCCAACCCCTGCTTCTCCAATTAAGATAGGATTGTTTTTGGTTCTACGAGATAATACTTCTAATACCCTTTTAATCTCGTCATCTCTTCCAATGACAGGATCTAATTCACCATTTTGGGCCTTTGCTGTTAAATCAATGCCTAATTCTTCTAACAATAGTTTTTTATTTTTTTTATGTTTCTTTGGACTGGTAAAACGATATACAAATTCAGAATATAGTTGATCCAAATCCATTTGCATACCCAGCATAATACGGATTGCGACCCCTTCTCCCTCTTCTAACATACTTGAAAACAAGTGCTCAATGGTAACTTCTCCATTGTTGTTTTCTTTACTATCAATAATGGCATTTTCTATAATCCGCTTTAAAAGGGGTGTCCGCAAAAAATAATTATTGGCTTCACTACCAATTCCTACAATGGCAATAATCTCTTCTTTGAATTTCTCATAATCGAGTCCATATTCTTTTAGTTTTTGAGAAACACTGTTATCTTGTTTTAAAATAGCCAAAAGTAAATGTTCGCTTCCTACATAAGGATGTTTTAAGTCATACATTTCTTTTTTTGCTTTCACCAATACTTTTCTTGCTTCTTCTGTAAAGTTTCCATACATAAGATACCATCTCCTCTATTTATTCTATGTATATCATGTTGCATTAGCCTACATTTTAAACAACAATTTCTTTCTTTTTTGGATATTTTTAAAATACCATAACAATTGTGAGGATTATGTCGCTTATTTATAGAAAAGAAAAAAATCCATTTCAAAAAGGAAAATAGATTTTTCTATCGTATTTTTTTAGTAGAGATATATTTTATTGTTAGG
This sequence comes from uncultured Caryophanales bacterium, assembly GCA_947648915.1. Taxonomy (GTDB): domain Bacteria; phylum Bacillota_I; class Bacilli_A; order RF39; family UBA660; genus UBA5026. The sequence goes on along the minus strand of CANSPQ010000011.1, from coordinate 30,208 downwards.
TGTCCTCATGAAAGTGGGGTGATGTCTTATGATGTGGAAAGGCAATTATGTTAGAATTAGCGCTTGTGTTAATTATAATATACTTACTAAAAAATCAGGACAAAAAATAACACCTAGCAACTAGATGGTGTTATCAACACATTTGGCTAGCAATAGCCATAATTAGTAGAGACACACCTAACAGAACAAAGTAAGATGTATCTCTTTTATTGTATGAGATTTCTCTCATCTATATACATAATAGCATAAATAGATGAGAAGTGCAAGTTTTATTTTAAATCTTTGGGCTTCTAGGATTTTTTATAAATCTGATAAATAAGCAAAAAAGTAAGCAATAATCCGATTCCAATGATAAAAACTCCTGCAATAATGTCTTTTTGAAGAATTAGAATTCCAAGCAATAATAACCCGAGTAAAACAACTATAACAAACAACATAGAGAAAATCAAAATCGGATAACGAATCCATTTACTGATTTTTTTGTTATCTTCAATATATTCTACAACTCCTGATAACAACTCTCCTATTACTTCAAATAAAATCTCCATAACATCACCTAATCTTTACGGAAAAAGATATCTTTTTTTAAATTACGGAATATGCCCTTCATACCACCACTACGCCCAACTGTAACAAAATAGATAATAGAACCTAATATCGTGTAGAAAACAACCTTTACAATGGCAACTAACCTACTGGATTCTGCGACAGGAATAAAAAGTTCCACAATTTTTAGACTCATAAACATAATGAGTGTCGAAAGAATGATTTTACCAATTACAACCTTACTTTTGGAAAGTGAAATCTGATGTTTCTTCGCAAGTATATAAAGTAAAATGCAAATGGCGATTACTTGTGCACCGATTGTTGCGATACTTGGTCCATAATAAGCTTCTATTTTAAGTGCGTGGCATATATGCATTACTGGAATATTGAGTACTGCTTTCAAGATAAAACTAAATAATAAAGTTCCAACTGCAAGACGAGTATCATTAATTGTCTGTGCAATATTCAGTAATATCGTTAATAACACAAAGGTAATAGCTTGAAAAATAAACAACGCAAAAATAGAAGCACACATTGTCTGTTCTCCATAAAAAATGGTCCAAACAGATCCTGATAGAAAACTAAGACCAAACACCATCGGCAAAGAGAAGAATAGCAACAATTGAACTGCATCTCTTACTTTTGTATTTACCCCTACCATATCTTTTTCAACATAACTACTTGCGACACTTGGTACTAAACTCATACTAATTCCAAGAGAAATAGAGACCACAATCATATTCAGTTTCGTTCCCCAAGTGGTCAAAACACCAATGACGCTTTCTGTAATACTCGCTTCATATCCTAAATTTGTGAGTGTATTTACAACGGTAAACGTATCTACCAAAGAAAAAGCCGATTTTAATAAATCAATTGCAAGAAAAGGAAGTGCATAAAAAACAATTTTTTTAAGAATTACATGATTGGTAATCTTTGCTTCTTTTCTCGTACGGATTGCATTAGAATGGAGAATTTCTTTATGCTTATAGAGTTTCATTGCCAAATAGAAATAAGCGACAATCGCACCAGCCGTCGCACCAAAAACGGAAATTCCAACAGCGGTATCTATCTTTGTATGAAATACCCTTACAGCAAATAAACTTCCGAGTATTATCACACCAACACGAACCAATTGTTCAATCACATTTGCCTTACTTGGACTATCCATCATTTGATGGCCTTGTATATATCCCTTGGTAACACTTAAAACAGGAACAATCAAAAGTGATAAAGAAATCACACGAATAACCATTGTAACACTTTCTACACTATTTCCACCTGTTAAGTCACCCAAAATAATCTTCGCTAAGAAAGGTGCGGATAACATCATGAGTACAAAAAGAACAATCCCAAGTGTCATAATTAACGCAAGTCCAATTTTATAAACCCTTTCTTTACTATTATAGTATTCCATTGTCTGATATTCACTGACCAATTTCGAAATAGCAATTGGAATTCCACTCGTTGATAAACTCAAGAAAATGGCATAAATGGAATAGGCATAACTATATAATGCACCACCTTGACTTCCTATGATGGAATAAAAAGGAATTACATATAAAAGTCCTATGATTTTACAGACAATAATTCCTGCAGTTGCAATAAAAGCATTTCTCAAAAAACTACTTTTCTTCATACATCATAACCTCACTATTTCTGATATACAATCATTGCAGAAAAACAAAATATTTGCTCTTCCGAAAAAACGCTGACTGCTACTTGATACTTAATATCAATTACTTCTACTTCTTCTTCACTTAAAAATTCGTTAATTGCAGCTTCTAGATCTTTTTCATGTCCTTCATCAAATAGTTTCACTTTCATCATATCACCAAAACCATGATATCAATTACACATGTCTAAATCTGTCCAATTTAGAAAAAAGAATATTCTTAATTTTTTGATAAAAATACTGAAAATCATCTGTATCTTTAAATAACAAATAGAAAATACCATTTACAATTGTGAAACTTACAATTGCTTTTAATAAGAACCAGAATAGATTCCCGTTTGGAATCCATCCCACAATAAAGTTGGTCAAAAAGGCAATCGTTAAAAATAAAGCCATAAATAATGCATACTTGATAAAATAACGTTTAGGATTTCTTCCAAAACCATAGCGATATACGATATAAGGATCCAACCAAGTAACCGTAAGAAGACGACTGATAATAGTCCCTAAAACAACTCCTGCAACTCCCATAAACTGTACCAATATAACAGATACCACAATGTTAATCACGATCATAACAAGCGGTCTATATTTGGCTTTCCAAAAAAGACCATAGGCATTCCTGAATGAAGTTGTTACCGATTGCATTCCCGTAATATAGAAGTTGAAAGATAATAAACATACAACAGAGAATGGCAATAGATATTCTTTTCCAATCCAAATTTCAATAAAAGGATTAAAGAGCACAATCAGGCAAGTTCCACAAAATGCATATAACCAGAAATTCACCAAATTTAATTTATCATAAACAGCGGCACTTCTTTTTCCACTTGTTGTTACCACTAAATTTCCAATGCTTGAAGTAATCGCATTGAATACCTGATTAAGTACTAAATTCAAAGAATTGATAATGAGTAAATAATTAGAATAAATTCCTACCGCAACAAGTCCAATAAACTTAGAAATTACAATATTATCAGTTCCACTTGTTACGACATTTCCAATGCGATAAATAAGTAAAGCAGATACATTTTTTGTAATGTCCTGTATATCTTCTTTGGCCATTTTAGCTGTATTTTTGTATTTTAAAAAGGGATATAGTTGTACTGCTCTATAAGATATATATATATTTTGAGTAACAACAATAATAATACTAGATAATAAAAATAAAATATAGTTTTTCGTAAGTAACAATATAATAATTTGTAAAACGGAAAGAATCGTTGAAAAAACAAAAATTATTTTGGAAGTAATATAGCCTTTTTGATCTGATTCAATTAAGAAACGTTTGTAAACAAAGAAATAACTAGATGCCGAATGAATGACAAACAAAGCATAAATCAGTGTCAAATTAGGAATATCAGGCATATCCTTAATCATCAGTCCTAAAAAGGGAATCAACGAAAGACCAATTGTTAAGACAATTACACCAATGACATTATAAACTTTCGCATAAAATTTCATGAGTGTATTAATCTTTTTTCCATCTCTTTCCGCTAATGGTTTATACAAACTATAAGGAATCGCTACTCCAATTCCCAAATCCGCTAAAGACAGCATCGTAATGATATTGGAAAAAAGACCATTGACTCCTAAATATTCAGAACCCAACGTTTGAATAAAAACTGTTTTTACAATAAAATTAATCACAACAGTTAAAATTTGCGTTATGATAGATACTGTTGAATTACGAATTGAATTTTTTGTTCTGGAATCCCTCATGTCATCACGTATCCTTTACTATTTTTATTATACAAAAAAAAAGAACACTTGTAAATTAGTTCTTTTTCTCGACATTTATCCTATTTAACATATCTTCCAATTGATAAGTTTCATCACACAAAGAACAAAATGTATCTAATTTTTCTAAAAATAAATCATTGGCTTGTTGTAGAATTTGTTCCTGTTCATTGGTAACTGAATCGCCCAGTTGATTTAACTCTCTTTCCTCTTGCTTGATAAATGTTTCAATTGGTAAAAGAATGTGATTGCTATAGTGATCTACAATATCTTTTCTCATGACATTTCCCCCTACTCATGTAAATCGAAAAACATACTGCATACTACTTTTAATAAGCGGTCAAACGATCTGTCCAGCGATTATAAAGACCTGCTGGAAAATTAATGACACTTCTTGGATTAATGGAATATTTTTGATTCAACTCATAGGTCCAATCCTTATAATCTTCTAAAAATCTCCCTGTTGCGACTGTAACATGTAAGTGTGGTCCTGTTGTACATTGATCATACCCACCTGCAGTTCCACCAGAATATCCAACAATTGTATTACGATCGACATTTTGCTGCGATTGAACATTCACAGAAGATAAATGGGCATAAACGGATGTATAAAACTGACCTTTAATATTATGCCATACAATAACCATGTTCCCTCCACATTTATATCTAACAACAGCTGCAACAACACCATTTCCAATGGAATATACTGGAGTCCCTACGCCAACACCGATATCAATTCCTTCATGCCAATTTCGACCCAATAAATCTCTTGGTCCCCACTCACTGGTAATATAACCTGCTTGTGTTGGACGATAAAATGCTGTCCCTGGTGGTACAATTTTACGACCGCAGGTTTCTACATCTTCATGAGGTTGACATCCCTTTGCTTCGTACATTGCAATTACTTCTTTTTGATAATCAATTAAATCCTCAATATCGACCGCAACTGCGTCTGTATTGACAATTTCTTGATCTAATAATTTCTTTTTTTCTTGAAGTTTTTGTCCTTGTACTGCCATTTCACTTTGTTTTTGCGTCAATTCTTGTTGTTTTTGTTGATTCTGTCTTATCATTTCATGGTATTGTTCAATCAAACGATCATTATAAGATGTTAGCTGTTCTGACACTGCCATACGGTAGATAAAATCAGTAAAGTCTTTTGCACCGAACGCATACTCTAAATAAGCAGATTCCCCATTGGAAACCTGAACAAAATTAATGATATCTTTCATTTCTTGATCTTTTTTCGCAATATCTTCATTTAGCAAGTCAATTTCCGTTTGTAAATTTGCCATATCGACATAAATTTGATCAATCAATTTTTCAATTCGAGCAATCTCTGCCTCTGTCTCTCTAATTTCTTGTTCGGTCTCTGCTCTTTTATTTTTATTTTCTTCTAGTGCTTTTTGTTGTTCTTCTAATTCCTTTTTCCATTGGCCTAACGTTTTTCCTTTCGCAATTTCTGGAACGCAAAAAGTAGTCATAAGCATAACAAATACACACATTATTTGAAAAAACTTTTTCATACAACACCTCACTACTCTTTTAAAATCTTTCGCATTTCTTTATAATTGGGGCAATAGGTTTCAACCGTATTCCAAAATTCACGAGAATGATTGAAATGAATTAAATGTGATAATTCATGGATAATTACATAAATAATCGCACCTGTTTCATAATGCAATAACTCAGAATTTAAGGTAATCGTTTTACTTTTTCGATTACAAACACCCCATCTTGTTTTCATTTTACGAATTCTTAATCTATAAAATGGTATGTTTTCTTCGAATTTCTGATAACACATTTGATAATAGGTTTCAAATATCACTTTCATCTGTTTTTGATACCACTGATTGAATTGTTCTACACTTGATGTATAAATGTGATGACCAACGATCTCTACTTCATCAGTAGGCATCATAATTATATCATAACATTGCCCTAAATAAATAAACTTTTCCTGTTTCTCCTGTTTTTGTTGACATTTGGTAATCATTCTACGAATAGAGGACTCATTTTTACCTAAAAGGTCTAAAATTTGTTTCTTTGTTACAAAATAGTGTGTGGATACTTCTATCATACCATTCTTAATTCGAATGTATGTGTTTTTATTGTTTTTCCGAATAACTTCAACAGGATATTCAATTTCGTCTATTTTATACTTCATATATCATCCTCTTATTCATTATAACATATATCTAAAAAAATACATATATGGTAATAAATGTTAAAAAAAGGAACCTTTTTTGGTTCCATTCATCAAATTATCCTAGTAATAATAAGATAATTACGAAAATGACTATAATAGCAAGAGCAAGTAATAAATATTTCCAAATGTTCTTAAACCATTCTGTATAAGAAATATCTAAATATCTAAGTCCTGCTACTAAGATAACACTTGTTGGTGCAATTAACATGACAAAACCATGAACCATTTGCATTAACATTCCAATAAATCCATAGTTTGTATATAAAGATGTAATTGGATCATATAAAGCATTTACTAAGTATGGAAAGTCATTATAGAATACACCACCAATTGCTGATAATATACCAAATGAGAATACATTAAATCCTTTAGTCAATGTAATAAAGTAATTTGCAATGGAACCAAAGAAAGTCGTACCTGTATTCATGAGTAAGAATAAAATACTTGCAATTACTGTATAAATCGCAACTGGAACCATTTGCTTCACACCATTTAAGAATGCTTGCCATTTTTCGCTACCTTTTACATTGTAAACCCACGCAATTAATAAAGTAGCCAAAAATAGAATAATTGCAAATTCATAATTCGTCCAATATCCAATTGGATCAATAGAACCAAGGATATTTTTGAAAATTGGATATCCTGATATTTCAAAATTAGTAATAGAATCATGAAGATTGGTAAAGAATTTTACATGTAAGCCAGTCTCCCAATTATACATTCCAACCAATACAACTACCATCATAAGGATTGAAATAATAATCATTGGAACTGCACTTTTTTTATGATCTACATGATTTTCATATAATGGAATAGAAACTGTTGTCTCCTCTTTTTTTGAACTCTTCTTTTTTGCAACTGTTTTTGTTTTTTCACTCAATAATAATACAAAACCAATTAATGCACTTGTAATCACTAAGAAGAATAAAATTCGAGTTGCAATGGTATCATTCATACCTGTTTCAAAGAAGAATGAAAGATATCCATTGATATTGAATCCATACGTAGATCCCATATTTCCTACTAAGATAGCGCCAACTGTAGATAACAATGCTACAATTTTACTATAACCCAATTGGAGAATAATGGCTACAAAGAATGGTACTATCACAAATAATGGTAATGTCAGTCCTGTTAGTGATGCTAGTAGAGAAAATGCCAAAATAGAAATGGTTAAGAAAATGTGTCCCTTTTCTTTAAACTTATTTGCAACTTTACTTACAACAGTCGCATATACCCCAGTTTGATTGAGTACTCCATAAAATCCACCGATTAAAAGCATTACGATTGCAGTTAACACAAATAATGATGTCGATGCAACAATCATTGGATATCTAAAGATATCAAAGAACCCAAGTGGTGTAGTTTCACCCTTCACAAATGTTCCGTAGTTGTAGGTACCTGTTGGAATAATCCAGCTTAAAATCACAAAAGCGATAAAACATATTCCAATTGCTTTCCACAAATTATTTTTTTTCATCTTATTACCTCCAGTATCATTATAACAAATTGCCGCAAGAATAAAAAGTTTTTTGACAATTTTTGTTAAAATTCACCATTTTTTCACAAAAATAATTGTATTTCTATTATAATAAGCATAGGAAGTGACTCTATGAACAGATTTCAGTATACCAATACCAATAAAAGATATTACACATTAGATTATTTCTATAAACAAAAGTTTCATTCCAAAGTATTTAAAATAAGTTTAAATGCCGGTTTTACCTGTCCAAATATTGACGGAACAGTAGGAACTGGTGGCTGCATTTATTGTTCCAATTTAGGTAGTGGGGAATTTGCAGGAAATCAGAATTTAAGTTTAATAGAGCAATTTGAAGAAATCAAACAAAAAATGGAACAAAAATGGTCAAATGGAAAATACATCGGATATTTTCAGGCCCATACCAATACGTATGCGCCCCTTCCTATCTTAAAAGAAAAATATGAGTCCATTCTAGCATTGGATAATGTAATTGGCCTTTCAATTGCTACAAGGCCGGATGCGATTACAGAAGAATGTATGGATTACTTAGAAGAATTATCCAAAAAAACCTATTTAACAGTAGAACTTGGTTTACAAACGATTCATGAACAAACCTCAAAATTCATTAATCGTTGTCATACATTAGAATGTTTTGAAACTTGTGTCAAAGAGTTACGAAAACGAAACATCAATATAGTTGTTCATATCATCAATGGACTTCCTTATGAAACAAAAGAAATGATGTTAGAAACCACCAACTATCTAAATCAGTTTGACATCCAAGGAATTAAAATTCATATGTTACATATTTTAAAGCATACGAAATTAGGCATTTTATATCAGCAAAATCCCTTTCCTATCCTAACAAGAGAACAATATGTTGATATTGTATGTAATCAATTGGAACGATTAAGACCTGATATTGTCATTCATCGTATTACAGGAGACCCAGATGCCAGTGAACTAATTGAACCTATATGGCTTTGTAAGAAACTTTGTGTGTTAAATGAAATTGACAAAGAGCTGACAAGAAGAGACACCTACCAAGGTGCTTATTATCAAAAGAAGGAAAATTAATTCCCCTTTCGAAAGAAGGTTTTCATAAATCCTTCTTTTTTTTCACTTTCTACAATGGGAATTTCTGTAACCTGATATTTTTGATAAATCTCATCCATCGATAAATATCCACGTCCCCGCAATTTTTCGATTGTCTTTTCCCCTAATACAAATAAATAATAATGTTCCATAAAAAATCGAATAATTTGTCCATTTTGCTCTTGGATTGCATAGGTATTCACATCTTCGTTGTTTTTTATTTCATAGGCATAATCAAGACTGCAATGATTCATTTGAGCTCTTCTTTTGTCAAACATAACATCACCTAATCTATTATATGAAAAGAAAAAGACTGCTATACAATCTTTTCTGGTTCTAATAATGATAAGGCCACCTTATTCTTATCAAGAAAAATTTGGTCAACATAACAGTCCACAATATCTCCTACACCAACAACTTCCATCGGATGTTTGATATAATGGTCTGTAAGTTTTGAAATATGAGCAAGTCCATCATTCTTAAGTCCAATATCAATAAATACTCCAAAATCAACTACATTACGGACTGTACCTTGTAACTTCATTCCGACTTTTAAATCTTCAATATGTAAAATATCACTTTTTAAAATAGGTGCTGGCATATTATCACGTGGATCTCTAGCAGGTTTCTTTAAATTCTCAATAATATCTTCTATGGTATAAATATCTGTTTTTAAAATATCAGATAGTTCTTTTGCACTAGTAGAATCCAAGGTTTGAATGAAATGATTTGTTCCAATATCAGAAAGAGATAGACCTAGGTATTTTAGTAAATCAGAGGCAATATGATAACTTTCTGGATGGATTCCAGTTCTATCTAATTCATTTTTTGCATCTGGTATTCTTAAAAATCCGATTGCCTGTTCATAAACTTTATCAGTCAACAATTTTTTCTTTTGTAATTCTTCACGTGATTCAAATTTACCATGGGTATCTCTATAGTCAATCAACTTATCAATATGTTTTTTGGTAATTCCTGATACATATTTGAGTAAACTAGGACTTGCTGTATTGATATTGACACCTACTTGATTGACGGCTTTACTCACAACAAAATCCAAGGATTCTGAAAGACGTTTATTTGATACATCATGTTGATATAAACCAACGCCTATGCTTTCAGGATCAATTTTAACCAGTTCTGCAAGTGGATCTTGTAACCTTCTTCCAATACTGATTGCACTTCTTTCCTCTACATGCAAATCTGGAAATTCTTGAATCGCCAATTTAGATGCAGAATAAACACTAGCCCCTGCTTCACTCACAATAATATATTCTACTTTTCTTTTGGCTTCTTTAATGACATCTACAATAAATGCTTCACTTTCTCTACTAGCAGTTCCATTCCCGATTGCAACAATATCAATTTGATATTGATCAATTAATTGAAGAACTATTTGTTTGCTTTTTTCATATTCATTTTTAGGTTCATGTGGATAAATTACTTGAATCGCAAGTTTCTTTCCCGTTGGATCAATTACTGCAAGTTTACAACCTGTACGATAAGCAGGGTCAAATCCTAATACCATTTTGTCTTTCATTGGTGGCTGTAATAATAATTTTTCTAAATTAATACCAAAGTTTTGGATTGCTACTTCTTCTGCTTTTTCCGTTAATTCTGCTCTAATTTCTCGTTCTACGGAAGGTTCTATCAAACGTTTGTAACCATCTTCTATGGCGTCTTTCACAAGTGTGCATACAAAAGAATCTATATTTTTAATCATTTTAGATTCTAAAAATTCCAAAATCGGTTTGATATCAAAATCCAAAGATACCGATAATACCTTTTCTCTTTCCCCTCGGTTAACAGCAAGTACACGATGCGATTTGATCTGCCTTACGGGTTCACTATAGTCGTAATACATCTCATAGGTTTTTAATTCATCTGCCGCATCTTTTTTCTTTTTGGATACCATGACCCCATTACGATACATATAGTTCCGAATCCATTTCCGGTAATAGGCATTATCACTTACCCATTCAGCAATAATATAACGTGCTCCTTCCAAAGCAGATTCTATGGATAACACTTTATCATTCACGAAACGGGAAGCAAGTTCTTCTAAACTTCCCTTAGTCGGAAAAGAAAGTATCATTTTGGCAAGCGGTTCTAAGCCTAATGCAATGGCTTCTGTTGCTTTTGTTTTCTTCTTTTCTTTGTATGGTCGATATAAATCTTCCACTTCTACCAATTTTTCGGCTGTTAGTATTTTGGTTCTTAGCTCATCTGTCATCATTCCCTTTTCATCAATCAAACGTATGACATCTTCTTTTCGTTTTTGTAAATTGACTTGGTAGGTGTAAACTTCTTCTATTTTTCTAATTTGCTCTTCATCTAAAGCTCCTGTTACTTCTTTTCGATAACGTGCAATAAAGGGAATCGTATTTCCTTGTTCTAATAATTGTAATGTTGCCTCTACTTGTTTTTCTTTTATATTTAGTGTTTCACCCATTGTTTTGATAATTTCTTGATTCATAATTTCCTCTTTCTATTTTTGACATTTTGGACAATAATAAGTACCTCTTCCACCTACAGTAGTTTTGATAATTTCAGTACCACAAATGGAACAAAATTCTCCTTGTTTTCCATGGACATATAAGTTTTGCTGAAATCTTCCATGTACACCTTCACTGGATTCATAACTACGAATCGTCGTTCCACCTTGCGCAATCGCATTTTCTAATACCTTCTTTGTATTACAAATAATGGTATCTAATTGTTTTAGTGTTAATTGATTACTAGACTTCATAGGGTTGATTTTACCTAAGAATAAAATCTCATTGGCATAAATATTCCCAATCCCTGTGATAATACTTTGGTCTAATAAAGACGTTTTAATAGGAATCGATTTTGTTTTTAATTTTGTTTTCAAGTACTTCGCATTCAATTCCTTATCCCAAGGTTCTAAACCGAGTTCTGAAAGTGGTTTTTGTTGATACAAATTTTCTTTTGCAATCAAATGCATTCGACCAAATTTACGAGTATCTTTATAACGTAATTCCTCGCCATTTTCTAATAAAAAAGAAATGTGCTCATGTTTTTGGATTGGGTCATTGGAACGACGAAATAAATATCTGCCTTCCATCCTTAAATGACTTAGTAAATAATAGTGATCTAGTTCAAACAAAATCCATTTTCCACGTCGACTCAAATCATGAATGGTTTCCCCTACAATTTCTTTTTCAAAATCATGACTATTAGGATATTCAATTAAATTAGGATAACGAACAGAAATGCCCACAATTTTATGGTTCACAAGTTTTTGTTTTAATGTTTCCTTAATCGTTTCTACTTCTGGTAACTCCGGCATAACATCACCCTATTCATAGTTTATCATAAATTTTTGGAAAAAGAAAAAAGAATTTTAAATCTTCTTTGTATATATCTTCTCTAATTTTTTTACATTTTCTTTTATATCATATCCTCTTATACTTATATCTCGCACATTCAAGTTTCTAGATAAATATTGCATATGTATCCTATGTACCCATTCGTCTATATCATTTAATGGCAGATAAATAGATTTACCACTTACATTCACTTCTTCCACACATTTATCCGAAAAAATACAAGGCAATCCACTCATCTGGGCCTCTATTCCAACAATGCCTAACCCTTCATAAACACTTGGAAGGCAAAATACATCCATTGCCTGATAATAGGGAGACACATTAAATTGAAAACCAGTAAAAATTACTTTAGAATCTATATTTAGATGATGCGCCAATGTATGAAGTTGTTTATATAACACACCATCTCCTACGATAAATAAATATGCATCTGGATTTATTTTTAAATATTTTGCAAACATTTGAAGCAAAAATGAATGATTTTTTTGTGAAACTAACCTTCCTACATTTCCAATGACAAAAGAAGATTCGGGAATCCTATAATCATTACGGACTTGCTTTCTGATTTCTTCATTGTAATAAAATTTTTCTTTTGCTATGGCATTTTCAAATACGGTAAAAGGAGCTACTCCAAACATAAACTCACCTGCATTTTTTGAACAAGCAAGACGTTCTAATTTCATATTTGAAGTTGCACATCTATTGATATTATGTAGTGTAGTTTTCAATATGCCAACATTCATTCCATTATTATGAGAATGTAAAATAATATGTTTACAGCCAGACAATTTTGCTCCTAATAAAGGAATAATATTCGCAAAATTAGAAATATGAATATGGACCACATCATATTGGTTCTTTGTAATTATATGGTATATTTGATAAAGCGTTAAAAGAGGATTTTTAACCGTTCTCACAACAGGAATTATAGTTCCACCTAGTGATTTAATTTCTTCTTCGTAGGGAATATGTTCAGACATACTAATAAAATCAAATTGAACTTGTTCTGGATTTAATTCCTTATAATGATTGAGTATAAAAACTGCAACTCCACCAGATGATGTGCCTAAGCCAATATGTAATACCTTTATCATAAATTCCACTCCAAACATTGGTACTTATTATAACATAAAAACAAATTTTTTCAATTAATTTTTACTTGGATTGACATGAATATTGATATATCTCGCACGTTCATCAAATACCTTTAATTTTTCTTCTAACTGTTCAACCACTTCATGTACTTCTTTTAATGATAATTTTTCATTCATGCTAATTTCTCCAGTAATTTGAAAATATGGACCATTTTTAATGACTGCAAATTGATCCACCGTATCTACGGTTTCCTCATTTTGTAGAATTGCAAGCATCTCATCCACATCGACATCACTTACCTGTTCTCCAATAATAGAACTCATATTGTCCTTTATAATATCGAATCCCGTTTTTACAACCAAAATACCCACAATAATCGTTGCAATCCTATTAGAGTATTTTAAAATAGGATATTGGTTAGAAAATTGCATTAATATGCTCGAAAGCAAAACAAAAAGTGAACTAATGACATCTGCACTACTTTCTTTTCCACTCGCAATCAATATGGCATTATTATATTTACGACCTACTTTTAATAAATAAGTAGATAACAAAAATTTCATAATAATTGTAAGTAAACTCATCCAAATGACAATACGAGCAGGTATTATAAATTTGCCTTGAAAAGAAGTTCCAATAATTTCTAGGCCTAGTAATAACACAACTAATCCAATAATGAGACAAGTAAGATATTCTACCCTACCATGTCCAAAAGGATGTTCTTTATCTGCTGGCTTTAAAGCATATTTTGCACCAAAAAGCGCAACTGCATCTGTAGATAAATCACTGAAAGAATGAACTCCATCTGCAATTAATGCACTAGATTTCCCAAAAAAACCTATTACCACTTTAAAAATAGATAAAAATAGGTTCACAAAAAAACTTTTGAATAAAGCTTTTCCAGTTATGTTCATAAAATCACGTCCTCATATATGATATGCTAATGTTTGCTGATTGCATTATAACAGAAAGAAAAAAGAACTACAATCTTTTTTTCTTATTCTTCTGTCTTTTTATCGTTCTTATTACGATAAAACAGAAAAGCAATAAGAGCGCAAGGCCTATTAAGAAATAAACTTTATTCACTTGAATAAAAACAAATAAGGAAAATGGAACTGAAGTAGTTAGAATAATATCAATGGTTTCGATAAGTTCATTATTGTATTTTACATTTACGACACCTAACTTTGTACCTATTTTCGTATTAGAATGAATTATAGTTTCTCCTATATATTCTAATACAACTTCTTTCTTGGAAACTTCATGGTCTAAATATTTTGTAATATCTTTAGGAGCATAAAAAGTTACTTCTTTTATTTTAGAATACTGAGTTGGTAAGGTTATAACAGTGTCTCCTGTTTTCACCAATGGATAATATTTATAATGGTTAAAGTAATAGTGATATAGGTTAATCGCATCTAAAATATGTTTGGGACTACTATCCGCATTTGTCGTAACCAGTAAATACATAATTTGATTCGTTTCATCATAAGCAATGGATGCAAGACATCTTCCTGCCTGATTGGTATATCCTGTTTTCGCTCCTAAAATAAAATCGTATGGGAGATTCATATTCTTCGCTGTTTTTTTAAAGGTGCTAGATACTGTGATAGATTGATTAGAAAATGTATAGGTTTCTGTCATAAAGATTTCCTTAAACTTTTCATTTTCCAATGCCTCTTTTAAAAGAGTAGCAACCTCATTTACAGTAGAATAATGATCGTTATTATCCAGTCCCACTGTATTGACAAAATGCGTGTGTTCTAACCTCAAGTCTTTCGCTTTCTCATTCATCCAATCTACAAACTTTTCTTCACTTCCTGCAAGTGAAATGGCAATTGCTCTTGTCGCATCGGCACCACTTGCTAAAAACATTCCATATAATAAATCATTATAAGTTACAATTTGATTGTGTCTTAAACCAATGACTGCAGCATTGGCTTCTTTAAGTCCAACAAACATATCATTTTGAATGACTACTTTTTCATCGTAGTTCGTTATATGCTCTATTGCAACCAATGTAGTCATAATTTTGGTTAAACTAGCAATGCTCGTTTGTTCATCTTTATTCAGTTCATAAACGATTTGATTATCGTTTAAATTATATAAAACTACATGCTCA
Organism: uncultured Caryophanales bacterium; assembly: GCA_947648915.1. GTDB lineage: Bacteria > Bacillota_I > Bacilli_A > RF39 > UBA660 > UBA5026. The sequence continues at coordinate 14,896 of CANSPQ010000011.1, read as the reverse complement.
CTGTTTAATTCTAACGCATGAATATCTACAATTGTAAAAACAAATAAAAAAATAGAGAATAAAATTTTTTTCATGCTTCACCTCTACAATTCTTAGTTCTAGACAGCCCTACCATCAAATATACAATGTTATTTTTTAAAAGAAGATTCATTTTTCTCTAATTTAATAAAATCTCCATAAAATAAATTGCCACAATGTTTTTCTCTATAATCATTCGCTAAATACATTTTTGTATATTCATTGGTCATACCTTTTCGGAAAGCGCCAAACTGTAAAAAGCCTATTAAAAAATTATTCATAACAATCGTATTTTTTCTTAAATTTTGACTTTTTAGAAAAGGAACATCTGTTTTTAAATAATGATAACTTGTCATATCATTAAATAAAAGTTTTGTATCTGTAAAAATGTAATTATAAAATAAATCCTCTATACAAAAACCATTTTCACTTAAGGTCATTAAATCTTGTTTGATACCATCAAAATCAATCAGTTCAAAATTAATTTCGTTTTCCTCTAAAAATAATTCTGTATATCCAACAATTTTACCTTCCTGATATATAATATCAATTGGATTCTGAAAACAATGGAATGAAAGTTGTGTTAGTGCGATTAGTCCCTCATCAGAAATTCTAGGAATTGGAGTTTTCCTGTCTGCATGAAATAATTTTATTACTTTATCTTGATATTTATAAACGTTTACTTCCTTACCTGCACCTATTTTATTATCTTCATTGATATATTGTAATAAATCATAATATTGTAATTTAGTCATAATACCACCATTTCCATTTTAAAATTACACACAACAAAAGAAAAAAGATTTCTATTATTCTATAAATGAATATTCAAATCTTTATTTTATAGTTATCTCAGTCTTTCCACCCATATAAATTTGTAATGCTTTTGGAATCTTAATAGATCCATCTTTTTGATAATTATTTTCTAAAACAGCAATTAAACCTCGTGGGGTTGCTAAAACGGTATTATTTAAAGTTGCAACTAAATAATTGCCATCTTCACCCTTAGCACGTATACTTAATCTTCTTGCCTGTGCATCCCCTAAAGTAGAACAAGAACCCACTTCAAAATACTTCTGTTGTCTTGGACTCCATGCTTCTACATCACAAGATTTTACCTTTAAATCTGCTAAATCACCTGAACAACATTCCAATGTCCGAACTGGCACATCCAAACTTCTAAAGAATTCTACGGTATAAGACCACATTTTATTGTACCAATCCATGGCATCTTCCGGTTTACATAGGACTACCATTTCTTGTTTTTCAAATTGATGCACACGGTATAATCCTCTTTCTTCTAAACCATGAGAACCCACTTCTTTTCGAAAACAAGGTGAATAAGAAGTCATCGCAATTGGTAACTCACTTTCTTTGATTAATTGTCCCTTGAATTTTCCAATCATAGAATGTTCACTAGTACCAATTAAATATAAATCTTCGTTTTCAATTTTATACATCATTGCATCCATTTCGGCAAATGACATTACCCCATTCACCACATCACTACGAATCATAAATGGAGGCACACAATATGTAAATCCTTTGTCAATCATAAAATCTCTGGCATAACTAAGCATTGCGGAATGCAGTCTCGCAATATCACCCATTAAATAATAAAAACCGTTCCCTGAAGTTCTTCCAGCTGATTCTTTATCCAAACCATTTAAAGCCTCACAAATATCAGCATGATGTGGTATTTCATAATCTGGAACAACAGGTTCTCCAAATTTCTCAATTTCAACATTTTCACTATCGTCTTTTCCAATAGGAACACTGTCATCAATCATATTTGGTATTTTCATCATAATTTCTGTAATTTGTGTATCTAATGTATCGACCTCTTTGGTAAGCCTATCAATTTCGTCTCCATAGTGTGCGATTTCATTTTTCACAGTTTCTGCTTCTTCTTTTTTACCTTCCCGCATCAAAGTACCAATTTCCGCACTTTTGCGGTTACGATCGGCTCTCATACCTTCCATTTTCGTTAATTTCTCACGTTTTTGATCATAAAGAGTAATAACTTCATCTACCAAAGGTAATTTTTCATCTTGAAATTTTTTCTTAATATTTTCCTTTACTTTATCTGGATTTTCTTTTAAAAACTTAATATCTATCATAACCCATTCCTCTTTTCTATTTTCCAGTCATAAACTGCTAATAAACGATCTCCTTGCTTATATAAACAACATTTTTTAGGCACCTTAACCACTTCAACAAATTGAGCACCCAACCCTTTTATCACATTTAAAGATGGCAGGTTTTCCACATTAGCGGTAATTGTAAGCGATTGTACCCCCCAATCGTACGCGATATTACCTAACATTACACTCGCTTCTTTGGCATAACCATGTCCTCTAAATGGTCCAAAAATTTCATATTCAATGTTACCTAAATAAGGCATATCTTTTCCCTCACGTAATCGAACACCACAATATCCAACAAATTCATCTGTTTTACGTTCAAAAATCATGTAATATGCTTCTTTACGTTCATCATTCTCGATGCGTAATGATTCTCCAAGATAAATATTTACACCTTCTATTACATTACGTGCCATAAATCACCTCCGAAATAGAAAAAAAGTTATTCATATAGGAGCATTATAATGCGGTACCATCCTACGAATAACTTAATTTAGTTAACGGCTTTCACCGGAAATGTTTACATTTCTCTCAAGAGTAGATTCATTTATCTTTATGGTTCATTCGCATCAACCATGAACTTTCTGAACATAAATAATAAATTACTATTCTCTATCAACGATTTACAAATTCATTTTATCATACTCTATTTTTATCTGTCAAACATTATTTTGGTGACTTAAATCCAATCAATGCAACAATTAAAGTACAAACAGAAGTTGCGATTACCAAAGTTTCAAGGTTTTCTGGTTGTCTAGATATAATAATAGCCATACCAATCCACATAATGGAGATTACTAAAGCCGTATATGGATACTTTATATGTAACATCATACTTTTTAAAAATTTATTATTCATTAAAACACCCTTTCACTAATCGTTTGAAACAAAAATTCATCATTCGCTAATGAGGAAAGCGTTTCCAACAACAATTCATAACTATCATTTATACTATATTTTGTATGATCCACAATATCATGCCTAATACCATTATTTTCACAATACTGTAGTGCATAATACATAGCATCTATCATAGCTTTAGAAAAATAATGATTTCCATAACGATTGTCTATTGTTGTAACAGAACTTAAAAATGTCTGCATCGCCTTTAGTAATTGAAAATTGTAAGTGTCAATTTTAATATTTAATGTATTTTTACTATCAATAAAATCTTTAAACGCTACAAATAAATGACCATCTGCCGCAATACTCTTCGCAGCTTCATTATGACCAAAAACTGTTTTCATCTTTTGATTAATCGCTTCTGCCATACTGTCAAAAAAGCTATTTGCAGTATGACATCTTCTTAAGGCATTTACTAAATCTGGGCAAAAACACATACAAGTCGTTTCAAATAGTCTTCCATAATTCAAATTTCCCGTTAGAACATCATAATAAGCCTTTACCCAAAGATAGAAAGCCTCTTGAGAAGTTGGTCTCTGTGCTACAATTCCAAAATCAATCAAAGCAACTCTATTCTCTCGTAATAAAATTATATTGCCTGGATGGGGATCTCCAAAAACATAGTCTGCAGTCATCGCTGTACGTAAAGCCTCCCCACCTACAATTGCAATCTGTTTCCAAACATCAGAACCAGTATATTGATAGACAATAGAATCCAAAGACTCATTGGCAGATACTTTGGAAATTAAATCTGCTAATGTGGGGCCCTCAATAAACTGTTGTACAATCACATTTCTTCCACATAGTTCTTTATATACTCTTGGGATTACTACGCATGGATGGTTTTTATACAATTGAGCAAAATATTCCATGTTGGAAATTTCTCTTTCGTAGTCAACTTCTAATATACACGTATTGCTAAATTCATTAAAAGCAGCTCTATAATCTATAAATGTTTTTGGCAAAAAATGACGAATCACTTTTACTATTCTTTTTAATTTTTTTAAATCACTTGGTAGATTTTTAGCAACACTTGGACGCAATATCTTTACTGCAACAAATTCTCCTGTTTTCAATTGACCTTTATATAACTGTGCAAAAGAACCACAAGCAAATGGTGTATTCTTTAAATATAAAAATGAATCCATATTTACATAGTTAGATATTTCCAAAGGTTCATTTGATACTTGGTTAAATACTTCAAACTCTTTTGGTCCTCCCCAGCCCTCTGTAAATTTCTGAGAAATACATAATACTTGTAAAAATTTAATATAGATTCCACCCATATTTTTTAATTGATAAAATATAGTTTTCTTATATTGTTGTTCTTTATTAGAGGAATCACTAAAATATACCTTTGACAACTGAAAAAATAATGGCAAAAATAATGCACGCTTTTTCATTTTCGATCACCAAATCCAATATAGAACAATAAAACCGTCATAATCAGTGCAACAAATGGTAATGTAATACCACCTTGTTCTAGAGCTAAAATTATTAGAATTATTGCTACCCATATTGCAACAATACTAATAGAGACAAATGCATACTTCATAGACAATACCTCTTTTCTATTCCCAACTAGCAACTTAATTTAAATAATGTCAAATAATCTTTATAATTATAGTGAATGGAGTATATTCTATCATACTCTATTTTTATCTGTCAAACATTATTTGGCTTGATACCAATCATTTCCATATTCGATGTCTACTTTTAATGGTACCTCTAAATCTAACACATGTTCCATACACTCTGTTACAATGGCAATGACTTGATCTTTTTCTTCTTCTAACGTATCAAACACAAGTTCATCATGCACCTGTAAAATCATCTTAGATTGGATTTTTTCTTCCTCAAAACGTCTATCAATATCCACCATTGCTTTTTTGATGATATCGGCACTCGTTCCTTGAATTGGTGTATTTAAAGCAATTCTTTCTCCACTGGAACGAATCAAACGGTTCTTATTATTCAACTCTGGGATGGTGCGCTTACGGTGCATTAAAGTACGAACAGATCCATCTTGATACGCATTTTTAATTGTTTCATCCATATACTCTTTAATTCCTGGGTAACTCTCAAAATAGTTATCAATAAATTGCTTTGCTTCATAAGGCGTAATACCCACATTTTCAGATAGTCCATAACTACTAATACCATAAATAATTCCAAAATTTACAGCCTTAGCAATACGACGCATTTCTTTCGTAACCTGATTTTCTTCTACTTTAAAAATATCGGCAGCTGTTTTGGTATGAACATCCACTTCTCTTTTAAATGTATCAATCAAAGAATCCACATGAGCCATATGGGCTAAAATACGTAATTCAATTTGAGAATAATCTCCACTTATAATAATGGAATCTTTACTTGGAACAAAAGCCTTACGAATCAGTCTTCCATACTCATAACGAATTGGAATATTCTGTAAATTTGGTTCAATCGAAGACAAACGACCTGTCCTCGTTAAAGTCTGGGTAAAAATGGTATGGATTTTTCCATCAGACAAAATGGTATTCATCAGTCCTTCTACATAGGTTGTATATAACTTTGTTAACATACGGTATTCGATAATTTTATCGACAATTGGATGTTCGTTTTTAATCTTATTTAAAATATCAACAGATGTAGAATATCCACTTTTATTCTTTTTACCATGTGGTAGATTCAATTTTTCAAATAAGATTTCACCAAGTTGTTTTGGAGATGATATATTAAACTTGCATCCTGCATCATTATAGATATCTTGCTCTACCAGTTCAATTTTAATTTGAATTTCTTCACCCATCTTCTTAAGTGCTTCTTGGTCGATATGAACTCCATTATATTCCATATTTGCAAGTACACGTGCAAGTGGTAATTCAATTTCATGAAATAAATTCGATAAATCTTCTTCTTTCAATTTTTGTTCGAATAAATCTCTTGTTTCATAAATAAATTGTGCCTTTAAAATCGCATGGTAAGCTGTAATCTCTGGATTTTCTTCTTCGTAAATTTCCTTTGTTTTTAATTTTTTAAATACATTCTCATAAAAAGGAATCTCATAATCAAATTGATTTGCTAAATAAGCGATATCATCTTTGATATTATAGTCTAATAAGTAAGCAGCAATCATGGTATCAAATTCTATATTTTCAAGATCAATCTGATGCCATTTGAGTGCAGTATAGATTTTTTTATAATCATAAGTATAATGTATCCATTTTGATATTTTATCTGGATTTTGTTTTAGGACCTCAAATGGAATATAGAAGGAATCTTCATCATTATAGATTGCAAGTCCCAAAATAGGTGCAGTGTGGTAATTGACACCCAGTATTTCTAAATAACCGGCACTTGGTTTATTCAGATTCACTTCATCCATATTGTGAATGGTTTTAAAATTATGATTGGCATGAATGGTAGATGGCATTTCTTTTTCTTCTTTTCTTAAGAAAGAATAAAATTCAAGTTCTTCATATAAATGATTTAATTGTTCATGATCCTTTTCTCCACATTTGACGTCTTCCATACTAATTTCCATGGGAACATCACGTACAATGGTCGCAAGATGATAACTCATGTACGCATCTTCTTTACTGGTTTCTAATTTTTCTCTCATTTTAGGGGTAAATGCATCCAAATGTTCATAAACCCCATCTAAGGTACCATAATCTTGCAACATTTTTAGGGCTGTCTTTTCACCAACACCACGAACACCTGGGATATTATCAGAAGGATCTCCCATCAAAGCCTTTAAATCAATGACATGAATTGGATCAATCCCATAAGCTTCATGGAATGTCTTCTTATTATAACGGATATAGTCCTTCTGTTTTAACAATTTCATATCGACATCATCACTAATAAGTTGTAATAAATCTTTGTCACTACTAATAATTGTTCCTACAAAATTAGGATCTTTATCGCAGTATGCAGCAAAGGTTCCTAAAATATCATCTGCTTCATAATTATCAATTTCATAATAACGAATTCCCATATAAGTTAACATCTCTTTGGCTTTTGGAAATTGCATTTTTAATTCATCAGGCGTTTCACTACGTCCACCTTTATAACCCCCATATTCTGCATGACGAAATGTTTTTCCTTTATCAAACGCTACAATCATATAGGTTGGTTTTTCCTCTAAAACAATTTTATTCATCATGTTCGCAAATCCAAAAAGGGCATTGGTTGGAAATCCTTTACTATTTGACATCATGTTTCCATTGTACGCTGTTGCATAATAACTACGAAATAATAGGTTATTTCCATCTACTAATATTATTTTTTCCATTCTACATACCTCATTTTCATTATTATACCATGTAATCTTAGCCAAACCAAGCTTATTCACAATAAATTCATTTTAGTTTTAAATTTTAAATAATAGAATATGACGGAAAATTATTTACATTTTTATATACGAATAATACAATTTTATATAGGATATATTTGATTTATGTCAGATGCTTTTCCCTTTCAATAATTGAAAGGTTGTGGTGTTTATGAAACAAAATGAAAAATGTTTGTATTTCATAATTACGCTATTATTTCTAGTAATATTTGCTTTACTAGCAATTATTTTCTTTAAATAATAAAAGGCATCTGCTTATCACATCAGTGATTCGTTAGATGCCAGTTCCAAATAAGGAAATGCATTTGACTTGCAACAATCAAATATATTCCTTTTTTATTTTATGAAGTTTCCTTCATCTGTATACATAATAACATAAGATGGAAATCCTGTCAAATGATTATAGACAAACAATCTATTTTTATATTTACAATTTAATATACGAGTGGTACAATTATACACAGGATATATTTGATTTATGTCAGATGCTTTTCTCTTTCAGTTGTTGAAAGGTGGTGGTGTTTATGAAACAAAATGAAAAATGTTTGTACTTTATAATCACCCTGTTATTTTTAACAATATTCATTTTATTGTTTAAATAAACAAAAGGCATCTGCTTATCACATCAGTGATTCGTTAGATGCCAAACCCTATGAGGAATGCATTTGACTCTCCAAAATCAAATATATTCCTTTTTTATTTTATGAAGTTTCCTTCATCTGTATACATTGTATCATAACAATCTTATGAAAGCAAAACTATTTCATTTAAAATAATTTGTTTTCGCCTGCTAATGGTTAAGTTATCCCCATGGAATCTCTACCGGATTCATGCGCTTTTCATTTTCCTTGATTTCCATAATCTTCCCACTATTCATACGAACTGTACGGTCTCCAATCAAAGCAATACCTGGATTATGGGTTACGATAATCATAGTTGTCCCTAATTTTTCATTTGCTTCTACTAATGATTGCAAAACCACCTTACCTGTTTTTTCATCGAGTGCTCCTGTTGGTTCATCACAGAACATCACACTTGGATTTTTGGCAAGCGCTCTTGCGATCGATACACGTTGTTGTTCTCCACCAGATAACTGATACATATATTTTTTCCTGTGTTTTTTAAGTCCTACGGTATCAATAATAGAATCAATGTCCACTTTTGCTTTACCTAAAGATGCACCCACCAATACATTTTCATATACATTCAAATGTTCCAATAAGTTGTATGTTTGAAAAATAAAACCTAAATTTTTCTTACGAAAACGTGTCATTTTGTAATCTCGATACTTGGCAATATTTTTTCCTTGATAAAGGATTTTTCCCTTACTAATTTTATCCAAACCAGAAACGACATTGAGTAGTGTTGTCTTTCCACTTCCACTTGGACCTAAAATAACAACGATTTCTCCTTTACGAACGGATAAGGATACATCATTTAATGCTTGACTACCTACTTTTCCAAGTTGATACGTTTTATAAACATTTTGAATTTCAATTAAATTTTCCATAGTCCTACTCCCTCTTGAGTGCCACCGCAAGTGGTACTTTATTTAAAACACGTTTCGATAATCCAATCGCAATATAGTAGGCAACGAGTAATCCTACAAGTCCTATACCTGCCATTATTGGTGAAATGGTAATTGGAATTGTAATTTCAATATCTCCAACAATTGCATTTACAATTGCTTTTAAAATTCCAATCATTGCAGGAATCGATAATAAATAAGCAACAATGATAAATGGTGTATATATATTTAAAACCATACTACTAATTTTACGATTTTTATATCCCATTACTTTTAATAAAGATATCGTCTTCTTATTTTCTTCTACCACAATATTGGCAATGACAGAAATAATTACAAGTACCATAATGGATGCAAAGGCAATTACAATATAGATACTTCCATTGAAACGATCCATTTGTTTTTCAATATTTTCTCTCATATCATTCATATTGAGAATATAAGCAATTTTAGTTGCCTCTTCCGCATCTAAATTTTTGTAAGATTCATACTTTTCTTGGTTGGAATAAATGGTTGTATAAGCATTATTTCCTAATCCTAAATCCGTACTCATCGCTTCTCTATTGATATAACCGCTACGACCCATAAATTCCGAACTAAATCCAACAACTGTATAGGTCATATCAATGGTTTCGTAAACAAAATGTAATTGGTCTCCTACTTCTAAGTTGTATAATTCTTTGGCATTTTCATTGACAATAATTGCTTCATCATCATCTAAACGGTCAATTAAATTATGCTCTTCCTTATCCAAAATACGAACATATTGTGCGGTTGTATCTAATCCTGTTAACGCGAATTGAATTTCCTCATCCTCTTTTTCGATTGGTTTTATATTTCCATTTTTATCCTTAATTTCTTTTAAAGGAACACTGACTGATAAAACATAGTCTGCTTCTTCATATTCATTCGCATCTTTATAATCAAATTGTCCTAACATAACCAAATATCGGTAATCAATACCCGCAAAACTTTCTTCAATCATATGGTTAAATAAATTAGAACCAATTAGTACAAGTACAATCAGTAATCCTGTACAGAAAGAAGTAATGGTAACAATCAGTAGTTTTCCCAAACTACGGAAAGCAAGTGAATATTTGAAACGATAATGAAATGGAAAGAGCGAATTGATTTTATTTACGATACGGCTGAATAAATTTACCTTTAAATTACTACCCTCTTTTAATAAAGCAAGTGGTTTTTTCCGTAGCATAAATAAGGCAATTAAATAGCTTAATAATGACAAACTAATCATTGGTGTAAAAATAGCTTTTGAAAGATAACTCAAGTCTAATTGATAGTTTTCTAGTGGAACTGTGTAAAAACTGAGTAAGACATTCGCAATTGGGTAATGGGCGATAATACCGATTATATATCCTAGTATACCTCCAACAAGAGATCCCACAATTGGATATACCAAATAACTAGCCGCAATACTAAAACGGTTGTAACCAAGTGATTTTAATACCCCAATTTGTAAACGTTCATCATCAATTCTTTTTTTGGTAATAATAACAATAATTAACACAGATATGGTAAGTAATAAATATAAGAAACATTCTGCAAATAAACGATTGGATGCGAATTCCATTTGTAATGCAGAAATTCTACCCAAGCGAGTAATGGTATTGATATCCATTACAACTTTATCCTCATCTAAAATTCTCATAACAGGATCATCTGCAAAAGGAGAGTTATTTTCTGTTTCCTCAGTTCCTACAGATACTGTGATTTCAAATTTACGATTGGTTGGAAATTGATAATCAAGCGCAATACTGTTATCCTTTACCCCTACTACTTTCTGATAAGCAGTTTCACTTACAATCGCAATATTGTTATTGGTTTCATCAAATATAGGCATACTGAAGGAAATTAAAGGATAGATATAATCCGGTGCATAAGCAAAACCAACAATGGTATAATTTTCACCTAAAACAGTATAAGTATCCCCTATTTTCAAATGGTTCTTTTTGGCATATCCTGATAAGATTGCAATTTCATTTTCACCTTTTGGAAACGCTCCTTCCACTAAATACAATTGATTGATTTGATTGTTTTCTTCATAAGGTAAGAACTTAATTAATTTCTTATCATCAGAAACGGTTTTCGAACGTTCAAACTCGTATACAAATTGGTACTCTTCTTTTAAAGAATCCAAAATTCTTGTCTTTAAATCAATGTCTGCTTCATATTTTTCAAACAAACTTTGTATGGTATAAAGCATTTTAACATCATAAACGGGATTTTCTAAATAAAGACGATACTGTTCTAAAAGAGCATGTTCTTCTTCCGTTACGTTTTGAAATTGGTGCTCTAAAAAATAATCCAAATCGGATAGACTCACGTCTTTGCTATAGTCTACCGCAACACCAATGCTCAAATCTTCGACATTTTGTTCTTCTAAATAAGAATAATATCGTGTTTCTAAACGATCAATTGCAGAATTCATTCCCACATAAACTGCCATCGAAAGCATGACCATAAAGATAATCCCTGCCATTTGGATTTTCTTTTTACGAAGTCCTTTGATAGCATTCAGTAATAATAATTTCATTTAAGCCCACCTCAATTCACTGGCTTTTTTTATGGTTTTATTGTGTTTTATCTCCACTATTTTACCACTATTCATTCGAATGACAGTATGCGCCATATCGGCAATACTCGGATTATGCGTTACAATAATCATCGTGGTATGGTATTTATCATTCATATCTTGTAAAAGTTCTAGTACCTTTTTACCGGTTTCTTCATCGAGTGCACCTGTTGGTTCATCACAGAATAATACTTTGGGATTTTTCACCAAAGCTCTAGCAATTGCGACTCTTTGCATTTGCCCACCTGATAACTGGTATGGATATTTGCTTGCATGGCTTTCTAGCCCAACTTGTTGGATGAGGTCCTTGACAGATAAAGGAGCTGTTGAAAGTTCTTTGCCAAGTTCTATATTTTCCTTGACTGTCAAACTTGGAATTAAATTATAACTTTGAAAAATAAATCCTAAGTTATTTGCACGATATTCCGTCAACTCTGTTGCTTTCATTTGGTCAACACGAATATCTTCAAATAGAATATGTCCTTTACTTGGAGAATCAATACCTGAAAGTAAATTTAACATAGTAGATTTTCCACTTCCACTTGGACCTAGTACAACAATAATCTCTCCTTCTGATAGTTCCAAACTCACATCTTCTAATGCATGATAATCCGTATCATAATTTTTATAAGTTTTATAAATATGGTCTAATTTGTACAAATTTTTCATTTTTACCTCCTCTTAACTCTATTACTTGCACTCGTAAATGATTACAGTTCATGTATTCAGTATACGCCAATTTGAGAAAGAATACAAATAATAAATTTCATATATTGCAGTAAATATGGATACAAAAATAGAATATCAGTAAAACAAAAAAAGGATTTTCGTTTCATCCTTTTCTCAAATAGAAATAATTCAATTATTTTATAACATATTGTATTCTCTTAAGGATATAATATAATAACATCTGATTCACTGTAACTAGAATCTACTAAGTTTAATTTATTGAGTGGAAGAACATGATAGCCAGTTCCATACATACCAGCTTCTCCTAAGTCATAAGAATCTAAACGAATAGATGCCTTATAAGAGCGCACATAATCATTACTACTTCCACCATCCATACTGATGGTATTACTACTAATACTACCATTCCCCCATGAACGATACTCTCCATTCAAATAAATTTTATCTAAAACAAGTTTATCCAATCCAATTAACTCAGCACCCTCTACGCCTGTTGTTGTATATTTGATTCCAAATTTATCGAAAACTGACATCAAATTGACTATCTCATCAATCTGCAATAATACGTCACTAAGGGAATTATAATCTTTTCCTAATTTATCATAAAATTGATCTGTAATATAACAAGACAATTCATCATAATTGATGTTACATGTGTATGTTTTCCCATAGTCTTTATCTTTTTGATATGCTTCTAATAGTTCTTCATTATAACTTTTTTTATGACTGGAATTGATAATTTCTTTATGATTTATGACTTCATTTATCAGCTTTTGTTCTTCTTCTCTTTCGATTTTGGTATATGTTACATATTCTATATTCTTTACCTTTTCTTTTATTTTTTCATTGATAGCAGATACATTTACACCTTTTGTTACATCAATTCCTTTATCTTTCGCTTTTTGATATAACGTATCTACCACCTGTTCTAATTCTTTATCTACTAGTTCCATATTGTCAAAAACAGTTATACAATCTTCATTCAAACAAGCATAATTGACTGCTTTATTTCCTTTGAATTCAATTACTATTTTAGGATTGATTTCAATAAATACATAAGATATTTCATTTGTTTTTACTTGATTGATTTCTTTTAATGCACGGTTTGTTTGGGCTTCTTTCATTTTAATTTTTATACAATTAATTCCTAAAAATAATAGAACGGCTAGTAATAATATCAATAATAATTTTCGGATAATCTTAAAACTACTTTTAAATTCCACTGCATAAATATCTTCATTTTTTTCTTCTATATCTTTAGGATAAATATATTTTGCTTTTTTCTTTAATTTACTTTTTAATTTTTCTAAATTCTCTGCTTGATAGATATTTAAAACTTTTACCTTTTTTTCCTTTGCATCTGTAGCAACTATCACTTGATCCTCAGAATGAATCCCTTCTGTAATATTTTCATAAGATGCATAAATACATTTTTTCTTTTTCTTAATTGTTTTATAAGTAATATCATCTAATATAATTTTTTTCATAATGCCTCCTCATAAATCATCTTATCTACGAGTTCATTATAACACAAAGTTACAATCTTTGCATTTTAGAATGTAAATCTTTTCTTTCTTCCTCTTTCGATATTTCTCCAGATATTTTACAAGCACAATAATTGATTACAATTATACTAAAAATAAATCCAATTCCTAATAATCTTATCACTATGATTCCTCCTTACTTTCTTATTACTGCTTTTTTATCTAACATTATAATGTACTAACTAGTTAAATTTATCTATGATTATTATTCCCACCTTTCTAATATCATATGACAGATGAGATGAATATACACCAATTTGAAAAAGTGTGCTTTCCTAAATGGAACAAAAAGAAAGCAAAAATTGCTTTCATACAGCACGCCTTAGTATGCTTTTTTCCTTTTTATTTTTAAGTCTAGAAAAAAATATGCTCTCACAGATAATTCACTTTTATAGTTTAATTCTTGTCTTATTGGAAATACTAAAGATAAGGAGGAAAGAAAATGACACAAAAAGAATTACTCTATATGGAAGACGCCATTGGTCATTGCCAAAATTTAGAAACAACATTTACAAATTTTAGTAATGCGATAGAAAATTCTGAATTACAGCAATTTTTAAATCAACTTGCAGCTAGACAAAAAAAGCAAGGGGAAGAATTATTAAAAGTGATGGAGGATATTGCAAATGAAGGATAAACTTATAATGGAAAATGTATTACTTCTTTTAAAAGGAACTTGTGAAGTTTATGTGCATGGTACACAGGAAGCAAGTAATCAAAAGGTTCATGATACTTTATATAATGGATTAGATGAGATATTGAAAATGCAATATGAGGTTTATAATAAAATGGTAGAGCATGGTTGGTATCAAGTTCAAAACATTCAAAATACAGAAATCAATAAAACTTTAACCCAATTACAAAATAAAGAAGCTTAATTTGAAAGCTTTTTTTCATTTTATTATAAAAAAATTATTTCTATCAAATATCAAACATAATTTGCACATTCTACTTATTTATGTTACAATGTATACAGATGAGGGAAACTTCATATCATAAAAAAAGAGATACGATAACTTCTGTATGTTAAGCGTTGTCTCTGTATTGTATATTTATTTAAGAACGCTTAAAAATCCGCTAAGAGGGTATGTCAAGAAAAGTGTGTAAGTAGTTAATATTAATATATAAATAATGTCA
>CANSPQ010000010.1:0-42500 GCA_947648915.1 uncultured Caryophanales bacterium | reverse complement strand
CTATCTACGAAATATTGACAAACGAGTGTCTATCAAATGGGAGAAAAATGAGATTAGTTTAAAAAAAGAAACGAAGTAATGTTTGCTTTTTTGTGTTCTTTTTCCGTGAAAGCACTATTAATATATCATTAGAAAATCAATGTGTCAAGAAGTTTTTTTCACTTTTTTAAAAATTTCTTAACTTCTCTTAAATATATGTAAAAATGGTGTAGATATTCCTATTTATTTTCACTTTTTAGTTTTTCATAAATTTCATGATAATGTATATTTTGTTCTGACTGAAATACCCTTGAACCATCTTTATATAAATGTATGAGTTCATCGAGTCCATTATGAATGGCAATATCAAGTTGATCTGAATATTGCATCAATTGTTTATGGTATTTATATTCCATACGATCCAAAATGCGATAATCTCCAGATGGATAGATACGAACATCTAAATCATAATCAATATATTTGATGACACCCTCCTCTATTATATAAGGAGACTCTACATTACAATAATAGGATATGCCGTCTTTTTTCAGTTGTGCAATCACATTAAACCATTTGTTGCGAAAAAAATAAATGACAGCTGGTTCTTTGGTTCTCCAAGTTCTACCATCTGCTTCTGTTACTAAAGTATGATCATTTCCAAATACAATATAATCCTTTTGGATATCTAATACAATTGCTTCTGCCCAAGCACAGTGAATTTTACCATCGTGTTTGTAACAGTGGATTTGAAATTGGTCCCCAATACAAATTGGTTTCATCATTCCCGCCTTCTTCCTGCTAAACATTATACAGGAATAAATACAAAAAGAAAAGAAGCATATTTTTACTCTGACAAGTAACGAATTGCTTCTTGTAATTGATTATCATTTGCATCATTTGGATTTGCAAAATAATTGACATCTAGTTTTACTTCAATATCAGGTGTAATTCCCTTTTTATGAATCCAATTTCCATTTGGTGTTAACCATTTTTTCGTAGTAAATTTGTATTCAATTCCATCTTTTCCATCAACAAGTTCCTGTACGGTTCCTTTCCCATAGCTTGTTTCTCCAATCACAGTTGCTCCATAGGATTCTTTTAGTGCTCCACTTAATAACTCTGATGCCGAAGCGCTATTGTTATTTTGTAAAACAACGATTGGATATGTTTTTGTTTTATTGCCTTTTGAATAATACTTTGTTGTCTCGTTTTTCGTTTCAATTTGGTATATTACTTTTGTTTGATCTAAAAATAAACTAACGATATTAACGGCTGTTGTCAAATGTCCGCCAGAATTTTCTCTTACATCAATAATCAAAGAATCGATGCCTTGTTCTTCTAAAGATTTCAGTTCATTTTGAAATTGTCGATCTGTCGTATTAGAAAAGATACTGAAATAGATATAGCCAATCTTCTTTCCATTTTGTTCATATACTTTAGAACTTACAGATGGAATTTCTACGACTGTTTTTTTTACAGTAACCTCTATATTTTCCTCCCCACGAAGAACAGTTAAAGTAAATTGATCTAGCTGTTTTTCTTTTACATATTTGGTTAATTCCGATTTATCTTTTCCAAGCATATCGGTTCCGTCAATTGCGGTTACAATATCATTTGCTTGTAATCCAGCTTGTGCTGCAGGAGAGGATGGAAATACACCAACAATTTGAATATTACCATCTTCATTATTTGTGATTTCAATTCCAATACCACTATAGTTTCCATTTAAAGACATATTAAAGTTATCAGAATTCATTTCATCAATAAAGGTAGAATAAGGATCATCTAAAGCATCTACCATACCTGCAATTGCGCCATTCAATAAAGTAGTATCATCTACTTCTTCATAATAGTTATCTTTAATATATTGATAATGTTCTAGCATTTTTGAGACAAGTTCATTTTCTTGTTTGGTTGTCGTTCTTGTTACAAAGCGAGATGATATCGTCGTTCCCATAAAAACACTAACAATACAGGTTATTATAATAAGAAAAACAACCTCAGAAGTATGAAATGTATTTTTAGATTCTCTTTTATTTCTTATCATAATATCACCTTCTTAACTATATCATATTCTCATTTTTCTGTCTATGATTCTAAAAAAAAGAAAAAAGTGTATACACCTTTTTTACAACTTATAATGTTTTTAAAAATTCTAAAATTGTTTCACTTGTTTCATAATGCGCAACCATTGTTCTATTTTGAATTCGGAACAATGTAGTTCCTGTTACTTTCAAATTTTCTGTAAAGTCCGCTGTTGCACCTACAAATTTTTGATTGAATGCAGAGGATAAATCTACTTTATAGTAAGGTAGTCCTTTTTCTTTTTTACTCGCTTGCGTTAAAAGATTTTCAAAAAGAGAAATATAAGGATCCTCTGTTTCTTCTACCAATACATAATAATCTGTTTCTTTTTGATGGTATAATTCTCCCAGAAGAATCTCATCATATTGAATAGTAGATGGTGTCGTTGTTTTTTTGGTATAATCCCCTTTTTTACGACCAGTAGATACCATTGTTATAAAATAAAACGCAAAAAATATAACAATTACAACTACTATAATGCGAATAAAATTTTTCACTTCATTTGAATTTGTTTGTTCCATGCTATCACCTGTTTGTAATTATATCATAATTTCAAAAAAATAGATACATGAAATATCTATTTTCCGATTGGAACAGAACTAATTGATTGTACTACTTTTAATAACTCCTCACCATCTAAGACGTCTGATACTGCATAATATTCAATTCCATTGCTAATCCAATTCGCAGAATTACTAGTAATACTACCAACAGTATCCATCAAAATTTCAGGTTCCCCATAAACAGGGATGACAACAAAATCTTCTTCTACACTGACAGTTTCTTCCACTAACATAAATGGAGATTCCCCACCAAAGGTTAATATAATACGCTCCCCATCAGTTTTCTTAACAACATCTTGACTCTCTAAATAAGTATTGGCTGGCATATACATTGGATATATAATATCATCAATTGTTTTAGAAGTCTCTTCGGTTACTTCACCAGTTTTCATATTTTCACTTAGTTCAAAATAATTTTTATCAAAGGTAGCACCAATATCTATTTTTTTATAAGTCATTTTCATACGGACAATTCCTTCTTCATTTAGCACTTCTACTTTTTGAATATTACCCTTTTTATCTAAATAAATTTTTTGACTTTTTAAATTTTTGTTATTGGCATAATTGACTGTTGTACTGATGATATATTGATCACCTTTTTCTTCAATCTTTTTAGATTTGTCATTTTTAATGTCCTTGACTAATATCTGCAGCAAATAGCTTTGAGAATTATTATATGGCCATTCACTTTGAAATTTAAAACTTTTGTTTAAACTTGGTGTTAGCACATATACAGCTTCTGTGTTTTTCAAAATAATTTGTTCATGGTTATTGGTTTGATTTTTTAAACTTACACGAAATAAATCATCTTTTTTATAGGAAACTTCTACGTCATATCGATAGCTATCTTCATTGTTAATAATTTCCAGTTCTCCTGTTACATGATAACTTTTTGCACTTTCTACTTTACTCGTCAATGTACTTACAATATCTTGATTTTTCTTTCCAAAACATCCTGTTGCCAAAATGCAGCAAAGAATCATTGCACATAAAATTTTTACTTTCATTCTTTCACCTCATATCAGATTTCACTTAATTATATTTACTATAATAAAAAATATGAATAATTTCTAATCCTTAGGAAAAGATAATATTAAGACAGAAAGGAGAATCATATGGAAACGTTACAAAAAGTAGCTTTGGTCTTTACAATCATTGGTGCGATTGTATGGGGAATGATTGGATTATTCGATTTCAATATTATTGACACATTATTCAAAGATATGCATATTATCGCAAGAATTATCTATATCATTGTTGGAATATGTGGACTTATTAATATAGGACTTCTTTTCAATCATATAGAAAAATAAAACCCTCACATTGTGAAGGTTTTTTCGTTAATTTCGTGTTAATGTAATTCGAACTCTTCTCGTCTTGGAAGTATATTGTACTTTTGGATCGGTTCCTTCTACTTGTACTTCTACTTCGTATTCACCAGGTTCTGTAAGACCGGATAAATCAACAGAAGCAGTAATATCATTGGCACGAATTGCATCTATTACAGATTTAACACCTTTTAAGTTGACAGTAACACTTGCAGCATTACTATCTTTTGCATTGGCCCTTAATCCATCAGCAACATTTCTCATATTGACAGTTACATTCTCGATATCTCTACTAGAAACATCGTCTAAAGTAACATTGACAGTTACATTGTTCACAGATAAAGAACGTACTCCAATTGGTTTTGGAATTTCTAATTTATATTCTTTATTTGATTTTAAATCTGTTACATCAATTTCGATTGGAATATAATTTAAAGTTTCTAATGTTTTTGCATCCCCATATACTGTAACATTCGTTACATTTGCATTTAATGTACTAATTGCTTGACCAAAGCTTACTTCCCCGACTGGAACAATACGAAGTGGAACCTCTTTGCTTGGTGAAGAAATCATGACATCTACATCTATTTTGCTTGGAACAATTTCTACATCTACTACGTTTCCTTCAGAATCATAGGCTTTCAAAGGAACATCCTTTAAAGTTGTTGTTCCTACTTCTGTAGAAACTAAATTTTTAATATCTACTAAGGCTTTTACAGATACAACTTGTTTCAGTTGATGTTCTGCACCTTTAATGACAATTTTATCCGTTTCATAATCTACATTATCAATTACATATTTTGGATCTAAACTGTCTTGATTTAAAATGTCAACTGTTAATGTTCTAGTTTCAGATACTTTACGATAAATAACAACCGTTGCGACAGAAGGATTCACCATATAGTCAATCTTCCCAGCATTTTGTGTATATTCCATATTGACTCTATGTGTTCCAGGTTTTAAACCCGTTAAGTCGACCGTTACATTATGAGAAGAAGATTGTTTTGCAATATATAAATCTGTTTTACTTCCAATCAATGTAATATCAACTGTTTCTGGTAAGCCTTCAATGACATATGATTCTTCATTATATATAACTTCAACTGGCCGATTTTTCAAAACCTCAGCTGAGTTATCTGTAAATAGAATAATTTTTTGATCAATTATAATAAAGATTACGATTGCTAAAAATAGTGAGATAAATAATAAGGTATTACTCTTAGACAGCCAGTTTTCAAACTTTCTTCCCGAATGGTCAAACTTAGAAGAAATAGATACGACTAATTTTGTAATAGGGACAATAATAAATTTATCTACAATATAACCAATTTTGTGACTAACAATTCTAATTGTCCGAAGGAGTTTCTTCATCTTCTTCTACCTCCTCTTCTTCATCCATAATCAATGATTTTTTCGGTCTTAATTCTTCTAGTAAAATCATTTTAACATCATCAATGGTTAAATTGTAATTGAGCTCCCCATTCATCGCAATGGAAAGTCTTCCAGTTTCTTCCGAAACGACTAAAGCAATACAGTCGCCTGTTTCAGAAATTCCTAAAGCAGCACGGTGACGTGTTCCTAAGCGTTTACTGATTTTTAAATTATCACTCGTAGGAAATACTGCACCTGCACTGGTAATTTTATCTCCTTGAATAATTACACCGCCATCATGTAAAGGATTATTTGGAAAAAAAATCGAAATTAGCAAATCTGATGAAATATCAGCATAAATTTTTTTTGATTTCTGAATATAGTCATTTAAACTATTATCTCTTTCAATAACAATAAGAGCACCAATTCTGTCTTTTTTTAAAGATTCCATTGCACCTGTAATTTCGTAAACCATCTTCTCACGTTCATCCACTGTCAATACTTTGTGTCGTCCTAATAATTGACTTCTTCCAAGTTGTTCTAATACATTACGTATTTCAGGTTGGAATATTACAATTAAAGCAAGAGGACCCCATGTAATTACATAATCTAATAAATATCCAATGGTAACTAGGTCTAATATATCACTAATAATTTTAATTATAACAATAATTAAAATTCCTTTAAATAGAAGTACCATTTTTACGTTTTTTCTTAAATTTTTTAAAATGTAATAAAGTGCAAGCCAAACCAACAAAACATCAATTAATTTTGTAATGAGTGACATGATATTATCAAAAGTCATAATCTACCTCCAATATTTTTACATTTTAAATTATATCACATATATTTTTTTTTGAAAACAAAAAAGACCAAATGGTCTAAAATCTCCAAATATCATCATCTGAGCTTGTATCGTCAATATCTGTTTTTAAATCTTCAATATTTGGTAAATCCATATCTAGGTCCTCTGCTTCCTTTTCGCTTTTATAAGTATTAGGTGTCCCATCCAACCCAGCATATAACTCTTCTGGAATTTCCTCTTCGGTTTCTTCTTTTTCCTCTGGTTCTTGAATTTCAATTGCATCCAAATCTTCCATAGGTTCTTCCGTTTCTTCAACAGCCTCTACTTCTACGTCTTGCATAGGCATATCTTGTTCAAATAAAACTTCTTCTGATTGTTCTTGCACGGATGGAATCTCTACAGATTTAACTGGTACCTTTTCCACTATTTTTTCTTGTTTTTTACTTTTCTTTTTTCCAAATTGTGTTTTTTCTGCAAAGTAACCGACTAAAATCATTAATAATACAATACCACCTACTAAAAACCAAACATAATTTTCTATCACAAAATCTAAATATTCCATACTTTTTATCCTCCTATTCTTAATCATCATAACATTAAATACAATATTTGACAATCATTTTTATTCCTCTAAATAATTTTCCCCTTTAAAAGGTTCTGTCGTTAGTAACCCTAGATAGTTTTGCTGACGTAATACTTCATAAAGCATAATTGCAACCGAATTTGATAAATTAAGTGCACGTATATTAGCATTCATTGGAATTCGCATGCAGTGTTCTAAATCATTTTTCAATATTTCCTTCGGAATTCCTGTACTTTCTTTTCCAAAAATCAAGTAGATTGACTCTTCTGGATTAGAATAATCAAAACTGGTATGTGGCTTTTTCCCATAACGTGTTAGATAATAATAAGTTCCTATATTTTGAGATTGAAACTCCTCAAAATTTTTGTATACAGTGTAATCACAGTATTCTAAATAATTCACTGCAGATCGTTTAATATATTTCTCGTCTAAAGAAAAACCCAAAGGTTCAATCAAATGTAACTTCGAGCCTGTTCCTGCACAGGTTCGCATAATATTTCCTGTATTTTGTGGGATTTCAGGTTCAAATAATACAATATGTATCATTCTTCCTCCAAATGATTTTGAATATAATAAACAATTTCTTTTGGATTTTTTTCTTGATTTTCTTTATATAAAACCGATGTCCCCATTTCATCAGATACGATTACTACATTGGGATAAATAAGTGTATCTAACTTTAAAATATTTTTTAGATTTTCTTCGGAACTTATTTTATAAACATCCATATAAACAACATTTTTCGTCAAATTTTGATCTTTCATAAGACTTTTTAATTGTATTTCAAAATCAGAGTATGTATCATCTGTACTATCCGATAGATAAATAATCACGTCATGGTTATCCAAAATATAATTTTGAATCTCATTTTCTTTCACTTCAGATAGAAAAAGCATTCTTGCATGGATACTATTTCCATAAGCCTTTTGTTTATTGTAAAAAGATACAAAATAATATAGCAATGCAAATGTCACAAGTATGACAATTCCCAAAATAACGTAATTTTTACGAGGTATGCTCCTTGTTTCCATATATGCACCGCCATCCTAATTCTATTTTAACATATGTATATGCAACAGACAATTGATTTATGTAAAAATCGACTAATATATTTCGTCATTTTTTTGAATTTGATCAATTGTAATTACAGGAAAAATAATACCCTCTTGCTCTGCAAATTTAGCAAATTTTTCACGAAATGCATCCAATTCCTTCACAATACTATCCGGATAAATTCTCTTGCTCTCAAAAATAGCATTGTACACATCCAACATATCGACTTCTGTTTTATTGTGTAGTAATGCTTGTGAAAAAGCACCTGTTAATACAGAAAAAGCAACATCAGGATACATTGCAGATAATCCATACACACGTTTAAATTCTGAAGTGGCACTGACAATGGATTCCATCAATAGCTCATTCAAATATCCATTATATTTCATATGGATTCCCGTTTGTTTCTCAATTTTAGGAAGTGATCCTAATAAAATTTTAGTTGTGGTAGCTTCATCTGGCTCTGTTACATCAATGCGTTCAAAACGACGTAGAAAAGCACGATCACGAATAATATAGGTATCATATTCCGCAGTAGTGGTTGCTCCAATCATTTTGATATCACCACGATCTAATCCTGGTTTCAATATATTTGCAAGATCCATTGGACCATCACCGCGTCCACCAATTAAAGTATGGATTTCATCAATAAACAAAATTGTTTTAGGTGCTTGTTTCAGTTCATTGACCAAAAGTTGAATAATCAATTCTGATTTTCCTTGTACCTGAACTGTTCCAAGTAAAGATGTGGAGTTTATTTTGATAATATGGTAATCTTTTAATACATCAGGAACTTGTTTTTTCCCAATTAAATAGGCAAGTCCTTCTACAATTGCAGTTTTTCCGATACCTGGTTTTCCAATCAATAAAGCAGATTTTTCAGGTGTCATTAATACTAACATCAATCGTTTGATTTCTTCTTCACGTGCAATTGCAGGATTGGTTACATAAACTTTATTGGTTAAATCTTCCCCATATTGTTTTAAAACTGAAAAATTGTCTAAATTCATTTCATTCATAGTCTCACCTTATATATCCTGCGGATTTTAATTTATCAATGAGTACAGATTCTGAAACCGCGCCCACAATTCTTGGAAATAACTTAATTTTTCCATCTGATACAAACACAATAGTTGGCGTACCAGTAAGATTAGATGTATTCCAAACTTCTTTATACTTTGTTTCATCTACAACCTTATTACCATCTATATACTCTGTAACAACTAATTTATTCAAATCAATGTAATAAATTTCTAAGTCATAATTGGTAATTACCTTTTCTAAAATTGGTTTTAGGTCTTGACAATGACTACATGTCGCGGAACCAATGTAAAGAGCAAAAGTCTCTTTATTTTCTAATTTTTGTTGATATTCCTTATAATCAATTTCTATATACGATTTTGTTTCCTTGTTAGATGCGCATCCTGTCAAAAGCAGAAAAATGGTTAAGTATAATAATATTCGTTTCATAATTTCACCTCATATTATTCACATTATATAATAAATCAAAACAAAATAAAAGATGCTTTTGTACATCTCTTATTCATTTCGAATACTATATTCGATATTTGTTGCATGAGAAAGATCAATGGAACATTCTGTTACTACCTCTCTAATTTCCCTTTTTGGTACAACCCCACCAACATATCCTTGTAAAACGACAATTGTATTACCATTTACATCTTTTACTATAATATCAAAAGTTTCAACTTGAATATCTTCATCAGAATTATTGGTAACCAAAGTCGTTAATCTCGACATACCATCTTCCATGACCAAAGCAGTATTGGTAAATTTTAAATCACCCAATTCTTGATCTTTAATAACACCTTCATTGGTATTTCCATGTGTCTTATTTTCTTCTGGCTTTGGCTCATTGGTTTTAGAACATCCACAACCTGCCATTCCCAATAAAAATATTGTTATCAGAAATCCAATTCCAATTTTTTTCATAAATAGCGCCTCTATTCTATTAAATATATTATATCATACATTTTATAAATTACTAGACTATTCCAACAAAAAAGTCTAATAAATAGACTTATTGATAAAATAAAATCTGATCTGGCATTAAAAATAAATTCTTATTATATTTAGAAAGTTCTGCATAATCTGTGTTTAAATTATTTGACACAGATTCTACGGTATCTCCATCTTTTACCCGATACATTTTAACACCCTTTTTTGGGATTAAAATTTCTTGTCCAGGATAAATATAATCATCCGCATCTAAACCATTGAGTTCGAGTAACATATCATAATCTACATTGTAGGTTCTAGCAAGTGCATACATATTATCTCCCTTTTGTACAATATAAGTATCAAATAAATTATCTTCTTCTACTGGAACAATCAAAAAACTTCCTAGTCTTAACATCACACTGCCTGTAATTCCATTGAGTCTTCGTATAGTATCCGTATTGGTATGAAATAAGTCTGCAATTCTTTCTATGGTATCTCCACCTTGTACTTGATATACTTTATACATATCAATCACCTCAATATAATATATGAAAAAAAGAAACTTGGGTCACTGTTTCTTTTATATCTCATATACTCCAAATTGTAAGCTCGTATTGAAAGCAAATTCTGGATTTTGTAAAACCAAACGAACTCCCGTTGTATCATGATAATAGTAAAGACATCCATTATCCATAAAATATAGATAATCAGATAGGTAAATTACTTGGTTTCTTTCTTTTATGGTTGTAATATAATAACGAATGGTTGGCATTTGTTTAGAGATACGATAAACAGCATACCCCCCTTCTACCAATTGGTATCCATAATAAAAATCATCTGTTACATCAATATGTTCGTAACCCTGAATTTCTTCTGGCAAATCGTAAGGTACAAAATAGGTATTCTGTTTTAATGCATCATACATCGTCATTGTTTTCCACTTAGAAGCATCATAAATTTGTACTCCAGAATCAACATCTCCTACTTTGGTAACTGTTTTATTAGATAAATCAATTTTATATTGTTTTTTATTAGTACGATCTAATAGATAAATTGCATTATCTAAGATACCCTGCATATAAGAATCAAAAGAAATCGCTTGATTAGAAACAATTTTTGTCACCTTCTGGTTACTTAAATTGATTACAGAAAATTCATGAAATTCATATTTTTCATTGTAATCTGCAACAATGTAATAGTTATTGTAAAATAACGCTACACTTTTTTGATACACGTCATTTTGAAACAATTGTTTTTCACGTAATAAATCTTTAGAATCCAATAGATAAATACCTTTATAATTTTCGATTGCAATTCTATGATTCTGTATCAGATTGTCATAAATAGAAATACCTTTCACCGATTTTAAAATACTCCTACGATCCATAAACTGAGTTTTATCATATCCTACCGAATCCAAAGTCGCAACAAAGGAATCCACCTCTGAATCTATTCCAGCTATTGTTTGATAGGGATAAATTGTATTATCTTTTTGACATACTACATCTAGTTTGGATAAATGACTACCAATAGGATAGATACATTGATACTGATCATTCTCAAAGCCATAAACAGATTCTACAATTTTACTTTTTTCTTTTGAAGATAACATCTCTATTGGAAAAATAGTATCACCCATTTGAATCTCAAGATGATAACCAGCTACCTGATTTCTTGTCTTTTTGTGATACACCTCTGTAATCTCAAATTTTTCATTTTGTGTATTTACAATATAAGAAATGGTATGTCCGTTTCCTAATTTATTTTTACAAAATAAAATTCCAAAATAAATAACACATAATAATAGGAATATATAAACTAATTTTTTCATATCACATCACCACTTATCGTTCGAATATAAACTGCTTGTAAAAATTCATGAGGAAATAACAAAGATAAACGATATAACTTCTTTGTATTTATTGTATCCTTTTTCATGAGTTCACACAAGTATTCTATCATAGAAGCACTCGAAAATAATTTTTTAAATTGATTTTTTTTAATCTTATTTTCAATTGTTTTATCTTGTTCTAGTGACTGATAACGTTTTAATATTTCATCATTCCATTTTTGCATACTATATACTTTGGTTTCCTCCATACCAAAACTTTTTCCAAGGCGCTCGATTTCCCGATTCCAATCTTGATAAGTTACCTTTGCATCCGGAGTAATTAAAAAATGTTTCAAAACGGATATTTTAATCAAGTTATCCAAAATGATATTTTTAGAAGAACATAAATAGCGATTAAAATATTTTAAAAAAGATGAAAAATAGAAATCATAATTTTTCTGTAAATGTCCTTTTTTAAACGTAAAAATATTCCCGTCCAATTTTTGATATACTTTCATCGTATCATTGTATCCAAATCGAATACATCTTCTCGCCATATGTTTGTCAAAAACAAGGAAAGACCCGATTTTATTATTGGGAGAAATTGTAACAATTGGAATTTCCTTATTCTTTACCTTTTTCTTAAAACCAATTTCCTCTAAATCAACCGCAATCACTTCTGTCGCTCCCATTTGGATTGCAAGATTAATTGGCAAATTATCATAAAGTCCGCCATCAATATAAATAGCATCACCAATTTTTTTCTTTTGGAATGCAGGATAACAAGAGGCAGACGCAATTAAATAATCTTTCAGTTGTTCTTTTGGGATATCTTTCTTTTGTAATAGAATTGGCTTCAAACTAGGTACTTTAACAGTTACAATTCCTAAATCGATGGGAGACCTGTATATTTTTTTCACATTCAAAGCTTTTTCTACTGTATGTTCCAATTGCTCAATGTGCATGCCACCACCTAATATGGCCTGAGCATAGGTATGCAATATTGTATTTTTACCTTCTTTGGTATTATAGTCCGCATCTATTTTATCAGCAAAGATTCGATTAAAATCCATATTAAACCATAACCATAAAGCTTTCATATAGTCCTTTTGCACCATCAAAGCTGCATTCAAAGCCCCAACCGAAGTACCCGTTACAATATCATATGTTATATTTAATTTTCTAAGGGCTTTCCAAACACCAATTTGATAGGCACCTTTTGATCCACCACCAGATAGGACAATTGCTCTTTTCATATGACACCTCAAATATATTATACTTCAAACCACCCATTTTTACTATAGAAGATAAACTTTTGACGTATTTCATTCGTTTATAGGGCATTTGTGCGACACCATTTGAAAAAAGTGGAATATGCTATATTGAATATAAAAGAAGGGGTGGATTATATGTGTGAAAACAATAACAACAATAGCAATGACTGCAAATGCATCGCTGAAATATTAACTGTTATTTGTATTCTTCAACAAAATGCAAACTGTGCAGATGGATGTTGCCTAGATACTTGTGATCGTGGATTCTTAGGATGCTCTACAACAAGCTTAAATTGTAACACAAGACCAATTATGCTATATACCTGCTGTGGAAACGGAACACCATGGTCAATGCCAACTACAAAAGAAGCAGTTGTATGTGGTGACGCTGGAGCAGTTTGCTCAAACGTATTTAGAGTTGAAAAAATAGATGGATGCTGCGCTACTTTTAGAGTATTGGCACCAAATCCTGATGCTGCAGAGGCTGCTACAATTCCTTATGTAGCAACAAATTCATTCTTCACAATGAATCTAAATTGTGTTTGTGTAATCAAATGCTTACAAGATACATTTGTTGAATGTATATAAAAATAGGCTCAGCCTATTTTTTTGATATGAATTTATGCTTCCTTTAATTGATTTAATTGTTCCAACGAAAGACCAATTGTTTCTGAAATAAGTTCCATACTCACGCCCTTTTTTAAAAGCGCTTTTGCAATTTCAATATTTCTGTTATCTTTTCCTTGTGCAACTCCTTGATCAAATGATATATGTTTTTCGGTATTGAGTATCATCTGTGCATCTTCTTCTGGTGTAATCCATGGAGTATAGGCATCTCTATCATTTAACTCTTCTACTTTCTTCGTATATTCTTCCATGTACTTGTCTCCTTCCGCTAATGTATTTAATGAATCTCTATCCAATCCCAACATAATGAGATATTTATATTCTTCTATCTTCTTCTTATCTCCATTATACCAATACTTTGTAATTCTATCCATATTGTATTCAATGATTTTCATATTTTTTATATACAAATAGCCATCTTTATCCATTACATAATACTCTCGATATTCTTTTTCATCAGGCATTCCATAAGATAA
This sequence comes from uncultured Caryophanales bacterium, assembly GCA_947648915.1. Lineage (GTDB taxonomy): Bacteria > Bacillota_I > Bacilli_A > RF39 > UBA660 > UBA5026. Next base: position 28,563 of record CANSPQ010000010.1, on the reverse strand, counting down.
ATCTATGTGTAAATATTCACTTACCAAATCATACGCATTTCCTTTTCGTGTATTTTTGGAATAAATATTGGTAAAAAAGCAAAAATTTCTAACATGTAAGTATTCTTTGTAATTTTGATTTAATTCTACATGTATATATTTACTTTTGGTTTTTACTAGTAAATCAATTATTTTTCTTCTTTCATTTACATCATTTACTTTCAGTTCATTTTGTAAAAACTCGATATTCTCTATTTTTTCCTTGATAATCGGTTCTAAGAAATGCATTAACATATAGGGATTATTCTCATCGCATAGGACTGTTTTGAATACAACATCATAACAGCCATTATAAAATTTTGACATATTTTACCTCCTCACTATTAACATAGTAAAGAAGTTGTCATTTTCCTTTTAAAAAGACAAAAAGATTGTCCTAGAAACAATCTATAAAAAATGTTAACGTATCTTTTGTTTCGATTTTCCTAACCGATGCAAATCAAGCCCATTATCCCCTATCTGGCAACTCAAAAAATAAAAGTCAATTGGACCATCACTATTTCCATAATAACTGTTTTTCAATCGGTAACACCACTCTTCGTAAGTAAATAAATCCTGTGGTAAATAATCAATATAACAACCTTCTACAGGTACTCGTTTAAAAATAGTGTATACCCCCCTCGCTCCAAATTTTCTATGAAAGGGCTATAACTACAATACAAAGATCCTTTTTGAATTCTACTACCTGATAAACAACATGTTAAATCGGTTAGGGCATGTCTTTCTCTTATCTGTGGATAAAAGAAAACATATTCATTAGGAAAAAGGTAAGAACTCATATACTTCAATTTTAAATTTTCCACTGCTTTATAAAAAGATTCCATATTGTAAAATTTTTCTTTTTTTAATCTATTAACAAGGCGAATTGGCAAATCAATTTCTATTAACAAAGGTGTAATATCAATCGGTTCTAAATTAGAAAATAAATCTATGTCAAACATAAAATCACCTCCTGAAATATACTCATTATAACACATATTTTTATCTATAACAAAAATACACGAAATATCGTGTATCTAATCTACAAAGGCAATGTCAATAATATCGGAGATAGGAAACAATTCATTATCAATTGTAATCAAGTGAGTATTATTTTGTCCAATAATTTTCTTTGTAAATGTTCCATTTTTCGTCACAATTTTTACATCAGCTTTATATACATATCTAGGAGAAGCAAAAATATCACGTATTTTTTGATTGATATTTTTACCTGTTATACCAACACTTCTATCCTCTTTTTCTACCTGTTTTTCCTTTGCACCATAAGCAACTTTTTCATTATTTCCAAGTGGTTTATCAATTTTATTGGCAAAAATTCCTGGTAATTTTTTATCCATACGATTCACCTCAATATAGTATATGTTTCTACTTTTATAAAATGTTAATCTCCCCCAAACTTGATAGAAAAACGATACCCAATCATTGCAAGAACAATCCCAATTACCAAATCCAAAAGGGTATAACTAGAAGCAAATACCTTTTGTAGCAATACGATAATGGAAGAAATCGTGAATCCCATAATAAAGGCATATGTGATATTCTTATAGTTCTGAAAGCAATAATACATCAGTTTTGATACCAAAATTACACCTAACATAAGACCCAGTCCAAAAAAGATAAAATAAGATAAGTTGGAATATATTTCTTGTAAATTAGAAAGACTCCCAAATAAATTTAAAACAAAAGAATAACAACCCAATATCATAAAAATAGCTGTCCCACTGATGCCTGGAATCACCATAGTAGCTGCATCTAAAAAACCAATTCCTAATATTGTAATATAAGAACCCATACTTTTCTGTGGATAAAAATTGGAATTACTAGAAAAATAATTCAAACATAATACCCCAAAAACAGCTAGAAAAAAGAAAGCGATTAACTTTTTATCATGATTTTGTATTTTTTGATATAAGCTTGGAAAAACACCTGCAATAAAGCCGATAAACAAAAGCATCGTTGGTACATAACAAAATTCAAGTAAATAAATAACGATTTTACTTCCAAAAGCAATTGATAAGATAAGACCGAGTGCTAATGTACCTAAAAAAACAATATTTTCTTTTATATTCTTAAAAAAGTGACTAATCGCATCAATTGCTTTTTCATATACTCCAAGGCTCACCGCTATCAAACTGCCACTAATACCTGGTATTACTTTCCCTAGACCAATCAACATTCCCTTTAATACTAGACTGCATTCCTTTTTCACAAAATCACCTAATATACTATATGAATGTAAAGACCAAAAAAGAAGATAGAATTGCTTGTACTAAAAGACAATATTTGTTATAATATCCTATATGAACAGGAGGGTTCTATTTATGAAATGGATACAAAAAATAGACGCAAAAAATAGGATATTTGTTTTTGGAGGAATTATTATTGTATTTTTCATTTTAGTAATTGCGATTGCCAGTATGTTTACTAGCCGTAAAATGTCATTTTCAGCGCTTGAACAAAAAATGAAAAGTGCAGCACAATCTTATTATCAGGATAGAGAAGATAGTTTACCAAAACAGGACGGTGGAAAGGTAACTGTTTCCGTAGAAGAATTGGTTGAAACAAAAAATATGAAATCATTGGATCAATTAAAAAAAGATGCTACTTGTACAGGATCTGTTACAGTAATGAATAACAATGGTTTTTATCTATATTTACCTTATTTAAACTGTGGAGAGGACTATACAACAGCAACTCTCGTATCTAAAATAACAAATCCAGCTAACATTGTTATTTCTGGGAATGGATTATATCAAATTGGAAATGAATATATTTTCCGTGGTGAATATGTAAATAACTATGTTACGTTTGCTAATGAACCATGGAGAATTATCAAAGTAAATTCTGATAATTCAATCCGATTACTACATATTGCTAAAAATGAAGATGTGGAATGGGACGACAGATACAACAGCGTATCAGAAGATTCTGATGGAATTAACAACTATTTATTAAGTCGTATTCGCGATAGTGTAGTGAAACGTTATAACGATGAAGAATTCTTCACAGATACAAACCGATCTTATATTATTTCGCATAATGTATGCATTGGAAAAAGAACTCCAGAAGATGATAATTCTGTAGAATGCTCTAATATATTAGAAAATCAACCACTTGCGTTACCACGTGCGAGTGAAATTATGTTAGCAAGTATTGATCCACAGTGTACCAATATTTCCAGTATGAATTGTGTAAACTATAACTGGATGGCAGATTTACCACAAGATTTCTGGACTGTTACAGGAGATTCTACTCGAACAAACTATGCATACAAAATTAATGGAATTGCAGTTGAAACGAGAACCAATAGAACTTCTGCACTTAGTGTTGTATTACATTTATCCGGTGATATTGCATATACAAGTGGCGATGGTAGTGAAGAAAATCCATATATTATAAAATAATGGCAAAAGCCATTTTTTTAGTAAAAAGGATATTAATTTTTTCATTTTTATAATATAATAAGTAAAGGTGATAAGATGAAGAAAATATTAAATTATAGTTTAGTATTAATCATGTTAATTGGAAATACCTATTTGCTCATTCGAGATCTTAGTACAGGAAATCATACAAGAATTACAACTTATATTGCATTATATCCATTACTTCTTGTACCAGTAGGTTTTAAAAAACTAATCCAATTCAAAATCAGTGTAGAATTAGAAGTCGTATATTATATCTTTTTATTCCTTGCCCAATTTTTAGGCTCTGGAGTAAACTTATACAAATATATCAGTTGGTTTGATACCTTTACACATTTTCTATCTGGAATCTTAACTTGCTTTGTTGCACTGATTTTATTATATTTATTTAAACAAAATCCTAAGAAAAAAATTATATTTAATGTTACTTATATTTTAGGAATTGTTTTTCTGGTAGCAGGCGTATGGGAGTTTTTTGAATTTGGAATGGATCAACTAACAGGTTCTAATTTGCAACACTGGATGGAAACTGGTGTAGAAGATACCATGTGTGACATGTTAGCGGCTTTTAGTGGTAGCATACTATTTACAATTGCTTACCTATACGAAATGTTGACAAAAAAAGAAGGATTTATTACAAAATTTATAGGTGCACTATAAAAAAGGGATGAATTATCCCCCATGCAAAAAATGTTATTTTGAGGCATTTTTTTGTGATATAGACTTATCTTTTACAATATTTTCTTATATAAAATTATAATTAACTAAGAACTTAAACAAGGGAATAGCATAATTATTTACTCCACCACCCCCCAAGAATTCCAATTATAAATTTGTAACCTTTAAATATATTAAAACTCCTAAATCCGGAGTTGTTTTACAAATGGCAGAGGTGGCAGGAGTTGAACCCACATGAACGGTTTTGGAGACCGTCATTCTACCATTGAATTACACCTCTAAGAACAAATTGATTATAACATAAAATATAAGTACACACAATATTTTATGCGAAAAAATTAGAAATTGCTTTATAGAACACCATTTTTAGACATTTCTACCTTGATATGCATATACTATATATAGGTGATTATATGTCAATTATCAAACATACAACTGCTGAAAGGGATTTACTGGCAAGATTAATGCGAGCAGAAGCCGTTGGTGAAGGTGATTTAGGTATGTTAATGGTGGGAAATGTTGGAGTCAATCGTGTACTTGCCAATTGTCTTACCTTTAATGATGTTAGAACAATCCAACAAATGATTTATCAAACACCAGGTGGTTTTAGCGGAAAAGATAGTCCATTATTCTTCAGTAAACCAACAGTCAAAGAACAAGAACTCGCAGATCGTGTCATTCGAGGACAATACTACCATCCTGCGACTAATGCTCTATGGTTTTATGCGCCAAGCACAGGACAAAGTTGCAAAGCATTATGGTGGGATCAAGAGAATACAGGAAGATATAAAAATCATTGTTTCTACCAACCATACGCTGGAGAATGTAAAGAACTACACTAAAAAACTTCATTTGAAGTTTTTTATATTGTAATAATATCACCCGTTTGAACTTGTTTATTCTGTAAGTGATTTTTTGTAACAAGTTCTTCCACATCTGTCTGATACCTACCAGCAATCTGATATAAATTTTCTCCCTTACATACAGAATGTTCAATTGAATTCCGTTTTGGAATTTGAATTACATCTCCCATCTGAATTAAATTACTTTTTTTATGATTATATTCCATTAATTCTATTAAATCGATATCAAACCTGCGACAAATTTGATACAGATTTTCTCCTTTTCCTACTACATATTGAATTACATTTTCCTCTTTTTTTGTCTTAATCCTATCTCCTGTTCGTAATAAATTATCTGTAAACCCATTTAGAACTTTTAATTCATCGACACTCAAGTGGAATTTCTTTGCAACATTCCACATCGTATCCCCTTTAGAAACTTGATACCAATCATTCTCTACTTTACCACCAATATATTCATAAATGGTATCCACAATGGTATCTACACCTTTATCTAAATCACCGCGATTTTGGACAAAAGGATAAGAGATGCGTAATACCTGCATATTTGCTATATCCCTATGAATCGAATAATAGTCTAGATGGACATTGCTTCCCAAACGTTTGGAATGACAAATTACCTGTTCATGATGCTGCATTAAATTAGAAACAATACGATTGGGTAACTGTGAAGACTGTTGTAATCCATAAACAACTTCATATGATTTATCAGAATAAACGTGGTTTGAAATCACAATAACAAACTTGTGATCACCATACATTTCTGTTATTTTTTTGATACGGTCAACTGGAAAAATAGTTTCATCTTTATCCCTTACTAACATTACAGGCACATTTAATGACTCAAATTTTTGATACATATATTTTGACAACTCTAATGTAATATTCTTTTCAGGTATATTAGAAAGCATACAGCCTGTGTCATCCCCACCATGACTCGCATCTATTATTATCTTATAATTCATACAAATGCCCCCTAAAATAGTTTATGTAATTCATCTATTTTGGAAACAAAAAAGAGGAGTTATCCTCTTAACACTTACTATCACATATATCACCCAATAATTCATGAATAAAATCTGTATAAATCTTTTTGAGTTCTTCTTTCTGTTCGGTTGTTAAAGCAATGTAAGGATCTTCCTGTGAATCCAATGTACCTTCATGACTACCTACAATTGTTCCATTTTTTACAAAAACAACAGTTGGAAAATACAAACGCAAAATAGTATCATCATTTAATCCCTCATAAGGACCTAAAATAGAACTTAGTGCTTCAAGCAATTGATAGTATTCTGCTGTCCCCTCTTTTTCAGTGACAATAACACCATCTTTTAAACTTTTCGTATCACGCATAGATAAAGCATTGAAATAGTATATTTTATCAATACTTGTCTCATCAGCAGCATCTAGCAATACAGAAACCATATTACGACACCATGGACATTCTGGAAATCCAAAATAAATCACACCTGTTCCATGATCTAATAAATCCATAATTTCTTGATAAGTAGCATAATCAATTTTATTACTGTCCTTAATATTAACAGGCAAATATTCCTTTCCATTCGCATTTTTTTGACCATTTAATGATTCATATTCGTTCTTAAACTTTCTGGCATCATTTGAACTAGCATGGAATATTCCAATTGCAAGTAGCGCAACTATCGCTAGTACAAGAACAACCAACATTGTAATAACATACTTTTTTTTCATAACAAACATCCTTTTCTATTGACCATAAAAATCAGTAAGTGTAACTTTTATCAACTGCTCCTTTTCATTTCGAACAACAGTTAAGGTTATTGTATCACCAATATTATATTGATACAATATATATTTAAAATGAGTTGCCTCTGTAATTTTTTTCCCCTCAATCATTGTAATAATATCGCCTTTTTGTAATCCCGCCTTAGCAGCGTCACTATTATTTTCAACCGATACCACGACAACTCCATTTTTAATATCACTTGGAATACGAATTTGATAATTTCGTAATAAATAAGGATTGCCCAAAGTAGATAATTGAACTCCTAACGTTGGTCTTACAATTGGCTTTCCATTTTCTAATGCATCAATCGATGCCATCGCAAGCTCAATTGGAATTGCAAAACCCATTCCTTCCACTTCATCCTGTACTAACTTAAGTGAAGTGATTCCAATTACCTCACCATTAATATTGAGCAATGGTCCCCCACTATTTCCAGGGTTAATCGCTGCATCTGTCTGCAATACATCCATAATAAAACTGCCTGTTGATAATTTCACTGTAACTTTTCTGTTTTGACCCGATAAAATACCCTTAGTAACCGTTCCCATATACTTACTTCCAAGTGGAGATCCAACAGTAAATACCGTATCTCCGAGTTCCATAACACTACTATCCCCTATAGACGCTACCTGTAATACCTCTTCAGAAGCAATGGATAAAACAGCGATATCAGAATACTCATCACTTCCCAATATTTGTGCATCAATTTCACGCTCTTGTGACGTTAATACCCTAACCGTACTTGCATCTTCTATGACATGATGATTGGTTAAAATATAGCCTTTATTTTCATCTTTTTTATAAACAAAACCTGTACCTGTTCCTACCAAATTACCCCTTGCATCATATTCTTCGACAACCACAACAGCATCATAAATTTTATCAATTGCTGATTTAATCGTATTGGTTTCATGTATTGTTACATCTTGCACAGTTTTCATAGTTTCTTGCCCTTTATCCGCAACTGTCTGTGGATAATGCCTATATACAACAAACGTTCCACAAATACCAACTATAATACAAATACATCCTACGACAAAATAAGTAAATTTCTGTTTCATAATCCTCCTCATAGTGTTTTAATTTCTCTCCAATTGTCTGGAAAACCTATCTTATTTAATATAAGATTCAGTGGAACCACATCTACTTTTCCATCTAACACATCAATTTCATACCCAATTTCGTTAATCAATTGAACAAATTCTGGTTCACTCAACATTTGTTTCATAATAATGATAATGGCATATAAATCATTCTTCCCGTAATTGTATTCATCATCTGTCATATCAATGGATAGCAAATAATGATATTTGGAATCTGGTATAGAACGTTGTGTTCTATGGTCATATAAAATTTCCTCATGTGCACATAAATTTCTAAAATTTGATAATAAATTCAAATAAATAGATAATGTTTCTGGGTCTACATTATAAATTTCGGCAATATCTAATTGATCTTCTGTCTTTAATATGTTATACAATTCTGAAATAATTCCAAACGACAACACCTTCACCAAAATCCACATAGGAATATAACCATAATTACTGATATAATGCATCGTTGCAGTATGTTGTGCTCCATTAACACGTATTTGACGTTTCATTTTATTGATTACATCATGTACTTGTCTTGCTTTCATGTGATCTTGACAGAAGTTTTTCGGATTTAAATAGTCTTTCTCTTTGAATCCATATTTTCTAGATAATTGATAACTAATAATGGATTTCAAATTATTTTCAATGACTAAAATATATTGAAACATAATATTACGCATTCTACGATCAAATGTAAACATAGCATATAGTTCTTCAAAAGTTGTCCCTTCAATAAAGCCGTTATCTTTCATAGAACGCATAAATAAATGCCGATATCCATTGATAAAGAAGTAATTTTCACGAAATAAAATAGCCATTGCTTTTTGTTCATCTTCAATTACAAGACCTTTTGACTTTAATATTTCTATCTGTTCATCTAACGTTTTAAATATTTTATTCTTCGCCATCTTATCACCTACAAGTCACTGCTACCATTATAACATAGTTTAACAAAAAAATTGTGTTTTTTTCATGAAAAATCCAGTTATAATCAACTGGACTTTTGCTTTATATATTCAAGTACGCCTTCTGTAATTGCTGTTGCGATTTTATTCTGATAGGTATCTTGTGTTAATAAATATCGGTCACTACTATTACTTAAAAATCCAGCTTCAATTAATACACCAGGCCTTTCAATTCTTTTTTGTAAATATAAATCATCTGTTTTCTTTACACTTCTTTTGCTTCCCAGATATTTTTTCATCTGCTCTTGCATTATTTTGGCAATCAACTCATTTTCTTTGTTAATATCATCATAATAGACTTCAGCACCTCTCCAAATGCCTGTTTCTTCTGCATTTAAATGAATCGATAAAAATAAATCACAATCGGAGCGATTGATAATATTTCCCCTTCTTGATAAATCGCTTCTTTTTCGGTTAATGGTATTGTTTACAGATAAATCATAGTCATCATAACGTGTCATATATACAATAGCGCCTAAAGAAATCAATTTTTCTTCTAATTTTTTGCTTATTTTTAAATTGAGGTCTGCCTCATGAATATTTTTATACATAGCACCTGGGTCGCTCCCTCCATGGCCAGGGTCTATGTAAATCACTTTTCCTAGTAATGGAAGTTCATTATCTTGGGCAGATGCAAAACTAAAACTAAATATTCCAATCATCAGTAAAAATAATGTGCCTAGTTTGTATTTCAACATAAAATTCACCTATTAAACTATATGTACAATAAGAAATATCATGATTGTTTTCAAAAAAATATAAGTGCACTTGCTACAATTACATTTTCCCTATTTGTTAACGATTTCAGCTTTGCATAAAGATACAAAAGCAGGATTACTGTTATTTGGTCCTACAACAACAACCATTCCGTACTCACTTCGTAAAACTGTTCCCTGAGCAACTGTTTGCCCACCTGCATTAATATCTACACTTGCAGTTCCCACTGGTAAATAAGAACGAAGCGCTGCTTCACAATTTGCATCACATCCTGTTGGTAATGGTGTAGGTGCTGGCAAATAGGTAATTGCATTGTTATAAGTACTACTGGTAACTGTGATAGATGCGATTCTACAAATAGGGATTGCCTCTTCTGGTACGCCCTGATTATTTAATAATTGAAATAACCCAGAATTAGGATTGTTATTAGGTGTAGGTAATAAAGAACCAGGCCTACCACTTACATTATTTCCACTTTCTAGATCAACGATTAAATTATCGTTTGGATAAAGTGTAATAATCTGTTGAATGACATTGCGCATTTGGTCTACACAAAAACAAGCTACCGAATTAGCATTGCTACCTGCTGGGCCCGTTGGTCCTGTTGCCCCTGTTGGTCTTGTTGACCCTGTTGGTCCCGTTAGTCCCGTTGGTCCTGTTGGTCCCATTGGTCCTATTGCTCCCGTTGATCCTGTTGGTCCTGTTTCTCCTGTTGGTCCTGTTGCTCCTGTTGGTCCTCCAGCTGGCCCTGTTGGTCCAGTAGGACCAATTATACTAAAACATTGTGGCTTACAACACGCATCTTGTTCAATTTTTTTTAATGCCTTATCATATAAATTCATCTATAGTTCCTCCTCTCTGTATATTGTATGCAAATGAAGATTCTCCGTATAATAAGGATATAACAATAATTTTAATGAATATTTCACCTATTAGCACTCCAATATTGACATTGCTAATAAGCGATGTTATAATCAAAATGTAAGAGAAAGGTATCTTTTACATATAAATGGAGTTACAAAAGGTAACAAAATTAAGAAAGGAAGTCGATTTATATGATGTTGATACCAAGAAGAAGTGATTTTGATTTGTTAGATGATGTATTTGGAGAACCATTCTTCAAAAATCATGAAAGTAACCTAATGAAAACAGACATTAAGGAAAAAGAAGATAAATTCTTATTAGACATTGATTTGCCTGGATATGAAAAAGAAAACATTAAAATGAGTATTGAAGATGGATATTTAACAATTAACGCATGCACATCTCAAGAAAAGGAAGAGAAAGAAGAAAGATTTATTCGTAAAGAAAGATATTCAGGTTCTTGTTCTAGAAGTTTCTATGTAGGGGACGATATCAAAAGCGAAGATATCAAAGCGAAATTTGATAATGGAATTTTACAAATTGAAATACCAAAAATAGAAAAACAAAAAGAAATTCCAGAAAAAAAGTATATTGATATTGACTAAAAGAACAATGAAGCATTGTAAAGGAAAGATAGGAAATCTATCTTTTTTTGATAATGAAATACTAAAAATAAATACCATAAAGAATAATGTTACTATTTCGACATAATATGAATTAAGAGGAGGAAAATAATGAAAAAAACAGGATACTATATTCTTTTATTGTTAGTCCTAATATTACCAATATCAGTATACGCTAGTGGAAACGAAATTACCGAAGTTGCAAGTGAAGTAGCACTAGAAAAATGCTTAAGAGATGGATCCATCTGTAAACTAACTGACGATATTGCCATACGATATACAATGGGATCACGTGGAAAAACAATACTAGATTTAAATGGTCACACCATTAGCCCATCTGTGAATATGAAAGTGAATGGAGGCTTTATTGTCGTGGAAAGTGGTTCCACACTTACAATTAATGATACATCAGGAAAAGGTCTTATTACAACAGGTGCAAATAATCAAAATGTATGGGCAGCCATTCAACTTCTAAAAGAAGAATCTACTGGAGAAAATGCAGAACTTATCGTAAATGGGGGTACCATTGAAGGTTACTATTATGGAATCGTAGGAAATGGAAAAAGACATAACACTAAAATAACAATTAACGATGGTATCATCAAAGGTTTGAACCAAGATGATAGTGTTGGAATCTATCAACCGCAAATAGGAGAACTTACTATAAATGGGGGTACGATAAAAGGTGGCAGTGGAATAGAAATACGTTCTGGAAGTTTAACTGTCAATAACGGGACCATTGAAGGAATCGCACCTTTTACAAAAACAGCCAATCAAAATGGTTCCACTACGAACGGTGCTGGAATTGCAGTTGCTCAACACGTAACTAAAAATCCAATAAAAGTATCTATAAATGGCGGGGATATTAGTGGGCAATACGCCTTCTATGAATGGAATCCACATAATAATAGTAAGACAGATTTAGACAAAATTACTATCAGTATTACAGGTGGAGACTTTAAAACAACATTGAGTGGTGGGGTTGCTGTATATAGTGAGGATTTTAAAAAATTTATCTCTGGAGGAAATTTTAACACTCCTGTAACAGAATATCTAGTAGAAAATACCGATTCCGTAGCAAAAATCACATTAGACAACCTAACCATCACAAAAGAAACATCAAATAGTAACACTTGGATATGGATATTAATCGGAGGAATTGCAGTTGTAGGAGCTTCTGGAGTAGTCCTATACAAAAGAAAAAACGTGTAATTACGTTTTTTTAATTGCTTTCCCATCTACCATAGATACCACAAGGTAAAATAAGAGAATTGGTTTGAATTGGAAGTCCCACTTCTCCTGCTTCTACTTGTCCATTCGGATACTTTTTTAAAATTGTCGTTTTTAAAATATTTTCAAGTACAGTAGAAGAAATACCTGTCGTATAAGAATTGATTAGAAAAAACAAAGGTGCATCACTTAATATTTTCATACAAGCCTGAATGAGTTCAAAAATGCTACGCTCAAATTTCCATACTTCTCCATTAGGACCACGCCCATAAGAAGGGGGATCCATAATAATGACATCATACTTGTTTCCTCTTCTTGCTTCTCTTTCTACAAACTTTAAACAGTCATCTACAATAAAGCGAATTTTTTTGTCTTCCAAATGAGATAATCTCATATTTTCTTTTGCCCATTCAGTCATACCCTTCGAAGCATCGACATGCACAACTTCGCTTGCTCCTGCAGAAGCACAAGCCATGGTTGCTCCACCAGTATAAGCAAATAAATTAAGAACTTTAATGGGACGATTGCTATTTTGAATTTTTTCTATCATGTAATCCCAATTGACAGCCTGTTCTGGAAATAACCCTGTATGTTTAAAATTAGTGGGAGATACTTTAAAGGTTAAATTTTTGTAATCAACTGTCCAATATTCTGGTAGTTTTTTACGGAATTCCCACTCTCCACCACCTTTGGAACTACGATGATAAAAACCATCTAGGTGATTCCAATTTGTATTATTTTCGATTGGCCAAATTGCTTGCGGATCTGGTCTTCTTAAAATAATCCCATTCCAGCTTTCCAATTTCTCGCCATTTCCAGCATCTATAATTTGATAACATTTCCACTCATTACTTAACCGCATACGCTTCACCAATTCAATTATACAAAAAAAGCGAGAAGAATGCAAAAAATAAAGACCAACTTTTTGTTGATCTAATACATGAAATTAATCCCTACTTCGAAATGGATGCTTTAACTTGTCTTTTATTTCCTTATTTACAATTTTGGTTGCAACATCATAAACCATTACTGCTTCTTCATGGTTAATTTCTAATTTTTGAATCAGTTCATTTATAACCTTATCTTTATTTTTTTTGCTGAGAAAGAAATTATCCTCTAATATATCATGAATCATGATACATTCATCTTCAGAATAGGAAAGAATATGGGATAGTTCATTTAGGAATCCTCTTTTATTCAAATTCATCACCATACATTTTTCCCTTAGAATCTAGTTGTATTTCATACCCATATTGAAAGATATAGGCAATACTAAATAGAAATAGTATTTCAACCAAATCAAATAATTCAAATCCAATATCCAAATCCATTTTTAAAAGGATTTCAAACAATACTCCACCAAGATTTGGCAATACTGTAACTACAATCATCAAATATGCTATTTTCTTTATATAGCCTACATTCTCAAGCGTAAAAGGGGTATCGCCACTATTGATATTGCGAAATAAATTTTCTAAAGATTTGAGTATCATAATCATGAAAATCAAACATACAACTAAGAACAAAAATCCCATTTCTACATAACCAATTACCATGGCCTTTGGATGATTTTCCAAAATATCTTTCATTCTCATAATGTCATTTTGATTGGTGATATCTATCACTACTTCATTGTTAACTGCTAAAGATACCTTATGATCTATTTCTGTAATAGAAATCATATCATTCCCATTCCATGTGATTTCATTATCTTTGATATCCACTTTATGAATCACAATACCTGATATAATCATGGATGCAATTATAATTGGGATCGCAATCATACAAGCAATTCTACCAATTTTAGCAATAATAGAGATTGCCTTACTTAAACCTTTCACTTTACTTTGTTGTTCCCTTTTAAATTTCACTACACTCATTTTAGTCTCTTCATCTAATGAATCTATATCAATTATACTATCATTTACAAGATCATTGATATGGCAATGAAAAATTTTACAAAGCTCTAATATGTTATTCACTTCAGGATAGGCATCACCCGTTTCCCATTTACTAACGCTCTGCCTAGATACATTTACTTTCTCAGCAAGATCTTCTTGTGATAGCGTTTTTGATTTTCGCAAATTTCTTAAATTATCTCCGAATTTCATTAGATTTTCCTCCTTTCATGACCTATTATATGTAGCAAAACTTCTGAATACTATCAACTTTCAGTTGCATTTTATTCGATATCATAAACTATTGTAACAAGCAACAACAATTTTACACTAGATAAATACCCTACTACATTTAATTTTCATTTCACAATTTTCTTATAATCAATATTAGATAATTTAGCTTGCCTCATTAAATCTTTTGTTTGTATTCTATATTGTTTTCCATCTTTTATAAAATAAGTTCCACATTGCCGAAATTCAAAATTGACATTTGCTCTTTTACATTGTTCTCTAATAGAGAGTACCCAATCAAAATTCAATGGTCTCGCAAAGATATCCGATTCACCACCAACTACGACAAGTTCGATTCCATCAAGATATTTTTCGATATCAATTTTTTCTAATAAAGGTTGTGCTGTAATACATTTGTGCTTAATGGGTAAGTCTTTCAATATAGATAGCTTATAATCCGCATTTTTTTGATTTTCAATGGTACAACATACAACAACATTATCATATCCATCGCCCCAGTCATCTGGAATACAGCGCATAAACCGATCAATCCTTTTTGTCAAAAATAGAAACGTACAATCTTGTCGCATCTTTATCATCTTCCAGCATTCGTCTCTCCAAATATCTGCATCTTCAATTAAAAAATCGGTAGAAAAACATAGATAAACAATTCCAGACTTCATTTTGAATGTACCATTTTTTAATTTTTCTATTGGTTTTTCAAAATCTTTTGTTTTTACTATTTCATTCGTATTAACATTTCTTTTTGCATCACCTTTATGGATATAGCAATGGAAACACCCATCACTACATTTCTTACATCCTCGCCACGGATTCCACATTGCCATATCATCTCACTCCTAAACTATAAATATATAAATCTAAAAACTGCATAAACAACCCATATGAGCCAAGAAAATGTCCAAATATCAAATATAAAACTTATCGATAAATAAACAAGGGCAACAAGAATTGCAATTATCCAATTTACTATTTTTTTCTTTTCCACAATACTTTATCTCACTTTTCAGGTTATACTTGCGTTTTATAATAGTCCCCAAATGAGGCCATAACTTCTAGCATTTTACTTAATTTTAGTCCTAAGTCTGTCATTCCATACTCAACCTTAGGGGGATTCGTCTTATAATCTTTCCTAAAAATGATTCCATCTCCTTCTAGTTGCCTTAAATTATCTGTTAATACTTTTTGAGATATACCATCTAATGATTTCAATAGTTCATTAAACCTCCAAGTCCGATTCATTAAATTTCTTATAATTAATAACTTCCATTTGCTCCCTATTAAAGTTACTGTAGTGGCAACTGGGCATTCTGGTAAATCCTTCATTTTTTTCATACATTCATCTCCTCAACTTATTTCATTATACTACACATAATAAAATAAATACACAGTTACTTTAAAGTGCGTACTTGTTTTACTAAAATACTATAGTAAAATATAAGTCAAGAAGGAGGAATTTAAAATGAAAAATTATAAGAAGGTAAGTGTTGAAAATGCCCCAAGGGTAGAATTACACGACCAACTAGAATTAACCGGAGCAGAGATTAGCTATAATACCATTGATGCTGGAGGATGTGTCCCTTTTATTCATTCTCATAAACAAAATGAAGAAATATATTATATCCTCTCTGGATCAGGTAAAGCAATTATTGATAATGATGAAATTGATTTAGTTGCTGGAGACTTTATAAAAATATCGCCAAATGGTGCAAGACAATTCTTTGCTTCTAAAGAGAATTCTATTTCTTACATCTGTATTCAAGTAAAAGAGAATTCTCTTGAAGAATTTACTGCAAACGATGCAATCATAAAATAATAGAAAAACTTCTAATGGGAAAGCCTTAGAAGTTTTTTGTATTTTTAATTTATCGATCTAATCTCATATATAAAATTGGATAAGAATTCCCTTGTTCATCTAATTCACTTCTTTTATAAATTTGAAATCCCATATGTTCATAAAATCCAAGTGCATACGGATTTTGTTCATTTACCGCTAACTCATTCACATTATATTTTTCTATACCATAGTTTAATAATTGCTTCCCCAATCCCTTTCTCCTTTCACTATTTTTGATAAATAACATTTCTAACTTTGTATCTTCTATCCCCATAAAAGCAATTGGTTTATGATTTTCATTTTCTATAATGATTAAATGCGATACTCCTTTTAATGCCTGAGGCACATATTCTTTTATATTTTTTATTTCTTCACTAGATAGGAATAAATGTGTTGCTTTTACGGAATCTTCCCATACTTCTAATAATTCATTTATAAGTAGTGTTGTTCTATCCTTTACTTCGATTATTTTCATTTTTCATATTCCCTTCAAAATATAATTTATAAAATTAATAATCTTTCCAAAACTCATAAATTATATTGGAAAGTTCCTTTGGATTATCCCTATTCACTTCATGGGATGAATTCCATATTATTTTTAATTTACTGTTTTTTATACTTTTATTCAATAATTTAGCACTTTTCATATTGACATTATCCTTAGCGCCACATACAATTAGACTTTTACATTTTATGTTATCCAAATCTTTTGAAAAATCAAGTTTACCCATAGAATGAACAAGAGCAATCAATTGTTTTTTCGAATAACCCATTTTTTCAAATGTTCTTTTTGGCATGATATGAAATAGGAAACTTTGTATTTTAAAAAGAGTTTTTGGTATTTTATATGGTGTACCAATTAAAATGATAGAGTTTACCTTTTCTGGATATTCTTTTACAAAATCTAATATTAATATTCCACCTAAAGATAAACCACATAAATTGAGCTTCCCTTCTTGCTGATTACAAAAAGTAGAAAAAGCATGATACATAGTTTCATAATTTCCTAAAGTAACAGTGATTTCGAATAAATTAGGACATATCGTATCGAATCCATTCTTCCCTAAATTATAACTAACTTCATGCCAACTCTCACTATTTTGTCCCAATCCATGTACTAAAATGTTTTTCATATGAATAGTCTTCTTTTACGAAAAAATTGTTTGATTGATAGATAGATTGCGATTGCTATCATTACTGCAGCACAGATAATATTTGAAATATTACTATCATTGTTGGGAATATCTAATACTTTTGCACATACCGGATTCGTAAATATGGTAATAAATGATACCATAAGCAAACAAATAGAAACTTTGTATAAAAGAGCAATTTTAGTAAATGTACAGATAAAAATAGAAATCCATAAAAATAGAAAAACAAATGAGGCAATTAGAAAACTCCCTAATAGCCAGTTTCCATTATATGCATAATTTATCGTAAACAATAACAAATACACCAAAAATGTAACAATAAGAGAAATTTTTGAAAACCTATACTTATTATTTTTTAGATAAAAGGGAACTGTGGTTAAAGTAAAGGAAATCAAAATTCCTAGCAATACAATTAAAAACCAAGACAATTTATGATCTATCACTAAATTACAAATAAAACAGGTAATCATTCCAATCAAATATCCAAAGTTTATCATATAGAAGAACCATTTTTTAATCGTTCTATACTTTTTTACTTCCCTTTTTTCTTTGTTCATAGCTTCATCATCACAAGCAGTAAAGAATTCGTGTTCTGAAATATTTAATTCTTTACATAAATTGGTGATAACGGTTATATCAGGGTAGGTGATTCCTCTTTCGTTGTACAAATGACATAGGTAATAAACTCATAAATATTTTTGATTGATCTGTTGCATTAATTGTAATTTATCTTTCTAAAACAATGTTATTTGTTCGTTGCTTTTTATTTCTTTTTTATATGCTTTAATAATATCTTTCATATCATTTAATATTCCATATTTATTACACTCTTCAATAAATACTTTATATAATTTTTTATAATTTGGCACTATACAATTATATTTATTACCATAATATTTAATATATTTTTCTTTTAAAACATTGAAGTTTTGATCTAGTTTATTAAAATAATAATCTCTTTGATTTTCTCTTAAAGTCATACCCATATAAGTATGAATAAATTTAGCACCATTTAGATAGGCAAGTCTTACTAACTCTTTTA
This sequence comes from uncultured Caryophanales bacterium, assembly GCA_947648915.1. Classification (GTDB taxonomy): domain Bacteria; phylum Bacillota_I; class Bacilli_A; order RF39; family UBA660; genus UBA5026. Next base: position 10,117 of record CANSPQ010000010.1, on the reverse strand, counting down.
TATCATTTTCATTATCAGTTATAAAGGGTAAGACAGGATTCATCATAATTCCTACAAATATTCCATTATCAGATAATACTTTAATTGCTTGAAATCTTTTGGAAGATACACATACATTTGGCTCAATTATTTTAGATAATTCATCATTTGGAGTAGTGATCGTAAATTTAATAATAACATTGTTTTTTGAATTTATCTCTTTTAACAAATCAATATCTCTCAAAATCAAATCACTTTTAGTATCAATAGAAACACCAAAGTCATACTTTGATATAAGTTTTAATGCTCCTCGTGTCTGTTCGTATTCTCTTTCTAATGGATTATAGGTATCAGACATAGACCCAATTCCAACAACACCTTTTTCTCGTTTTTTAGAGAGTTCTTGTTCTAAAATATTTAAAGCATTTTCTTTTCCTCTAACTATATCAAAATTATCTATATGGTAACAATTACTTCGTGAATCACAATAAATACATCTATGAGAACAACCTCTATATAGATTCATATTATAATCTATGCCATACCACTCAATACCATATTTTACTTTTGTAAGTATTGTTTTTGCTTTTATAAACTCCATTTTATTTATTTATCAACTTTTCAAAAGAATTAGCATTTAATATAGTATTTGATATAAATTCACCTTTATAAAAGTTAGCCCAGTTATTGAATATGCAAGGTACGTTTTTTGCTTTTTCCAAAGAATCAATTTTGATGAAGTTAATCTTTATATTTTTCTCTTTTGCATATTCGGTTAGTTCTTTAACTTCATATTCTACATAAGGACACTCATTACTATAATAAATTGTAAATTTCTCACTATCTATTTTCATTGTTCTAGCATTATCATTAAATTTAGGAGTTTCGCTCGTTTCAAATTGAAGTGTTAGTAATTCATAATCGCCTATTTCATCAACAACTTTAAACCCATAATGAATGAAAAACTCTTTTTCGCCAATAAAAGGCTTTTTCTTTTTAGAAGTTAAAGTACATATACCACTCATACCTTTTTCTTTAGAATCATTTATTGCATATTCTAATAAATCTTTAGCAATACCATTTCCTTTAAAACTTCCTGCCACCCATAAACAATAAATATATTCATAATTCTTACCACTTATTGGCACCCAAGCCGTTTCTATTGGCTCATATTCAATAAATACTTTTCCTCTAGCATTTAATTTTCTAAAAATATGTCCATCTTCTAATTTACTTTTAATCCATTCCTTTTTACTATTAACACCTATTTGATGTTTTTTATCTCCGATTGCACAACAGATATGCTCATCATCAATATTTTCTAAAGTTAAATTTATATATTCATTCATTTTATTTCACTCCTTCTAATGATTTTATGCCATTCATAATTATTTCTAGTATAAGTCAAAACTTTCTTTGATAGATATTGGATTTCCAAAGGCATTATTATTTACGAGTAAAGAAAATCCCCCCAAAAAACCTCTTAATGTTCTTATAATATGATTTATGTTATCATCACTAATATCTAAAGACTTCATTACTTTAAATAACATACTAAATAGCCTTGTAGTAGCATTTTCTTTTTGGGCATTTTCATATTTGTTATACCAAAGCATAGCAGTAAAAACTCCTTTATTATTAGTAGCATAATCATAAAAAGAGTAACACATATTCTTTAATGCCTCATATCCTGATACCCCAACAGCAGAATCAAGCATTTTTTCTTCCATTTGCTTCCATCCATAAACCATAAGTTTTTGTTTTATTTCATCAAGACTTTTTATATGATTATACAAAGATGGCGATTTAATATTTAATTCTTCAGCTAGTTCACTTTGTGTTATATTCCTTTCTTTTCTTCTTACACTTATAAAATTACCTATTTTTATTTGATCCATATGGTTTTCTTCCTTTCTACTTCAACTATATAGGAAATCATAGCAATATAACACGAACTAGAAGTTGAGTTGATTAGAATTCGATTGTTATTTCCATCTACCAAAGTGTAATTGCTTATCCATTTCAGGATAAGATTGTTCTAACTGCAATTCACTAGGATCCGCATAACCGATTCCAATAAATACAGGTATCATATAGGTTGCTGGCACTTTTAACTTTTCTTTTACAATGTCATGTTCCTCATTTAAAGGTATTCGCATAGAACATGATAATCCTTCAGCGGTCGCTGCTAAAAATATATTTTCTATCACACACCAAATTGTAGAAAAAGGATTGAATGCTGAGAAACTTCCTCCAGTTACTTCTTTTGATTTAAATACAGGAATTATGACATAAGGAGCATTTTTAAGCATTGCAAATTGTCTTGGCATTGCATGAGCATACATTTTTTGACCAAGCGTAATTGGATATGGCCTTGGCATATTTAGATACTTTTCAGCATCAAACTTATCTGCTATTTTTTTCGCATAATCAAAAGCATATTCCTTTTCCTCATCTGTTTTTAAGACAATAAAACTCCAATTGCGATTATGATTCCAAGTTGGTGCTTTATTACCCGCATCTAAAATTCTTTTAATCACTTCAAAATCGACTTGCTTTTGTAAAAATTCTCTCGTTGTTCTTCTTTTATTTACTACTTCGTAAAATTCCACTTTCAATTCCTCCTAATGTATTTCGCGACTTCATCATTTTTACCTAACCCATAGTATGATCTTTTTTCCATTTTTTGATTTTATCTAATTTTTCTTTAAATTTAATTTCATTTCCCTGTGTACTTGGATTATAATATGCTTTCCCCTTTAAAGACGGTGGCATACATTCCATATTGGTTATTTTTTCCTTTGTATCATGCGCATATTGATAACCTTCACCATAATGCAATTCTTTCATTAATTTGGTAGGTGCATTTCTTATCACCAAAGGAACTGGTTCAGCAAGCATTTTTCTAGCATCACTAGAAGCAAACATATAAGCATTATAACAAGAATTGGATTTTGGCGCGAGCGACATATAAATAACCGCTTCCGCTAAATGAACATTGCATTCTGGGTAACCAATAAAATGACAAGCATGATAAACATTAACCGCAACATTCAAAGCATTGGTATCAGCAAGTCCAATATCCTCACTTGCAAATCTGCAAATTCTTCTTGCCAAATAAATAGGATCTTCCCCTGCCTCCAACATTCTAGATAACCAATAAACAGCTGCATCTGGATCACTATTTCTCATTGATTTATGAAGTGCCGAAATAATATTGTAATGTTCTTCTCCATTTTTATCATAGAGTAATGTTTTTTTGGTTAAGCAATCCTCTATTGTATCTTTGGAAATATTTATGTTTCCTTCCTTATCCGTCTTTCCATTTATCACAATCATATCTAAGATTGTTAAAGCACTTCTTGCATCTCCATTCGCAAACTCAGCAATCATTTTTAAATCTTCATCTGAGATAGCAACTTTTTCTTTACCGAATCCTCTATCACTTGTTAATGCTCTTTTTAAAAGTTTCACAATATCATTACTGGATAGTTCTTTTAGAACAAATACTCTACATCTAGATAATAAGGCATTATTTACTTCAAATGATGGATTTTCAGTTGTTGCACCAATTAGAATAATAGAACCTTTTTCTACAAATGGTAAAAATGCATCTTGTTGCGCTTTATTAAACCGATGAATTTCATCAACAAATACAATCGTTTTTATACCAAGATTTTTATTTTGGTCTGCATTTTCCATTACTTTCTTTATTTCTTTTATTCCAGATGTAACTGCCGAAAAAGTAACAAATTCTGATTTTGTTTGTTTGGCGATAATTTTGCTAAAGTAGTTTTTCCAACACCTGGAGGCCCCAAAAAACACAAGAAGAAACATTATCACTTTCAATCATTTTACGAAGTATTTTACCTTCACCAATTAAATGATCTTGTCCTACAAATTCATCTAAACTTACTGGTCGCATACGGGATGCTAAAGGTTCACTAGATGGTACATCAAACAACGATACTTGGTTCATAAAATTCCACTTCCTTGTTTACACTTGACTTTCTGCATTCATTATAAAGCATACATTTGTTTGTGTCAATCAGTTTGTATCAAAAACATACTTTCCTTATATACAAAAAAAGCCCATCCATTAGGCTTTTCGAAATCACTATCTCTTTGAGAATTGTGGGGCACGACGTGCAGCTTTTAATCCTGGTTTTTTACGTTCTTTGCTTCTTGCATCTCTTGTAATAAATCCAGCTCTTTTTAACACACTTCTATAGCTTCCTTCGTTTTCAGCATTTGGTGCATCATATTCTAATAATGCTCTTGTGATACCTAAACGAATTGCTCCTGTTTGTCCAGTGAATCCACCACCAGATACTTTTACGTCAATGTCAAATGTTTCTTCATTATTTGTAAGCGTTAGAGGTTGCATTAAATCCATAACATTGGTTTCATATGGAAAGAAATCTCTTACATCTCTACCATTTACAGTAATTTTGCCTTTTCCTGAAGTCATCTTTACTTGTGCAACAGATGATTTTCTTCTACCAGTTCCAATATAAACTTTTGCCATTTACAAACCTCCTATTTCGTATACTCAACAGGTTGTTGAGCAGCATGTGGATGTTCAGCACCCTCATACACAAATAATTTTTTATACATTTGACGTCCAAGTCTTCCTTTTGGAAGCATACCTTTTACAGCTCTTTCAATCATTTCGACTGGATAATTTTCTTTCATTTCACGTGCAGTTCTCTCTCTAAGACCACCTGTATAACCACTATGGTTATAATAAATTTTGTCATCTAACTTGTTTCCTGTTAGATTTACTTTGGAAGCATTTACAACAATTACATAGTCACCACAGTCCACATGAGGTGTAAAAGTTGGTTTATGCTTACCTCTTAAGATATGCGCTACTTTAGTAGCTACACGTCCAAGATTTTGACCTTCCGCATTGATGACATACCAATTACGTACTACGTCTTCTTTCTTTTGCATATATGTGTTTTTCATAACTATTTCCCTTTCTAATATATAATATTTTGAAATAAGTGTTCCCAATACTTATTTCTTTGGGATAATAAAATGTACCAATTAAGATTGTACTAAAAATTATATGAAAAGTCAACGAAAATTATGCGATTTCATATGTTTTTACACAAAATTTATTATTTTTTGTTAAGAACACTTTCTATAAATTTTCATAATACACTTTTTTCAAATATAATCCTTCAGGAGGAGCAGTTTTTCCAGCTTGACATCTATCTTCTGATTCCAAAATAGCAACAATATCCTTAACTTCTCTTTTACCCCCACCAACTTCAATTAAAGTACCTACCATATTTCTTACCATATACCGCATAAATCCTGTTCCCAAAAAGGAAAAAATAAGAATATCAGAATTGGCTTCATCCACTTTTATTTCAGCTTTATAAATCGTTCTTTCATAACTTTCCTTTTCTTCATCCATTTTCGTAAATGCTTTAAAATTATGGGTTCCTTCTAGATTGTGTAACGCGGACATTATTTCAGAAACGTCTAATTTTTGGTTATATTGATATACATATTCCCGTTCAAAAGGGTTGTATTTCCCAATATTAATTTTATAGATATATTCTTTTGCCAATACATGAAAACGAGCATGGAAATTAGAATCTACCTCTTCTATTTTTTCTACATAAATATCTTTTGGTAACATTTGATGCAATGAAGCACATAACTTATTTACATCGACATCTTTTTCCAAATCAAAATGTGCCTTCTGAGCATATGCATGCACATGAGCATCCGTTCTACCAGACGCATGAAGTGAAACCGGTATATTACCATTCAATTTTGTAAGACAATTCTCAATGACTTCTTGTATCGTACGCTTATCTGGTTGTTTTTGATAACCACTGAAATTCGTTCCATCATAAGCAAACGTCATTAAATACCGCATAATAAACCATCCTTCCAAATCAAAATACAAAGACATATATGAAAAAGAACGCCTAAAATATCCATACACTGAAGCGAACATTCCCGAAAATGAAACTGATTTTCCGAATACAAACGTACCTCCATCGTATCCGCAACCGCATCTGCATAATGCATTGAATTATCAAATATGGGAAATAAAATAGCTTTCCAGATATACAACTTTTGCTTGATATTCGCACGCTTATAATCCATGCCTCTCACTGTTAACGACTTTAAAATTTGATTCGCATGTTCTAAAATATTAGGCAAAAAAGAAAGCGCTAAACCGATTATCCGTGAGAGAAGGAAAGTAGGAATTCCAATCCAAGATAACGGATAAAAGAAACAAGCAAGTGCATAAGTCAAATCACCAACAGATGTTGTATAAAGTACCATTGTACTATATAAAATAACACTTACTAATTTCCATATCAATAAAGCACTCTGTTCAAATGGAATCCCAAAAATAAAGTAAAATAGAAGCAACATTAGGAACATATAGCGAAGACCCCAGATTGGTTTTGCATAATAAGAAAAAGATAACCCACTGCATAACAAAAGAAACAATAAGAAAATTGTATCAATAAAGGCAAAAATCCATTGCTCTATCGTAAAAATAGATAAAATAAACAATAAACTACAAAACAATTTGCAAACAGGGTTCCATCTATGAACCAGTGATGTTCCATAATAATATTTCCCAATGGTAATATTATTTAACATAACGATAAATGTCCTTCATTAAATCATTAATTTCATCACGATACCCAATTTTGATTCCTTTTTTGGTTAAAACTTTAGCCGAAAATTCTATGATTTGCGGTACTTTAACACCATATTGTTTTAACTTTTTTACCTGTTTAAATACACTATATTTATCTCCCTCTAATACCACTTGCTTATTATGTAATACAACAACTTGATCCACAATGGGTAATAGAAAATCCGTATCATGACTTACAATAATGATAGTTTTATGAAATCGATTTTTCAAAATGCGAAGCAATTTCAACAAATCATGCTTGCTTTCCACATCCAAACCAATCGTAGGTTCATCTAGAATGAGTACACTTGGATTAATCATTAAAATAGAAGCGAGTGCTACTTTACGTTTTTCTCCATGACTGAGTTCTAGTGGGTTTTTATCCAAATAGGAAGCATCAAGGCCCACCATCTTAAGGGCATCCATCGTTCTTTTTTCCAATTGATTCATTTTGTAATGATAAAACTTAAGTCCCATTTCTAACTCTTCACGTACAGTATTATTGAATATTTGATCTTCGGGAAATTGAAAAACAAGTCCAACCTGAAAACGAAGCTCATTCATATTTTTCATTTTTTGATTTTTATCAATGACAAAATTTCCAACCTGTATATTACCAGTACTTGGCAATAATAAAGCATCTATGAGTTCTACCATCGTTGTTTTTCCACTTCCGCTTTTTCCAACAATTCCTGTTATCTTCCCTTCTGGAAAAGATAGATTGATATCTTTTAAAACTTCCTTTTTTTGATAATTTACTTTATCATAAGTATAACTTACATCATTAAACTTTATTTCCATAAGACATTCACCATTTTATCCATATCTAAAATCATTGTATCAATTAAATCATAAAACTGTAGTTTTAAAGATAAAGATGCCATAAAAGGAAGTTCTAACCCAGCACGTTTGAGTAGTTTTTCTTGTTCAAATACCTTTTCTTTTTTATCATGTAATATAATTTGATGAGAATCGATAATCGCAATTTCAGATCCATATAAAGTATCATCCATATCATGGGTAATTTGAATGACAGTCATTTTTTCTTCTCGATTCATTTTTTTAATGATTTTCATCATTTTCTCTTTCGTAATTCCATCTACCATAGAAAAAGCATCATCTAATATGAGTATGGATGGCTTATGAAGCATAACAGTTGCGAGGGCAATGATTTGTTTTTCTCCTCCACTTAAATTGGAAATTGAGTAATCTAATACTTCCGTAATATCAAACTGTTTTGCAACTTCAATAATTCGTGCTTTCATTTTACTTTCCGAATATCCCAAATTTCTTAAATAGGTAGACATATCTTCTCTAGGCGTTTCTGCTACAAAATTACTATCAGGATTTTCAAAAACTACTCCAATTTTTTTACGGATTTGTCTTTTGTTTTTTTTGTTCAATTGAAATCCATCAATTAAAATCTTTCCTTCTGCAGAAATAAGTCCTAGTAATATTTTCATAAGAACACTTTTGCCACAACCGTTACGTCCAACTAGTGATAGAAAAGTCCCTCTTTGAATCTCTAAATTGAGATTTGAAAACAAAGGTTCATATATTAAATTTTCAATTTGAATACTATTCATACAACCACCCACCTATATGTATATTATAATATAGAATTCCTTACTTTACAATGAAAAAAGAACCGAAGTTCTATGGAATGTAAGTATAACTATAATCATAATTGACATCAGTTGATACGATACAACGAATTTCCACATAGGATGTGGGTGGAAATGGTTGCTTTGTTTTTGTACTTTTAAAATCAGCATCTAAATAACCTTGCTGCAATTGTTCTACTGTAACATTATAAACATTTCCAACTAGATTAGGTAATAATTCTGTATGATCACTTGCCCAACTACGTGCAGCATCCTCAATAATAGATACTTGATCTTGATACATTTGTTCACGATATTCTGTAATTTGATCAAATATTCTAGGAACAACAATTAAACCAACAATCACAAGTACGACTAATACGGCAATTAATTCTACTAATGTAAGCCCTTTATTATTTCTCATGAAATATCCCCTCGTCTTTCTAAATTAGTTATATTTAAAATTACATCAATATAAAAAAGGAATTTTCTATTCTAATTATGATATCATTTATTCTAAATTCATTATAATGAATTTAGTTAGAGAAGTCAAACAAAAAAAGGAGAAAACTCCTTTAATTACAACTTAAATTTTCGTCTAAAATAATGTTTGCCGTTATTCCACTGAATGTACTATCATCATTTCTTAAAAGATTATTATTATAATAAATATGTCCAGTATCTAAGGTTTGTTGCAATGCCACTGGGGCAGTTATTGAACCTCCACATATTTTTATTGTTCCAATATTATGACTCAAAACACCTATTTTTGGAGATAATATTTTTCCACCTGTAATTACCACCTTAGTATCTAAATTAGAACCATTACTACTATTAATAGCTTGGTCACCGCCATAGAAGGTACCGCCTGATATATATACTTTCCCTTTTGCATTTCTAATAGCTCCATTACCCGTTTCACCATATATGCATAAGCCACTTGTTGTATCATCTGGGTTTGAAGTACATTGATTCGCTTCTGTTCCATTAATATAAATAACTCCACCAGTAGTATTATTATTAACTGCAGGATGCCAACTATTAACGTATGATGCAATATAAATTGGTTGTTTGTTTTGTTCTATATGCACAATTACATTCTCGCTTTCTAGGAGAGAAACAGTACTTTCTTCTGCGCTAATTAAAGTGCCACCATATATATTTATCTTTCCAGTTACTTCTGATTGTTTTGCTCTAATAGCACATCTTCGAGCATCTATTTTTCCACTATATATATTCACTTCAAAATTTTCTTTGTCATTTGCATCAATTCCAAAACCACCACTAATAATCTCTGATTGTTCAAAATCTAACTTTCCAGTATTATAGACTAAGGATTGATTACTTTCATATTCATTTTGCATTGTACAATTTTTTATAGATAAATTTCCTGAATTGAATATAAGATTTCTATCCGTTGATTCAATAAATGTTCCATTTTGAATTACAAGTTTGCCACTATTTAACAATGAAATGTCATTCATATTGATAATATGGGAACGCAAATCAAGAATTACATTTGCATGTTCAAAAAATGAGATGTCTGTTTCTACATTGATGTCTTTCAACAAAATGATATTCGTAATAGAATTATCTAAGCTTTGTACTGTACTTTCTAATGAATCATTAATATAACATGTGGTCCCCATCATAATATTATCAATTGTTAGTGTATTATTTTCTAAAGTTGGTACTGCACCTTTATTACAACTTACATTGGAAACATTTGATATATCTACGCTTGATAAATCGATAGTAGCTGTTATATTAGTACCAATTTCCTTTTCTTGACGATTTCCATTTATCATAATTGTTACTTTAGAATCAAATCTACATTCTTCTTTATCTACTA
>CANSPQ010000009.1 GCA_947648915.1 uncultured Caryophanales bacterium | reverse complement strand
CCTTTTATTATTTACATAATAATATAAAAATTACTAGAAATAATAGTAGAATTATGAAATAAAGACCAATTTCTGACTTTTTCATAAGAATCCACCACCTTTCATTTTACAAAAGTAAAAGAAAGGGAAAAGCATCTGACATAAATCAAACATACCCATAATATTGTATCATTTGTCTATAAATAAGTAAATGTTTTTTCCATTTATCATCTGATTATTAGATGGTATTTTTCTTATGATTCCACTTTCCTTATAGAATGATAAATCATAAAAAAAGAATGGACAATTCATTTTTTTTGTACTATAATAGAAACCAATTTCACATGGAGGTGTATCTACATGAAGACGAATTTACCAGTAATTGTATTAAGAGGCATTGTTCTACTTCCAAATAATGACATTCGTCTTGAATTTGAAAATAGCGGTAGTAAAAATATTATAGATACATCTGAACTATTTCACGACAATAAAATATTACTAGTAACACAAACAGATCCATTGGAAGAAAAGACGCAAATACAGGAATTACCGACAATTGGTATTGTATGTAAAATCAGCCATAAGATTGAACTTCCAAATGGAAAAATCAGAGTATTACTAACAGGTTTATACCGCGCGAATGTAATCGAATATATGAATGCCAATCAGAAAGAAGAAACACTAGAGTCTATTATTTCTAAAGTAGAAGTATCTGAATTGGAAGTAAAAGAAGAAAAAATATACGTGAATAAACTTTATAAAGAAATTGAAACCTATACCAAACAAGTACCCTATGTTGGAAATAGTATCCTATCTTCCATTCAAAATATAGAATCATTAAATAAAATGACGGATATCATTGTACCATTCTTAAATATTTCATTAGAAAGAGGAAACGCTTATCTTTGTTGTACCAATCCCAAAGAACGGTTAGAAATGATTTTAAGTGATATTCATGAAGAAGAAGAAATGTTTGAGATTGAACATCAGATTGATTTAAAAGTCAAAAAAACATTGGACGATAGTCAAAAAGAATATTTACTTCGTGAAAAACTAAAATTAATCAAAGAGGAACTTGGAGACGCAGTGATCAAAGATGATGAAGTCGGAGAGCTGAAAACAAGAATTGACAATCTAAAAGCACCCGATAAAATCAAAGATAAATTATATGCAGAATTACAAAAATATGAATCTCTTTCTCCAATGTCTCCAGAAATTAACGTAGTAAGGGATTATCTAGAATGGTTACTTTGTTTACCATGGAATACCTATACGATTGATAATGATGACTTAGAAGATGTCCGTAAGAAATTAGATACTTCTCATAATGGACTTGAAAAAGTAAAAACACGTATTATAGAATATCTAGCAGTCAAACAAATGACCAATAGTTTAAGAGGACCTATCATTTGTCTAGTAGGGCCACCTGGAGTTGGAAAAACATCCCTCGCCTTTAGTATTGCAGAATCGATGAATCGTAAATTTGTGAAAATTTCAGTTGGCGGTATTAGTGATGAAGCGGAACTGATTGGTCATAGAAGAACCTACGTGGGAGCAAGCCCTGGACGCATTATTTCAGCGCTGAAAAAAGCCAAAAGTAGTAATCCTGTTTTCTTAATTGACGAAATTGATAAAATGACCAAAAATTATAAAGGAGATCCCGCAAGTGTTTTACTAGAAATTCTAGACCCAGAACAAAACAAGTTCTTTAGTGATCACTACATTGAAGAAGAGTATGATTTATCAAAAGTCATGTTTATCGCCACTGCGAACTATATTGAGGATATTCCAGAAGCTTTAAAAGATCGTTTGGAAATCGTAAACTTATCTAGTTATACCGAATATGAAAAAATTGATATTGCCTTAAAATATGCGATTCCTAAAATTTGTAAGGAACATGGCGTCAATCCCAAAGGAATTGAATTCAAAGAGGATGCGATTATTAAAATCATCCGCAATTATACCAAAGAAGCAGGTGTCCGCGAACTAGAACGGTGTATCGCAACTATTTTGCGTAAAATCATTACAACAATGGTTACCAAACGAATTATTGTAAATAAATATATCATCGATACCAAAAAAGTAAAAGAATATTTAGGAAAAGAAAAATATTCTGATTCTAACATTAAAATAGGAGAAGTAGGAGTTGTGAATGGACTTGCTTATACCTCATTTGGAGGGGATACTTTACCAATTGAAGTCAATTACTTTGAAGGGAAAGGAAACCTAATTTTAACAGGTTCGTTAGGAGATATCATGAAAGAAAGTGCGATGATTGCTCTCAACTATGTAAAATCGAACTATAAAACATTTGGTATCGATTATCAAAAATTAATCGATAATGATATTCATATCAATGTACCAGAAGCAGCCATTCCAAAAGATGGTCCAAGTGCAGGAATTACCTTAACAACCGCAATTATCAGTGCATTTACTGGTAAAAAAGTAGATCGAAAAACAGCAATGACAGGAGAAATTACGTTAAGAGGAAAAGTGCTAGAAATAGGTGGTCTCAAAGAAAAAAGTATAGGGGCACATCGTAATGGCATCCATACCATTTTTATTCCAGATCATAATAAAAAGGATTTAGATGAAATTCCAGAAGAAATCAAAGAGGATATTACTTATATCCCCGTTCAAAACTACAAAGAAGTTTATAAACATTTATTTATAGAACATAAGAGATAGTCATAAACTATTTCTTTTTTCATAAACTTAAGTGAATAGGAAAGGGGAAATAGAAATGAAGAAAATAATTCCTTTTAAAAAAGACATTATTTTTAAAACCAATGTATCAGAAATTACAAGTATTTCATTAGAACATACATTACATCTTGCAGAAAGCAATTCCATCGGCGGTGATTTTACAGTAAGTGGAGAATATAAAATTACAGATACCAGTGTCAATGTAGAAGCTTTTTCATACAATTTACCATTTGATATCAGTATGGATGAAAGATATCTATTAGAGAAAGCCAATATTGATATCAATGACTTTTATTATGAAATCATCAATGATAATGTACTTTCTGTTAATATTGAAGTTGTGATAGATGGGTTGGAAGAAAAACTAGTACCGGAGGTAGTGGAAGAAGTAATCGAAGAACCGGTAAGAGAAGAACCTATAATTGATGAAATAGAACCAATACCAGTAGATTCACTCGACCGTGAGCTAGAAAGTGAATCAGAAGAAACAATCCAAACATTCCAAGAAGAGCCAAAAGAAGTAGAAAGATGCATTGAACCAGAAGAAAAAATAGGATCTCTATTTGATCATATGGATGATACTGTAGAGACTTATCAGAGTTATAAAGTTTATATTGTAAGAGATGGAGATACCTTAGAGACAATTTTAGAAAAATATAGTGTTACAAAAGAGGAAATAGAATCTTATAATGATTTAAAAGAGATTCATTTAGGCGATAAAATCATCATTCCGACTGTACATGCGTGAGTTAAATGATATTTTAAAAAAATACGATTTAAAGCCATATCGTTATCAAAAATTGGGAAAAGCAAATGTGGTGGAAACCAATCAGGGAAAATATGTGTTAAAGCCAAAAACAAGAGAATACAACCGTGAAATCTTTGCTTATCTAGATGCACGTAATTTTCCCTATTACCCAAAAATTTTAAGTAATATAGAAGACGACTATATCATTACAGAATATCAAGAATCTGTGGATATGCCAGAAGAACAAAAGATGCTAGATCTGATTGATTTAGTTGCCTTACTACATAATAAGACAACCCACTATAAAGAAGTGGATGAAGCAGACTATAAAAAAATATATGAAGATATTGAAAACAATATTGAATATTTAAATAGTTATTATATAGATATTATTACAGTCATTGAAAGTAAGGTATATATGAGTCCTTCAGAGTATTTACTAGCCCGTAATATTTCTAAAATATTTTCAGCAATCAACTATTGTCGCCATGAATTAGATAAATGGCTAGAACTTGTCAAAACAAAAAGAAAACAACGTTTTGTTGTTCTCCACAATCATTTAGAATTAGACCACTTTATTCGCAATCGAAATTCTTATTTCATTAGTTGGGATAGAGCCAAAGTAGATTTGCCTATTTTTGATTTATACAAATTATACAAAAAACATGGATTAGATTATGACTTTGAAAGTATTCTGAGATATTATGAAAAAAGTTATCCATTATTAGAAGAAGAACGGAAATTACTCTTTATTTTAATGACATTACCTGAAAAAATAGAGTTTTCCAACAAAGAATATGAAATGTGTAGGCATATTAGTAGACAAGTTGATTTGTTATATAAAACAGAACTCTTGTTATCACCATATTATGCGAAAGATAAAAAATAAGAGACAAAATATAAAAAAACAAAGTAAAAAGAGATTAAAACGCGTAATAATAAAGAAAGTTAAAATAAGTTGGTAAAAGATGAGAATGGAACAAACAAAAAGCCCGATAAACCACCTACCACGACATCCCCACCAATTATTGCGACCATTTGGCATATAAATCACCTAGTGTATCATATGTGAATATCCAAAAATGAAGTAGGATAGCTACCTAAAAAAGAGGGCTCTCTTTTTATTTTGTGTACAATTATGACAAATTGTAAAAATACAACCAGATAATGATAGACAATGGGATAAAAAATAGTTATGATAGTTTTAACAAAGTTACATTTATTATGAGAGGAGAATATCGGATGTTAAAAAAAGAAATCAAAAATTTTGAAAAAATTGTAGGAATTGGTTTAATTATTTTGACTACTATCAGTTTAATGATCAATGCATTAGAATTTACAAATATCATTTATAATTGGAGCTATGATACAACACGGTTAAATAGTTTATTAATTAGTAAACCCTTTAATATTCTTTTGTGGGTAGACAATATCTTAATCTATCTTTTTGGATTATTCTATGTCATATGTGCTTTTGAATCAAAAAAGGATAGAGTATTAAAAATTGCATTTAGTATATTTTCTATTTTAACAACAATTGTTGTATCAACTCTTATTATAAACGGAGTTGCAAGTTTATTTGGTATATTTTAAATTATAATTAAAAATAGTTTGAGAGTTGAAAAACTCTTTTAATTTTTAATAAAATTATATATAATAGAAAAAAGGAATGATTTTATGAATTTTATATACGATTACACAGAAGATGGACTTAGATTACAAGGAACACATTGGAATGTACCAAATAAAGAAATATGCATTGTTTGTATCCATGGACAAGGTGGAAACATTATTGAAAACTATTTTGCTACGGTATGGGGAGAAATTTTGTCTCAAAATGGAATAGGATTTTTGTATGGACATAATCGTGGATATTCATATATAAATGGTATTAGTTCAACGACTGGGAAATCCCAAAGAATTGGTGCAGTCTTTGAAATCTTTGAAGATTCTTTCTATGATGTTGATTTATGGATAAAACAGGCTAAAAAACTTGGATATAAAAAACTGATTTTGCTAGGACATAGTCTAGGTTGCAATAAAGTTATCTATTACTTAAGTAAGAAAGAAATGAATGTTGTAGACGGGATTATTTTAGCTTCTCCACCTGATATGGTAGGCATCACTCTTCTCGAAGAGCCTTATTACGAAGATTTAGTACAAGAAGCTCATAACAATGTAAATAATGGGGAACCTAGAAAGCTATTGAATGAATTATTAAGTGGATATGATTATGTAAGTTCAGAATCATTTTTAAATTTTTATACAGAGGGAAACAGTATAGATAATCTTCCAATCGAAAGAAATCCAGAACATTTTGAACAGCTTGAAAAGATAACGGTACCAGTATTAGCATTTTCTGGATCAATAGAATATCCTACTTACTTAAAATTACATATTTTAAAAGAGAAGGCAATCAATTGTCCAGATTTTGAGACAAAGATTATTAATGAATCGGGGCATACTTATAAACATTGCGAAGAAGAAACTGCAAATGTAATCTCAAATTGGGTTAAAGCAAAAATATTATAAATTGGGAAATTGAATCAATTTTTCCTTTTTCTTATTCTCTAATAATGGAATTTTTAAAAAATTAAATTGAAATTACTAGGGTTATATGCTATAATAACCACCATGTAAATTGAGATGAGAACATGGATAATTTGGATGATTTATACCAGTTATTAGTATTAAACCAAAAAAAACAAAAATCCGCTGAATTAAAAATGGCTATTAGCTTTCTTGCTACATTAGGTGGATTGATAAATCCTGTCTTGTCGTATGATCTATTTTAGGTATACATTATATAATTGATGGATTTAAAACAGAATCTGACAGACATAAGTTGGTTAGAACAATATATCAAAGTGACAAATATGAAGAGTATATACAATTAAATTCGATATATAAGGAATTGTTATATGAACTCAAGAAGCGTGTACTCACTAGGCTAGATACTAAACAGCCAATGGAAGTATTTGCAGTTTATTACTACATGGTAAAAAATGGCTTCTTATCTATTAATCATTCATTCTTGGTCGAGAATAAATCAGATCTAACTGATTTTTTGTGTCCAACATCTATTGTAGAAGGAAATGGTTGTTGTAGAAATTTAGCGTCTTTTTTAACAGCTTTATTAAATGTTAATGGTTATCATTGTTACAATGTTAAAATGGGGCATTACAATCAGGAATTTTATTCATTATCAGATGATGACTATGATTATTCTGATATAGAGGAACCTTTGATAGTTGATGAAACTAAAAAAGGTGGACTAGAAGCATTGATAGAAAAAATAATGAGTAGAAAAGGTAAACATACTATAACTTATAATCATGTGGCAACTCTTTTAGCGGATAATGATTCATCTTATATAATGGACCCTATGTTGAATACATTTTATTGCATTAACGAAGGAAATGTATATCCATATTTTTCTAATGAGAAAAGAAGTACAAATCTAGAAGAAGATTGGATGGATTCTAAAATAAAAATTCCATCTGTTTCCTCTATGCAATTAGATAGTCAAGAATTAATAAAATTATATCAGGAGGCACGATTGAAATGTAATGATTCTTTCTATACATTTCAAAGATTTTATTTAGAACATAGGGAATTATATGAAGAAATTGTCTTTCAAAGACAACAATGTTTAGAAAAAATAACGAAAATACTTCGGTTTTGAAAAGTATAGTTCAATATAGAATTTTTTAGAAAATTAAATTGAAATTACTAGGGTTATATGCTAAAATGGATAAAGTAGAAGTAGGAGGAACTATATGGAAAAGTATATTCCCGATGTATATCAAAAAAGCATACATACAATTGATTATGAAAAACTAAAAGAAAAAGGTATTAAATGTTTATTATTTGATTTAGATAACACCTTAGCTCCTTATCATATCAAAGATGCCGATGAAAAATTAGTGGAACTCTTTTCTAAACTAAAAGAGATGGGTTTTCAATTAATTATCTTTTCCAATAGTTTTAAAAAACGAGTAAAACCATTTAAAGAAGAATTAGAGGTAGATTGTTGTGCAAATGCACGTAAGCCCCATACAAATCATTTCTATCGTATTTTAAAAGAATACCATTTAGCAGAAAATGAAGTTGCTATTATTGGAGACCAAATTATGACAGATATTGTGGGCGGAAATCGTGTAGGAATTACTACTATTCTAGTCAATCCAATTAGTCTAAGAGAACCTTTTTGGACCAAACCCAATCGTTGGTTAGAAAAAAGAAAAATCAAAAAACTCAAAAATCATGATTTATTTTTTAAAGGAAGATATTATGAATAAATGTAGTGGTTGTGGTGCAGCTTTACAAAGTATTACTCCGAAACAAGAAGGCTATATCAAAGAGGATGCTAAAAATAAAACATTATGTGAACGTTGTTTTCGTATTCAAAACTATAATGAATATAAAAGAGTCACTAAAGAAAATAAAGAGTTTATAGACAATTTAGAACAAATCAAACAAACGGGGGATTTAACTCTTCTTATTGTTGATCTTTTTCATATGAATCAAAATATTATGGAAATTGCCAAACATTGTTCCGATAATCTATTATTGGTATTTACCAAAAGGGACTTGCTGCCACTATCAGTTTCAGATGAAAAATTAAAACAATATAGTAATATATTAGGATTAAACCCCTTAGACGTATTTGTAATTAGTGCGAATAAAAATAGGGGATTAGATGATTTATATGAGGCAATCAAATTATATCAAAAAAGTAAATATGTCTATTTAGTAGGTTATACCAATGCAGGCAAATCTACTTTAGTGAATCATTTTATTTCTCATTATTCCAACTTAAGCCAAACGATTACAACAAGTATGCTTTCTTCCACTACTTTAGGAAATCTAGAAATTCCTATGCAAGAGGATCTTATATTGTTAGATACACCAGGGATTTTAGAAGAAGGAAATATTTGTGAACAAGTCGATGTATCAGATTTAAAAAAAATCTTACCGAAAAAAGAAGTGAAACCGATTACTTATCAAGTAAAAGCAAAACAAAGTATATGGATAGATCATCTTGCAAGAATTGATTCGCAAAATAATAATTTGACACTCTATTTTTCCAATCAGCTGAAGATGGAAAGAACTTTCAAACAAAACGAAACGAATTTGGTTCCACATAAAATTCAAGTGTGTGCGAATGAAGACATTGTTATTTTAGGACTTGGATTTATCAAAGCAATGAAGGATGAAATTATTACAGTTTATACATTACCTGATGTACATGTTTTTACAAGAAAGAGTTTAATTTAAAAAAACTCTTTTTTTCACTTCTAAAAGCAGGTATAATGATAATAGTTGAGGAGGAAATATATGTTAGGACGTATTATTGGAATTGAGGAAAATTTAGTATCAGTAGAGCTCAATCTAGAACAAGCTCCAAAGGAACTCATGAATCTTCATGTGATTTTGGATGATGGAAGACAGGTCATTGGCGAAATTGTCGATGTGAAAGATGGCATTGCTTATATCATGCTACTGGGGGAATTAAAAAATAACCAATTTGTTTTTGGTGTCATCAAAAAGCCATCATTCCAAGCAAATATATCATTTGTTCCAAAAGATAAAATTGAAATGATTATTGGACTTTCCAGTTATGTGGAAGATGAGGATTTGCATATTGGAAAAAGCCCTATCTATGATGATGTCAATATAGGATTTCATATCAACGATTTCTTTAGTAGACATTTTGCAATCTTTGGATCAACAGGTAGTGGAAAATCTTGTAGTATTGCTCGTATTCTCCAAAATTTATTTAGCAAGAAAGAAAAAATTCCATATCGTTCTAGCCTATTTATTTTTGATGCCTATGGAGAGTATCATACGGCTTTTAGTAATCTTCATGAAGTGGTTCCAGAAATTCATTTTAAATCCTATACAACAGATATCAAATCAGGTCAAGAATTGGTTAGAATTCCTTTATGGCTACTTGGTGTAGATGATATTGCTTTATTATTAGGTGCCGAAAAACATTCGCAATTGTTACTCATCGAAAAGGCTTTAAAACTCGTTACTGTATTTGCTCGTAAAGAAGATGAGGTATTGAAAATAAAAAATGATATTATCGCAAGAGCGATTTTGGATATTTTATCCAGTGGACGTGCACCTGCCCAAATTCGTGACCAAATCTTCTCTGTTTTATCTTATTACAATACCAAAGAACTCAATTTAGAAACTCCTATTTTTCAACCAGGTTATACAAGACCTTTAAAACAATGTATTATGATTGATTCCAGTGGAAAAATAAGAGAAATGGAAATGATTGTAGATTTCATGGAAACTTATTTAACAGATGACTATGATCTCGCTTTACCAGATGGAAGTTTTCCTTATACTCTAAAAGATTTACAAGATGCATTTGATTTTGCTTTAATTTCTGAAGGAATATTAAAAAGCGATAAAATTTATGATGAGGCCAATATTTTAAAGGTACGGTTACATGCTTTGGTGGCAAGTGATGATAGTGCGTATTTTACTTATCCTGAATATATTGATAGAACAAGTTATATTAAAAGATTGTTGACAGCAGACAATGGGAAAAAGGCACAAATTATCAATTTTGATATCAATTATGTAGATGATCGTTTTGCCAAAAATTTAACGAAAATTTATTCAAAACTGCTATTTGATTTTTCAAAAAGTGCAGTGAAACGTGCCAGTATGCCATTTCACATTATATTAGAAGAAGCGCATCGCTATGTACAGAATGATAATGATAAATTCTTACTTGGATATAATATTTTTGAACGAATTACCAAAGAAGGAAGAAAGTATGGCGTTTTACTAGGGCTTATTTCGCAAAGACCATCAGAATTATCAGAGACTTCATTATCTCAATGTAGTAATTTCCTAATATTCAAAATGTTACATCCAACCGATGTTGACTATATAAAAGAAATGGTTCCAAATGTAACCCAAGAAGTGATTAAACGTTTACGTATTTTACAACCTGGAACTTGTGTAGCTTTTGGATCAGCATTTAAAGTACCAGTATTAGTGAAAATGGATATGCCATCTCCTGCTCCATCTAGTAGTAGCTGTGATATATCAGGTTCTTGGTTTATAGACAAAGAAGAAAGATAGTAAATTGTACTATCTTTTTGTCTGTAAAAATAGTTTATAAAATTAGTGTGCTCACTTGCTTTCTCATTTCACTAATAGTATGATATAATCAGGATATTTAGTTAGTTTGATATGAACCCCATTTCTTATGTCCAAGAAATGGGGTTCATATCACTGTATAGTCGGTACTTGATTAATTTTTAGGAATAGTATCTAACTCATCAAAACTAGGTATTCCTTTTTTTATTGTATGAAGTTTTCTTCATCTATATACATTATAACACACTATTTTTAATTTGAAAATAGTTTCGTTTTATATTTAATTTGTAGACTATTAATGATATAATATGTATGGGATATTTAACTGTTGAGTGCTGGCCAACTTTCCATTCTTTGGAATAGGAAGGAGGCTGATAATATGAAAAAGAAAGATTTATTAATCTTTGCTCTAGTAATCATTATCCCTTTACTTATTGTATTAGCAATAATACTTGGTATAAAGAAATAGCACTCAATTTACTAACGTAGATTAAGTGCTAACCATATAATATGGCAAGTACTCAACATGCGAAGTTAAATACTCCCTTTTTATTTTATGAAGTTTCCTTCATCTGTATACATTATAACACACTATTTTTAATTTGCAAAATCTTAATTTTGCATGATTAACTGATTTGACTTTTTGATACAAAAATGTATAATACCATTTATACAAATGGGGGTTATGTATGGAAGAAATATATGAAGTTTGGAAAATAAGGGAGCAAGCCTTTTTATTACAATTTGAAGGTAATGAATTTGATGTTAGAAAAAAATTAGGACTAAATTCTTTGCGTGATTATGGAGACCCTGTTAATGCTATGAAGCAAACAGGCCTATTTGGAATATTGGATGCATTAATTGATTTGGGGTTAACCAATAGTGAAATTATGGATTTTTATATTCATGGGCATGTTGAGCCGTATACTAATCCCTATGAATTTACTAAAGGCATTATCGAAATAGTATATGGAATGCCAAAAGCCGAGATAAAAAATAAATATGGATATTATCTTAAGAATGACTGCATAGAAAAACTTCCCAAATTTAATAGGAATACTCAAATGCTCATATCTTTTTGTTATGATAAAGATGATACATATGAGTTTATTCCTAATAAAGATGATTTATATGATAAGTTTGCGGAGAATTATTATAGATACAATGATTGTGATAATTATATCAATGAAAAAGAGTTTCAAAAGATTGATGGGGAACTTTTTAGAGCAGTTCGTTTTTTAGTTCGACAAGGTTATGATTTTCCAGAAATGGAATGTTTATTGAATGAACAAATAAAGAGTATCGTATTTAAACAACCAAATGGTAAAAATGAATTTGTATTAAATAAAGAATATGCTCGTGAAATGAGCAATGATTTGTTAAGCTTCGTTTGCTTTTTAAAAAGAAATAATTACAAATTTTTAAATCCTGAATACATGTTTGATTCAAAGCGTGAAAACATCATTTTAATTGATTCTAGTGGGAAACAAATTGAATTTAAGCGTGCTTTTTTAGAATCAAATGTAAATAAATATAATGATATATTAGTAAATCTTAACGTAGAAAATTTAGAAGTTTCTGATATCATTAGTTTATGTGATAAAAGAGTAAAAAACATTCCATTATGGTATCTTAATAGTTCTGGTAGAGAGCATCGTTTAACGATTGAACGTGATATATTATTATCTATTTCTTCAGAATGGTTAAGGGTTATAAAAAAGAGCTTTAATCTAGGGTTTACTTTTCCAGATTGTGATAATTTATTTAATATGAATGAAGAAATTTTAAAAGTGATTGATCCTGATAATAAAGAACAATTAGTTGTTCGTGAACAATTTAATAGTATGTTAGATATTATTATGAAGTGTAAGCAATATGATTTTAGCATAAATTTAAATCAGTTGTTTGATCCAAATGAATGTATGGTAGAGCTTTTTGACAAACAGGGTAAAAAAGGCATTGCTAATCGTGATCGAATAATACATATGATGAATACATTTTCAATATTAACTGAGAATGGCTATCGTTTTAAAGATTATGATAATTTATTTGATGAAAATAAACCTTATATTGTTGTTTATGGTGAACAAAATCAAGAAAGACTTCTTAGTCGAAAACAGGTAAATAAAATATTAAAAGTAGAAGAAGCTTCAGCTAAAAACAATGAAGAAAATTTAATGGATAATGAAAAGGAGTTGATGTTTACAGCAACGCAATTTTCTACAAAAAGAAAATTATTTAAATGGCTTCCATATACAGCAAAAAAGTGGATTCCTTCAGCAGCAGTTGTCAATAAAATACCAGCAGAGCAAAGTTATGAATACTTTTACAATAACAATTATGCTCGTCTTGGGGTTTTAAAAGATGCATATCAAGCAAAGAATTATGAGGAAATGGAAGGAATCGTCTCTTTGGGGTATATTTTAGGATTATTTGATAGCAAGGAATCAACAAGTGAGAAAGCCATGAACTATATTATTGATTATTTTCTAAAAAAAGGAGTAACTGCCGATGAACTTCATACTACTTATGGTGCGATAGATTTAAGAAAGGGTTATAATAAACAATTTGCTGACTTTTTTATGCAACATTATGCTATAAATAGTGAAGCTTTTATTGAACCTGATCTTGGCACTAATATGACAGGTGAGCTTTTTGAAAAATTCAATGAAGTTCTTGAAAATCGTCCAGAAAAGAGAATAAAAACGAGAACAGTAAATAAATTACTAACGCCAATAGATGCAATGGCATCAATTACAAGTATTAAAATTGATAGAGAGATGCTTGGTGAAAAAGCAGACGATGCACGTTATATTTGTCTTGTTACATTATTAACGAAGTTTGGTGCAAGTAATAGTGAACTTAAATGGGCTATTAAGCTTTATGAGCAAGCGTTTGCACTGGATGAGCAAAAAGTAACAATTCCTCATATTGAAGATTTAAAAACGAGTTTAATGAAATTTAATTCACATTTAAAAAGTGACCCACAAGCATTTATTAGTGGTAGAAAAACAAATTGCTGTTCAAAGTATGGTGGATTTGCAGAGGATCGCTTAACTCATGTTATAACTGATCCAAATTGGCGATATGTAACTTTTACATCACAAAATAGAACGTTTTTTGATGGATTAGTTTGGTATGATAAAAAAGAGAAAGTTGTTTGTATTGATAATGTAGAAGGACAGTTTGGTAAAATGGATAAAAATAATACTAGTTCTATTCCTATGATGGCTGATGCAGTTATTCGTTATGCGGATGGAATTTATCATAAAATGAATGAACTTAATATTCCTTGTACAAAAGTTAATGTGGGGAAAGATCCTGGAACTCCATCATGGGAAATTTTCAAATATGCAAAAGGGCAAGAACTAATTTTCGATGATAATAATCCATGTGATTATCCAACAAGGAATAATATTTCAACCGATGCAAGTGCTCAATTTACAATAACTGATGAAAAAATATTGAAATTTAGAAGAAAAATTTAAATAGTATATTTAAAACCCGAACCTTTAAAAATATTAAAAGTTTGGGTTTTACTATAATTTCAAATTCTAACCCACAAGAATAAAATGATATTATAGGCAAAAAGAATACAAAATAGAAACTTATCTATGATATACTATAAGTATTTGAGGTGGTAATATGCGTTCTAAAATTGTAACAATCGAAGATGTAACTAAAATTGTTGGAATTTCTAACTATATACAGGCACTGAATTTGGATCAAACAAAGTTAATTTATGATTCATATGAATTATCTAACAATAGAGTAAGGGTACATTTTCATTATGAAGAATTACCAATTACCATTACCATTAACAAAGAATATCAAATGTTAGATATGGATTGCGGATGCAAACCAGGATTAGACTATTGTCCGCATATTGCGCTTGCGGTGATGTATTTAATTGAACATGAAGAAGAAGTCAACAAAATGATTGCTGAATTAAATAGTGAATACGATGAAACGTTCAATCAAAAATTATTGAACCTTTTTCAAAAAAATGTGAAGAACAAAAGGAAAATTACATTAGATGTGAACTTAAAATTAATCGATTATAGAAATCCAGATACCTATGAATTACAAATCAGAATAGGTGAAGACAAAAAATATGTGCTTAAAAAATATCTCGAATTGTTTTTACAAGTATATCACGACCAAGAAGGAGAAGTAGAATTTGGTCAAAGCTTTACCTACTCTTATGAAAACTATATATTTGATGAAACAGATCAAAACATCATTGATTTTATTTCCTTTTATGTCGACAGCCAAAATAACGTTTACCGTAGTTTTTATGGTTATCATATGATGGATGGTAAAGTAGATTATATTCGTTTAACTGGGGAAACATTACTACAATTTATGAAGTTAATCAAGAACCATCCCTTTACCGTAGAAATTGGTTACTATACCTACCACTTTTCTGGGATTGAAGAACAATTTCCACTTACAATGGCATTAGAATCATTGGGTGAAAACATTCGTTTTCAAATCCATCACGAAGAGATAAAACCACTCATCTCTAGTTATGAATATGTGATAGTAAACAACCAAATGTATCATGTCAAAGAAGCTACCTTATTAAAATTATTACAAGAAAATAAAAAACAAGATATCATCATGAAACCAAAAGAAATGAAAGAATTCACGAAAAAAATATTGCCGAAAATCATATCCAATACCAAACTAGATACTACATTACAAGAAAAAATAAAAATGGATTTACCAACTGTGAAATACTATTTTGAAAAAAAAGAAAATAACATCATTGGTAAAATCATGTTATGCTATCAAGAAATCGAAAAAGATTTATTTACAGAGGATAATACATGGAGCGATATCTATTTAAGAAGAGATGAAACATTAGAAGAATCTTATCAGCTAGAATTGTTGAAAGAAGGATTCCAATTTGAAAATAATGCCTTTATTTTAACGGACAATAACGCTATTGTATCATTTTTGGAAGAGGGATTACATCAACTGTCTCAAAAATATGAAGTCTACGTCTCACAGAAATTAAAAGACATGAAAGTATTTCGCCATGTAGGCGTACAAAGTAGTTTCTCGTTAGGACAAGACAATATTCTATCTTATCAATTTGAGATAGAACACATTCATGAGGAGGAACTGGCATCTTTCTTAAAATCCTTACAACTGAAGAAAAAATTCTATCGCATGAAGAATGGAAGTTACGTAGATTTAAGTGAAGATACCATACAGGAATTTTCACAGATGTTAGACCATCTGGAAATTGATCAAGGACATGGTACCTTGCCACTCTATAAAAGTTTGTCATTAGAAGAAAATACTTTTGTGAAATTAGATGATTCTCTTCAAAAATTCTTAGATCAATTTAGAGCATATAAAGATACAGAAATTACATTTGATAGTAACAATGAATCTATTTTAAGAGATTATCAAAAAGTAGGAATCAAATGGATGTTAACCCTTTCCAAATGTGGTTTTAGTGGCATTTTAGCAGATGAAATGGGTTTGGGAAAATCGCTACAAACAATTGAATACATCAAACAGAAAGTCAAAGAAAAAGCAGGAATCATGTTACTCGTTGCTCCAACTTCTTTGATTTATAACTGGGAACATGAGTTACAACAATTTGGACCAGAACTAAAGTATTTGATTATCAATGATACCAAACAAAAAAGAATGGATGCTTTCAATAAAATAGAATCTTATGACGTGATTCTAACTACCTATGGACTTTTAAGACAAGATATTGCTAAGTACCAATCATATACTTTTGATACTTGTATTATCGATGAAGCGCAAAATATCAAGAACATGAATGCAGAAACTACAAAAATGATTAAAACCATTAAAGCAAAGACACGTTTTGCGCTTACAGGAACGCCAATTGAAAATTCTTTATTAGAATTATATAGTATCTTTGATTTCCTAATGCCAGAATTTTTATCTACATATGCCAATTTCAAAGCAAGATATAGCATCAAAGCAATCGAAGAACATCCAGAATTACTAGAAAAATTAAATACCCAAATTGCCCCTTTCATTTTACGTAGAAAGAAGAAAGATGTATTAAAAGAGTTACCAGATAAAATAGAAACCAATATCTATGTCGATATGTCAGAAGAGCAAAAGAAACTTTACTTGGCACAATTAGAACAAACCAAAAAAGAAATTCACGATACACTGCAAAAGGAAGGATTTGCGAAAAGTCAAATCTTAATCTTATCCTTACTGACAAGACTAAGACAAATCTGCATTGATCCTAGACTTTATGTAGATACCGATATTCGTAGCGGGAAACTAGATGCCCTAATTCAAATTTTGGAAGAATCCATTCGTAATGGACATAAAATATTACTTTTTTCCCAATTCCCATCTGCCCTGAAGCTGGTGCAAGCAGAATTACAACAGAATACGATTACTTCTTACTATCTAGATGGAAGTACACCAAGTAAAACAAGGATGGAACTAGTGGATGCCTTTAATCAAGATGAAACGAGTGTATTTTTGATTTCACTCAAAGCAGGAGGAACTGGATTAAACCTAACGAGTGCGGACATTGTAATTCACTTAGATTTATGGTGGAACCCACAAGTAGAAAACCAAGCAACGGATCGTTCCCATCGTATTGGTCAAAAACATGTAGTCGAAGTCATTCGTTTGATTGCAAAAGGAACAATAGAAGAAAAAATCCTAGAATTACAACAGAAAAAACGTCATTTGAGTGAACAAGTTATCGAAGGAGATACGAGGGATCAAATTATTTTATCGAAATTAACTGAAGAAGAACTGCTATCTATATTAGAAAATAAAGAATAATTTGGGTCATTCCAATGACTCGAATGTCATACTTAGAGTATCCTTATATTTAAAGGATATTTTTATTGCATTCTCCTTTCACATATGGTAAAATGAGTTCTGTTCGGCAAAATTAGAAGAGGTGTATTTATGAAAAAAACAAAAATTATTTGTAGTATCGGTCCATCTACACAAACTTGGGAAGCTTTCAAAGGAATTGTAGAGGCTGGTATGAATGTAGCCCGTATTAACTTTTCCCATGCTACTTTAGAAGAAAGAGCACTCGATGAATCTTTGGTGAAAAGAGCCAATGAGGAATTAGGAACAGATATCGCGATTCTTTATGATACCAAAGGACCTGACTTAAGAACTTGCGCATTCAAAGATGACAAAATTGAATTAGTGGCAGGAAATACCATCCGTATTGTAGAGGATGAAATTGAAGGAACCAGTGAAGCAATTTGCTTTAACTATAGAGGTATTTTAAAAGATATCAAAGTAGGAATGGAAATTTTAGTCGATGATGGTTTTTACAAACTCATTGTAGAAGAAATAGATCATGACGGTATTACTTGTCGTATTGTAAATGGTGGGGTCATCAAAAGTAGACGTGGAGTTTGTATTCCAGGTATGAAATTAGACATTCCATATGTCAGTGAAAAAGATGAAGAAGATATCAAATATGCTTGTAATCATGACGGAGATTTCCTAGCCATTTCTTTTGTCAATAGTGCAGAAGATATCAAAGCGGTAAGATCTCTTTGTAAAAAATATGGAAAAGAAAATATGCAGATTATCTCTAAAGTAGAAACACAATATGCGATGGATAATTTAGACGAAATTGTAGAAGAGTCTGATATTATCATGATTGCGAGAGGTGATTTAGGAACAGAAACAGGTGTTGAAAAATTACCATTATATCAACAGATGATGATTGACAAATGTCATGCCAAAGGAAAAAGAATTATCATGGCAACCCAAATGATGTATAGTATGAAAACCAATATTAGACCAACCAATGCAGAAGTAACTGATGTTGCGAATGCCGTATTAACTGGTTGTGATGCAATTATGACAAGTGATGAAACAACAATTGGTAACTATCCAGTGGAAACCATTCAAACAATGGCCCAAATTTGTGAAACGGTAGAAAGTTATAATGTATATAAGGACAAATATAAAGATTTGAGAAAAAGGGATATAACATCCGTCATTGCAGACAGTGTTGTAACTGCAAGCAAAGAATTAAATACGAAAGTAATTGTAGCTGCGACTATGAGCGGGTATACCGCAAAACAGATTAGTAATCTAAGACCAAATGCTTTTGTATTAGCGGCCTGTCCAACACATGAAACCGCACGTTCTCTAGCTTTAAGTTATGGTGTTTATTCTGCGATTGTACCAATTTATAATAGTACCGATGAAGTAATCGCCGATGCAAAAGTACAAGCACAAAAATTTATGAACTTACAAAAAGGAGATACCATTGTTATTACAGGGGGATTTCCAAATAATACAGAAAATAAAACAACAAACTTTATGAAAATTGAAGAAATCTAATTCTTCTTTTTTTATTTTATTCATTCTATGATATACTAAATACTAGAGGAGGTTTTAACATGAAATTCATATCCAATATAGACCGTGAAACCTATGAAAAGTTCGTAGAAAATAATTCTTATAAATCTCACTATTTACAAAGTTATGCATGGGGTGAGTTTGCGAAAAAAGATAAGAATTTTATTCCTCATTATGTTGGTTTAAAAGAGGATTCGGGTGAATTTGTCGCAATGACTTTGTTGTTACAAAAACAGTTGCCTTTCCATTTTTGTTACTTTTATATTCCACGTGGTTTTGTCATGAATATGGGTGATACTGATTTATTGAAAAAATTTGTTACTTCTTTAAAACAATATGGGAAAAAACAGAAGGCTATTTTTTTCAAGCTAGATTCTGATATTGTATTGAAACAAGAAAATTGTAATGGGGAAGCAGTAAAGCTACCATATGATGGAAGAAAAATTCTAAATGATTTAAAAAAAATAGGATTTCACCACTTAGGATTTACAAAGAATTTTGATTTGAATCAACCAAGATATACCTTTCGTATCGATTTTAAGAAGCCATTAGAAGAAATTAAAAATAACTTTTCAAAAACGACCAAGCAACGTATCAAAAAAGCAGAAGAGTTAGAAATAGAAGTTAGGATTGGTACAGAAAAAGATATTCCAACCTTTTATGAACTGATGCGTATTACAGAAAATCGGAAAGAATTTATTACACATGGAATTACGTATTACCAAGATTTATATCAAATATGGAAAGAACATAATGACTGCGAAATTTTTTTAGGAATTGCCAACCTAAATAAGATTATAGAAAAATTAGAGTCAAAAAAACAAAGTTTAGAATTGGAGTTAGAACCACTATTTCATTTAGAACAATGTAGTAAGAGCCAAAATACCAAAAGGAAAGAATTGGAAAATCAACTTGCAAAAATAAAAACAGATTTAGAAAAATATGAAGCATATAGGAAACAATATGGCAATGAAATTACATTGAGTGCGCATTTTATTATTGCATATGGAGATAAAGCATGGGTATTATATGCCGGAAACCATAATATTTTATCAGAAACATATGCCAATTATAAAACTTATGAATCTCATATTGCATATTATTATCAAAAAGGAATCAAAATCTATGATCAATTTGGAACAATTGGTGATTTAAGAAAAGAAAATCCTTTATATGGATTACATGAGTTTAAGAAAAAGTTTGGTGGGGATTATGTAGAATTCATTGGGGAATTTGATCTTACTTTAAATTCATTTATGTGTTTTGTTTTCCACAAATTAGTGCCTTTTTACCGAAAGATGAAATTTAGAAAGGCCAAAAAAGAAGCAAATTAAAAATTTTAAAAAATGTACAAATTTAGAGATTTGTATGTTTTTTTTGTTAGAATGAAAAAATTGTTATAATAGAAAAAAGAAATTATGATAAAAGTAGAAATCAAAAATAGAAAAAGTATCATTTGTAAGAAAAAAACAAGTATGGTATTCTCCTAAAAGAACTGGAGGAATACTCATGAAAGATGTACGCAAAGAAAAACTAGAAGAAGGAAAAATTATCCCCTTAACATATGATTATGTATTTACAGCAATATTCAATAACCCCGAAAATATAGATATTGTAGAAAATTTTCTATCTTGTTACCTAGAAATACCACTTGAAAAAATAAAAGGGAAAGTAAAACTGTGTTCAAGAGATTTACAACTAGAAGGAAAACAAGAAGCGAATAAACAAGTAGATTTAATCCTAGAATTGGAAGATGAAAAAATCAATATCGAATTATCCAATAAAGTAAATCAAGGAACGATTGACCGAAATATTATATATGCATGTAATATACATTCTGGAAACCTAAAGTATGGAGATAACAGTTATAATAAGATAGGAAGAACCATTCAAATTAATTTAAACAATTGTCGAACTAGTAACAAACTAAAAGAAACCTACTATTTCAGAAATGAAGAAGGAAAAATATTAAGTGAAAAATTTAGAATTGACTTTGTAGATATGGTAATTGGAAGCAAATTATGTTATACTGATAGTGAAAGCAACTTAACAAAATGGTGTTTTGCATTTACAACCCAGAAAAAGGAAGCATTTCAAAAAGTGGTAGGGGAGATAGAGATGGAAGAAAAGGCAAGAAAGAAGTTAATAGAAGAGGTAGATAAGTATAGCACAGATGAAGAAGTAGTGGCATTATATTTGGCATATACAAGACAAGAGTTAGAATATAATACATTTATGGAAGATGCGAAAGAGGAAGGATTAAAACGAGGAATAGAAGAAGGGTTAAAGCAAGGGAAAAAAGAAGGAATACAACAAGGAATACAACAAGGAATACAACAAGGAATTGAACAGGGTATCGAGCAGGGTGTTGCAGAGAGAAATAGAGAAATTGCTAGAAATCTGCTAAAAGAAAATATAGACATTGATATTATCATAAAGACAACTGGTTTAACAAAAGAACAAATAGAAGCATTACAATGAAGTCAAAAATAGTGGGTGAAACCACTATTTTATAATAGGTGAATTTTTATATTCACTTTCAATCAATTTTATTTTTTCCTGTTCTTCAAGTATACTTGCATAAATACAGGTAGCTCTAAATTCCATATCTAACATAGGGTGTTTGAAAGAAGAAAAATTGGTTACAATTGGAACTGGTATTTTTTCTTTTATTTCTTTTAGTAGTTCCCTCCCTTTTTTATTAAATCCAAGAATACGAACGTATTCTATTTTTTGGAACTGTTTCATCTCTTCCTTTGTCACATTGCATAAAATATGGGTAAACATTCTAGCTAGTTTATTATAAGTATATCGTTTGGTCTTCATTTTTAAAATCAATTCATCTAAATTCTTGGAAGAAATAATAAACTTACGGATTCGATTTTCAATACCCTCATCTACGGTTTGAAATTCTTCTAAGTGATTCCAATCAGATAATATTTTATATTTTAATAGGGGAAAATAGTCACTTGTAAAATGTAGTTCTGTAAGATATTTGAGTGTCTCTGTAGGCACATAATCTAGGACATATCTTCCTTCTTGCAGTGCATGACGTATACTAGTCGCGCTACTCATAGGTCCTTCTAGCTCTAAAGAATTATAATCATTCTGCCTCGGAATGGATACAGGCTTTATCGTACTTCCAATTCTTAATATTTCCCTAATATAAGTCATTCCTAATATATCATTGGGTTCTTTAATCCTCTTTCCAGTCAAATCATATAGTGCTTTAGATAAGGCGGTTGGATAATTCGTTCCTTCCTCTAGGTATTGTTTCACTAATTTATCATATTTTTTATTTTCCAACTGGACTTTAGCACACACAATTAATCGATCTATTTGATTACATTCGCTACCAAATACCAAATATTCTACTTGCAACATATCCAATAATTCAATACTTGTACGTGCAAAGATATCTGCACTCTGAACCGCAAATACAAAAGGAAGTTCTACGACTAAATCAACACCATAGAAAAGGGCAAT
This sequence comes from uncultured Caryophanales bacterium, assembly GCA_947648915.1. Classification (GTDB taxonomy): domain Bacteria; phylum Bacillota_I; class Bacilli_A; order RF39; family UBA660; genus UBA5026. The sequence continues at coordinate 24,108 of CANSPQ010000009.1, read as the reverse complement.
TTCGGTTTTATCCCATTTGTTGATAATGCTGACATCTCCTCTTTGCGTAAAATTGCCACTCATTACAAGTACGATTCTATGATTAGGAAACTTTTCCTTGATTTGTTCCAAATGAAACAAATGACCGTTATGAAATGGATTATATTCACAAATAATACCAACACTACGCATACAATCACCAAATCAATCATATCATAAACTGATTGAAAAATATAGTAGGGTATGCTATAATGAATCAGGTGATTTTATATGATAATAGATATCACAAGATTAAAAAGTGGCGTAGTGAATGAAGTAGAAATCCAATTATCAAAAACATTTACAGAAGAGGAATTAAAGGGAACATCCATACTAGAACTAAACGATGTAAATGTAGAAGGAATTCTTACCAAAGATAGTATTGATGAATATATATTGGATTGTAAGGTAACAGGCAATATGACATTACCTTGTGCAATTACCTTAAAACCAGTCAATCATCCTTTTTCTGTAACCATTCAGGGTAATATTGGGGAAATGTTAGAAGAATTAGGCGAAATTGATAAAAAAATGGAAAATACTATTGATATTTTTCCAATTATATGGGAAAATATACTGGTAGAAATTCCTTCACGTGTCATAAGTGAAGATGCCGAAAATCTTTCTTTAGAGGGAGAAGGTTGGAAACTTTGCACAGAGGAACAAAATGAACAAATAAATCCTGAACTACAAAAATTAAGAGATTTGTTGAAATGAAAAGAGAGGTGTAAACTGAATATGAAATTAGAATTACAATTGTTTGCAGTACCTTTTAGAAAAGTAAGTAAAACAAGAGGTAGAAAACGTCGTACACATTATAAAATAAGCGAAAATGCAACAGTAACATGCCCAAAATGTGGAGCTGCAGTTAGAGGACATAGAGTATGCGCTAATTGTGGAACATATAAAGGAAAAGAAGTTGTAAAAGAAAAAGAAGTAGCGGAATAATGCTATTTTAAATTAACCAATCATTCTAGCATGAATGGTTGTTTTTTTTTTAAGAAATGGTTATAATGATACTAAGGATGTGACGATATGAAAAAAAGAGGATTTACTTTAATAGAAATGGTTGCTGTAATATTGATTATGGCATTATTAACGATAATTGTTTTACCAACAATCATTAATCAAATCCGTTCTCAAAAAGAAAATATCAGTGGAACAGCAATGCAATTGATATCTAGCGCAACAGAACTCTATTTAAGTGAAAGGTCAAATGAGTATTCAATGTATTTTGGGGATACATACTGTATTCCACTTGAAACTCTTGTCAATGATGGTAAATTAAAAAGTCCTGTAAAAGATCTTTCCACAGGAAAAGAAATCCCCTTAAATCAAATTGTAAAAATAGAAGTGAATGAATATGGTAATGGAGAATATAGCATAGTAGATACAAATCAATGTGAAACTGTATTACTACTTGCTCCAAAGTTTGAAGAAAAAAATATTGAAGATAACCATATAGTATTAAATTATAAATTAGATAATGAAATCTCTATAAATGAAATAAAATGCTATTACGGAACATCAAGTAATGAAATAAATAATTTAGGAAGTAATGAAAATAATAGTTGTATTTATCCTATTGAAGCTGCATATGCAAAAGTATGTGCTATAAATAGTAAAGGAGCGGAAAGGTGTTCACCAGTTAAACAATTGGTAGAAACAGAAGTAATATCCTCTAAGATATATGGAATCAAAAGAGCAATAGAAACAGAATCAAGTGCATGGGAACGAACAGATGATGCAGAAGGGTTAGTAGCAAATGCACAAGTGGGAACAACTTCTGTACAAAATGATTTTGATCATATCTATCCATGGAGTGATATCAAATCCTATAATTATAATACAGATACGAAAACAATCACTGCATGGTATGGAGATGAAAACTTTAAGTTTGATGGAAGTAATGGAGAAGTATTAACATATATACCAGAGTTTTACTATAGAAGATATCAAGATGGAGAGAATGAATATATATCCATATCAAAAGAGTATCAAGAAGGATACACAAAGAGCGGAGCATTTAGTGTAGGAAGATATACAATGAGTGGAGATACAACGAAAGTACATAGTAGAAGTGGGTATAAGCCATTTACAAATAAAATGATATCAGATTATAGAACATATGCAAGAAATCTAGGGGAAGAATTTAGTCAACTAGATTATCATTACTTTATCTTACAATTATTATATTTAGTCGAATATGCAGACTATAATAGCCAAGCTAAATTAGGAGCAGGATATACCAATGCATCACATACAGCTCCAACTACAAGTGGTGGATGTGATATACTAGGAATGCATTCAGGAAGTGCAGATGGAACAGACAACAGCTCAGTTATCTATAGAGGAATAGAGGATATCTTTGGAAATATGTGGCAATTTGTAGATGGAATCAATATCAAGGATAATCAAGCCTATATTTGTTATAATAAGAATCAATATGAATCAGATAAATATGATGGATGTTACGAGCCTATTGGATATATTAATTCAAGTTCAACTGGAGTATATATATCTAAATTAGGATATGATCCTAATAATTCATTAATTTCATTACCAGTTGAAACAAATGGAAGTGAAAATACATATATTACAGATTATTATTATTCTGACTCTGGAAATAGAATTGCCCTTGTTGGTGGTAATTTTACTTATGCCTTTCGAGCTGGTTGGTGGACTTGGGCTTTCAACAATTCCTCATCCAATGTTACAGCTGTCCATGGTGCCAGACTTCTTAAAACCAATTAAATATTAGGAAAAAACAAAATAAGTAACCTGTTATGGTTACTTATTTGTGTATCTCATACTCTCATTGGATATATGGAGAATTATACCTGTCATAATCATGTAGCTAAGTAGACTAGATCCTCCATAACTGATATAGGGAAGGGTAATTCCTGTAATTGGCATAATTCCATAAGTCATTCCTATGTTTTGAAACTGTTGGAAGATTAGCATACCGACAATTCCTCCAATAATATATTTGTCAATGTCATAGCTTGTTTTCATAGCAGTTATGATTAAACGAATATCAAAAAAAACAATTAGAGCCAATAACAAGAAAGATCCAAAGAATCCAAAATTACTTGCGAAAACGGCAAAAATAAAATCCGTTTGTGGCTCTGGAAAATAAATTGGAGTATGATGAAAACCATGTCCAAATAATCCTCCAGATCCAATTGCTGTCATGCCATATTGCAATTGAAATCCAGATCCACTTGACCAATCTAGTAATCGATCGACTCGTAAAAAGAAACTTGTCCCAAAAATTCGAATAAAAAGTTCTTGACTGCAAAAATAAATAATTAATACACTTCCAACCGAAAGTCCCAAAATTGTAAATAATATAATGAACCAACGATAACGAATTCCGGAAATAAATAACATACAGATTGTAATTACTAGATAAATAAGTACAACTCCAGTATCTGGTTGTAAAAAGGTTAAAATACTTGGAATTGCTACAATAAGGGCAACTTTTAAGAGAAATATAAATTCTTCTAAAACTGTAGGAGATGTATATTTCTTATGAAATTCTTGAATCAATTTAGCTATCAATAAAATTAAGATAATTTTCATAAATTCACTAGGTTGGATAGTACCAATTCTAGGAATAGAATACCAACATTTTGCCTCATTAATTTCTTTTCCAAAGAAAAATAGGCCAACTAGTGATATATTTCCAAGTACATAGAGAATCCATACATTTTTTAACATAAAATCATTTCCAATTACTAAAATTCCGTATGCAAGTACAAATCCAACTAAGTACCAGAGAAATTGTTTCAGTGCTAAATCTTGCATCGTACTTGGTAGTAATGTTTGTGCACTATAAATTATTATAATACTAATAATTGCAAATAAAACTATTGGAATAAGTAAATATTTGTCTACACGATACTTAGATAATTTTAACATATCACTTCACCTATTTTTATCTTACAGGAAAACAAAATAAACTACAAATGAATTCGGTTCATTCGACAAAATTAGAAAAAGATATTAAAATTGGGAAAAATATAGTATAATAAATATAGGTGATGAAATAAATGAATTTACAATATTTAATTATAATTATAGTTTTAGTTCTTATTGCATTTGCGGTATCAAAAGCAATGAAAAAAGATATTAAAATTGAAATGAATAAATTGGTTGCAAGCTTAGGTGGAAAAGACAATATCGTAAGCTATGAAGTCAATAAATCTAGATTTGTTGTAACCCTTAAAAATGTAGAATTAGTCAATAAAGAGGCAATCCAGAAAATGGGTGCGAAAGGAATTGTCGAAATTGACAATCAACTGAAAATTATATTAGGGGATGAGGCACGACAACTTAAAAAACAAATTGACGAATTGAGACGGTAAAAAAATATCGTTTTTTTTCTTATAATCTATAGAAAATTCATATTTCGACAAGATTCGACAATCAAAAAATGTACAATTTTGTCGAGGTGAGATAATGGATTTATTTGAAACGATTATGATTAACGTTATTTTTATCATTTTTCCACTTGTATTCTGTTTGTTATACCAATCTTATAATCAAACATTAAATAAGGAAAAAAGTGATTTATTTTTAGATTTTGCTTTGATTAGCTCATTTTATTTAATATTAAGATTTGGATTAAAAATGTCAATTCAACCTCCAATCTTATTATTCAATATTCCACTTGTACTTGCATACTTAAAAAAGCGAAACGCAAACATTATTTTATTATCTATATGTATTATTTCCTATTATAGCTTCTACTTCAAAATTCCATTATCATTTTTAATCCTAGAATATGTGATTTATTATGTAATTTATCAGTTGTGGAATAAGAAAAAATGGAATATTTCCATCCTTATCAATTTACTATTGTTAGGAAAATGTATCGGAATGGGAGTTGCCATATTATGCTTGTTCGCATCACTTAACCTACATATTTTAGATTACGTTATCATAAACTTTTCATTTGTAGTCATTACCAAATTTACGATTTATTTGTTTGAACGTGCAGAAGAAGTACTATCCCTTCATCTCAAGCTAAAAGAATTTCAAAAAGAAAAGAAATTAAGAGAATCTTTATTTAAAATAACGCATGAAATCAAAAATCCAATTGCTGTTTGTAAAGGATATTTAGATATGTTTGATGTTAATAATATAGAACATAGCCGGAAATATGTTCCTATATTAAAGGATGAGATTGCAAGAGTTTTGATTTTATTAGAAGATTTTTTATCCATTAATAAAATAAAAATTGAAAAAGAGATTATGGATGTCAACCTATTGCTAGAAAGTATTTATCAGAATTTTGTTCCAATCTTAGAGGATCGCAATATAGAAGCGATATTTGATATTCACGAGGATGAACTTTTTATGCTAGGAGATTATAATCGTTTATCACAAGTACTTATCAATATCATTAAAAATAGCATAGAAGCAATTTCAAACAAGAAAAGGGGATATTTAAAAGTTTCATTAGAAGAAAATTTGAACTATTTAAAAATAATAATTGAAGACAATGGGAAAGGAATGACCAAAGAAGAACTTGATAAAATCAAAGAACCATTTTTTACGACAAAAGAAAAAGGAACAGGCTTAGGAATTTATCTTTCCAATGAAATTATAAAAGAACATGGCGGTACAATAGAATATTTATCTGAGGTAGAAAAGGGTACAATCGTCACCATTACTTTTCCAAGAAAACAAACCGAATTTGCCTTATTTTAAATGAAAAAGGAAACATGTAATATTGATTGACAAATTCCTTTTTTTTTGAGAAAATAGGTATATAAGAATTGAGGTGGTTTATATGTATCAAGAAAGAATTTTACTAACTGGAAAAGATATTTTAGAAAAAGAGTTTAAAATAGATACGAGAGGATATCGACCACAAGAAGTAGATAAATTTTTAGATGTCATTATACGCGATTATGAAGAATTTATGGTTATCATAAAGGAAATTGAAAGTGAAAAGAAAGAACTAATCGAAGATAACATCAAATTAAAACAAGAAATTCGCAACTTAAGAACCAAATTACAAGTGCTTTCTGAAGAGTCAGGTGGAGAAGTATCAAATGCAGACCTTCTAAGAAGATTATCTAATTTGGAAAAAATTATCTACGGAAAAGAATAATATTTTGACAAACGCTGCATTCATAGTAATGTAGAGGAAAGTCCATGCTCGCACAATCTGTGATGATTGTAGTGTTCGTGTAGGGGAAAGACATAACCCCTAGTAGAGAAATCTAACGGCTCACGAAATAGCCTAAGTCGATTGATATGGTTAAAGTAGGTTTAAAAGTGCCATAGTGACGAAGAAATCAGAAATGATGGAAATGGAACGCGGTAAACCCCACGAGCGAGAAACCCAAATTTTGGTAGGGGAGCCTGATAAAAGAGAACCGAATCTTTTATGGGATTGATGATTCAATAGATAAATGTTTGTCGCCTAGTAATAGGAACAGAACATGGCTTATAAAATATTATTTTTTTTGAATTTAGAAAGTTGGTGAATACTTGGAAGAAATCGGAATTGCTTTAAAAGAGGCAAGAGAGAATATTGGTCTTTCGATTGAAGAGGCTGCTAGTGATCTTAAGGTAAAACCAAGTCAAATCGAAAGTATAGAAGAAGGCAATAAAGAACAATTTAAAGATGTCTTTGCACTTAAATATTTTATTCGTGATTATGCAAAGTATTTAGGACTGAATTATGAAGATATCATTGATGAATTTAATGAGTATTTATTTGATTATACTTCAAAGATATCTTTAGATGATATCAAAAGAGCGAAAAAACAAATCGAAAAAAAAGAAGAAAAACAAGATCGAATTGCTTCTCCATACACCATAGAAAGAGAACGTAAATGGAGTATTCCACCTTTTATGATTTACTTAGTGATGATTGTTGCGAGTGCTTGTGCCATATGGTATATCGTTTCTTTATTCCATACGGAAAAACCAGATGAACAAGAAAATCTTGTTTCCTATGTAGAAATGAATCGAGGCGTTACATTATGAATTTACCGAATAAAATAACCGTAAGTCGGATTATTTTATCCTTATTTATTGTTACAATACTGCTTTTTCCATTAGATGCATCGGGAATTGCTTTACCAAAATTGTTTATCAATGAATCAATTGTAGTGGATTTAAAATATATCCTATCTGGTTTCTTATTTATTATTGCAGCCATTACAGACTACTTAGATGGCTATATTGCCCGTAAAAAACATATGGTTACTGATTTTGGAAAGATGATAGATGCGATTGCAGACAAAATCCTTGTAAATTCCGTTTTGGTGATTTTATCTGCCAATGGATTTATTTCTCCTATTATCCCAGTTGTCATTATTATTCGTGATAGCGTGGTTAACTCTATCAAAATGGTTGTAGGAAATAAGGGAAAAGTAGTAGCGGCAATTAAATCAGGTAAGATAAAAACGGCATGCCTAATGACAGGAATTGTACTTACTTTATTCTATAATTTACCATTTGAGTTATGGAACTTTAAGGTATCAGATGCTTTGCTAATTGTTGCAGCAGTTCTATCCGTAGTTTCTGCAATACAATATTACTATATGAATCGTGAATTATTATTTAATGAAAAAAAGGAAATTCTAGAAAACTAGGATTTTTTTGTTTCAAAATGAGAAAATTTGTATTACAGAAAGGATTTTTTTGACTTAAAATCGATGCAAAAATAATCAAACAAATGTTCGCAAAAAGTATTGACAAGTGTTTTTTTGTATTATATAATGGTCATGTAAACATTAAGGAGGAAATAAAATGGTGAAATCATCAGGAGATAAAACATTAGATCAAGTACTAGCAAATATAGAAAAACAATTTGGAAAAGGTTCTGTCATGAAATTAGGTGATAATGAACATAGAGAGATAGATGTAATTCCAAGTGGTTCCCTATCATTAGATATCTGTTTAGGTATTGGAGGTTATCCAAAAGGACGTATTGTAGAAATCTATGGACCAGAATCAAGTGGTAAAACTACATTTGCATTACATGCAATTGCAGAAGCACAAAAATTAGGAGGAAGAGCAGCTTTTATCGATGCAGAGCACTCTTTGGATCCACAATATGCGTCTAAGTTAGGTGTTAATATCAATGAATTACTATTATCACAACCTGATAATGGGGAACAGGCACTTGAAATTTGCGAAGCTTTGGTACGTAGTGGTGCGATTAGTATTATTGTAATTGATTCTGTAGCAGCTTTAGTACCACAAGCAGAAATAGAAGGTGAAATGGGAGATAGCCATGTTGGGTTACAGGCAAGACTTATGAGTCAGGCTTTACGTAAGTTATCCGGTGTAATTAATAAGACGAATACGATTTGTATTTTTATCAATCAATTACGTGAAAAAGTAGGGGTTATGTTTGGAAATCCAGAAACAACCCCAGGGGGACGTGCACTTAAGTTCTATGCCTCTGTTCGTTTGGAAATTAGAAGATCAGAACAAATTAAAGATGGAACAGATATTATTGGAAATAAAACGAGTATTAAAGTTGTTAAAAATAAAATGGCTCCTCCATTTAAGAGCTGTGTTGTTGATATCATGTATGGTGAAGGCGTTTCTTATGAAGGAGAAATTGTAGACCTTGCGAGTGACGCTAATATTTTAGAAAAAAGTGGTTCTTGGTATGCCTATAAAGGTGAAAAGTTAGGACAAGGAAAAGAAAACGTAAAAGAAATTTTAAAATCAAATACAAAATTGAAAGCAGAATTAGAAAAACAAGTACGTGAGTATTATGATATTTCAAATAAAAAACAACCTGCAGATAAGGTAGAAAAAGTAGAAGAAGCGTAAAAAATACGTTTTTTTCTTTCCGTGGATTGTTGTAAGAAACTTCTTGACTTCTTGCCAGATATTCTTTAAAATAAAAGTAGGTGAAATAATCATTTTGCTTAATAAATTTAATATACATGAGAATGGAGGAATATGTATGAATCAAGTGATTCTCTCCATTTTACTCGTCTTAATAGGACTTTTTGTTGGAATTATAACGATGTTCTTAATGAACTATTTCAAGGGAAACAGAGCTGCAGCAAAAGCAGAAAAATTAATTGAAAATGCCAAAAAAGAAGCAGATAAAATCAAAAGAGATAGCATCTTAGAAGCAAAAGAAGAAGCACATAAATTAAAAGTAGAGTTTGAAAAAGAAGTAAAAGAAAAGAAAGTTGAAATAAAAGAATCAGAAGACCGTTTGCTACAACGTGAAGGTAATATGGATCGTAGAGATCAAACTTTACAAAATCGTGAGCAAATGTTAGAAGAAAAAGAAAATAATTTAATTAACAAACAAAAAGACATCCAAAAGGAACAAGTAAAAGTAGAGGAACTCAAAAAACAGCAAATCGATTTATTAGAGAGTATTGCTGGATATTCAAAAGAAGAAGCCAAGGATCTGGTTTTGAAAAAAGTAGAAGAAATGATGAGCTTAGAGATAGCTGCTTATATCAAAGACCGTGAATCAGAAGCTAAATTAGAAGCAGATAAAAAAGCAAAATCTATGCTGATTGGCTGTATGCAAAAATACGCTGGGGATGTTGCCAACGAACAGACAGTAACTGTAGTAACATTACCGAATGATGAAATGAAAGGTAGAATTATAGGACGCGAAGGTCGTAATATTCGTACCATTGAAGCTGTTACAGGTGTAGACTTAATTATTGATGATACACCAGAGGCAATTGTTTTATCAAGTTTTGATCCACTTAGAAGAGAAATTGCCCGTGTAACAATTGAAACATTAATCAAAGATGGAAGAATCCATCCAACTAGAATTGAAGAAATTTACGATAAAGTCTCAAAAGAGATGAATGTAAAAATTCGCGAAATTGGAGAATCTGCAATATTTGAACTTGGAATTACGAAAATGGACCCAGAACTAGTAGAATTAATTGGTAAATTACATTTCCGTACAAGTTATGGACAAAATGCATTACAGCATTCCACTGAAGTTGCAAATCTCTCAGGATTATTGGCATCTGAAATGGGTGAAAATGTTGCATTAGCAAAACGATCAGGCTTACTACATGATATTGGAAAAGCAATTGACCACGAAGTAGAAGGAAGTCATGTTACGCTAGGTAGTGAAATTGCAAACAAATTTAAAGAAAATGAAACAGTGATAAACGCGATTGAATCCCATCATGGGGATACGGAAGCAACAAGTGTAATTTCTGTATTAGTAGCGATTGCAGACACATTATCCGCATCTAGACCTGGTGCAAGAAATGATTCACTAGAAAACTATATCAAACGTTTGCAAGACTTAGAAAATATCGCAAACAGTATAGAAGGTGTTGAAAAAACATTTGCAGTACAAGCAGGACGTGAAATTCGTGTTATTGTAAAACCAGAAGAAATTGATGACTTAGGAAGCTATAAAGTAGCACGTGATATTAAAACAAGAATTGAAAATGAATTACAATACCCAGGAACCATCAAAGTAACAGTAATTCGTGAAACAAGAGCAACAGAAGAAGCAAAATAGCTTCTTTTTTGTTACAAAATCGTAATCTATTTTTTCATAATTTGTGGTATACTAAAAAAGAGGTGGGAATATGAAAGAAAAATGGATATCTGATGCGAAACTAGGGCTTACAGAAGAACAAGTAAACACTAGAATTGAAGAAAATTTAGTCAACCATGATACTACCATTCCCACAAAAACAATTGGACAAATCATATGGAGTAATCTAATTACACCATTTAATCTTCTGAACCTATGCCTCGCAGTTGCCGTATTTTTTACTGGGTCATTTAAAAATTTATTATTTATGGGAGTTGTCATTTCCAATAGCGTCATTAGTATCATCCAAGAAATCCGCTCTAAAAAGATCATTGATAGATTATCCGTATTAGCAAGTAAAAAAGTCACTGTAATTCGTGGAGGACTAAAACAACATATTGGAATTGATGAAATTGTGTTAGATGATGTCATTGTTTATGAAACAGGAAATCAAGTCATTACAGACTCTATCATTTTAGAGGGAGAATGTGAAGTCAGCGAAGCTTTTATTACGGGAGAAAGTGATGCGATTGAGAAAAAAAAGGGAGATAGAATTCTTTCTAGCAGTTTTATCATGAGTGGAAAATGTACCATACAAGTAGAACATATTGGCTTAGATAATTATGCCGCCAAAATCACACATGATGCCAAATGTCTGAAAAAATCCCATTCTGAAATTATGCGTGTCATCAATAAAATTGTCAAAATCATTTCATTGATTATAGTACCCGTTGGATGTCTACTTTTTTATAGACAGATTTCAATTTCTGGAAGTACCATCAAAGAGGCGATTATCCATACGGTTGCAGCCTTAGTAGTAATGATTCCAGAGGGACTTGTCTTGTTAACCAGTATGGTATTTGCTGTTAGTATTATAAGGCTCGCCAAATATAAGGTTTTAGTACAAGAACTTTATTGCATAGAAATGTTGGCCCGTACAGATGTGATTTGCCTAGATAAAACAGGTACCCTTACAGAAGGAACTATGGAAGTAGTAGATTTATTGCCTTACAACCATCACGAAAGCAAACAAATTGAGGCCGTTTTAGCAGATTTTACACAAAATATTACTGACCATAATGCCACTATAGAGGCTATCAGAAACCAATACAAGCAAGGGAATGCATGGAAGAGTGATTATTTTATTCCTTTTTCATCTAAGCGCAAATGGTCTGCAGTACATTTTGAAAATGAAGGAAGTTATATTCTAGGAGCACCTGAATTTATATTAAAAAATATAGAATCTAGTTTAAAAGAAAAAATTAATTTCTATAGCGAAGAACATCGTGTGGTTGGATTATTCTATAGTAAACAAAAAATTGCAAAAGATACATTACCAAGAAAGCTAGAGTTAATTGCACTTCTATTCATTAAAGATAAAATAAGAAAAGAGGCAAAACAAACATTAGCGTATTTTAAAAAACAAGGTGTCCAAATCAAAATCATATCAGGCGATCATGTCAAAACAATTTCGAATATTGCTGCCTCCTTACAAATAGACGACTATGATAAAGCAATCGATGTAAGTGAATTATCAGATAAAGCATTAGAGGAAGCAGCAAGTCAGTATATCATCTTTGGACGGGTATCCCCTGAACAAAAAAAGAAATTAATCTTGGCTCTTAAAAAACAAGATCATACGGTTGCGATGATTGGAGATGGCATCAATGATGTTTTGGCTTTAAAAGAAGCGGACTGCAGTGTTGCGATTGCTTCAGGTAGCGATGGTGCAAGGAATGTCGCAAAACTTGTCCTATTAGATTCTAATTTTGATGCGATGCCAAAAGTAGTAGAAGAAGGTAGAAGATCAATCAACAACATTGAACGCTCTTCATCATTATTCTTAACAAAAACAATTTATGCTACTTTAATGGCAATTCTATTCTTATTTATTCATATGCCGTATCCATTTGAGCCAATTCAACTAACCTTAATCAGTGTAGCTACAATTGGAATTCCTTCTTTTGTACTCGCACTAGAACCCAATTATGAACGCATCAAAGGTAAGTTTTTTGAGAACATATTAAAAAATTCTGTTCCCACCGCTTTAACCGTTATATTTCATATTGTAGTTTTAAGTCTATTATCTCATTTTCAGATATTTCCATTGGAACAAATTTCTAGCCTCGCCGTTTTACTCACCGCTTTTACAGGAATACTACTATTATATAAACTTTGTATCCCATTCGATTGGATGAGAAGAACTTTGTGGTTTGGAATGATTGTATTATTTGGAGTTCAATTTTGCTTTTTAAAAGAATTTTACTCAATTGTTCCTTTTTCCCTTACTATGTTAGGAACTGCATCTATTTTAATGGGGGTTGGCATTTTTGTTTTTGCCTTACTCGAAAAATGGATATCCAAACAATTACTACAGTCTAAACTTGTAAGAAAAATAATCAAAATTGATTAGTAGAATAAAAAACTATATACCAATCAATTCATATAAAAACAGTTCGATTGAACTGCTTTTTTTGTATGTTAACGATAATATGGTCCATAATAAGGATATGGATAATAGTTATAATAAGGTCTAGGATAGAAAGCAGGCGCAAGTAAACCACCTGTAATACCGCCTAAAATAAATGGACCCAAAAATCCTCCTCCAATAATACGATCATCATTGGATGAAGCCATTTGACCATTTACATAAGGGCTCACAGCATTAGAAGTCATTACTGGACTACTAGAATAAGAATTATTAGAAGTCTGCGGAAAACTAGGCATAGTTCCATAATTAGAATACATAGTATTCCTCCTTTCATAATATAGTATGAAAAGGATAGAAAAGAGTGAGAAAATGGATGAAAGATTACAAAAATTAAGTAAAACAATTGTGAATTATTCGTTAAAAGTAAAAGAAAATGATTGTGTGTTAATCACATCACAAACAGAACAACCCAAAACACTTATCAAATACTTGATTCATGAGATTACCGCACTGAAAGGAATTCCTTTTGTTCGGATTGTAGAACCTGAAATTCATGCTTTATTACAAGAATGTACAACTGAAAAGCGCATTCAAGAACTGAAAAAAAGAAGTGAATTTGATGTTGAAAATATGGATTGTTTTATTAATATCCACTATACCACCAATGACTTTGAAAATAATAAAATGGATCCTAAGATTAGAAAAGCTTTAGGAGAAGCCACCAAAGAAAGTGATTCTATTAGAATCAATGAAAGAAGATGGGTACTTCTCAATTATCCTTCTAGATTGGATGCCTATAAAGCGGGAATGCCAACAGAAGCGTTTTACAATTATGCAATCGATGTAATGAATGTAGATTATGCAAAAATGTATGAAGATATCAAGCCATTAGAAGAATTGATGCGAAAGACAGATAAGGTTCGTATCTTGGGTCCAAATACAGATATCACTTTTTCTATCAAAGGAATGAATGTAGTTCCTTGTTGTGGAGAAAGTAATATTCCAGATGGAGAAATCTTTACAGCGCCAATCAAAGATAGTGTGAATGGAGTGATTACCTATAATACACCCAGTCCATATCACGGAGAAGTATATAGAAATGTTTCTTTGAAATTTAAGGACGGAAAAATCATAGAAGCGAAATGTGATGGCAATCAAGAAAAACTAGAGGAGATTTTTAATACAGATGAAGGTGCAAGATATGTAGGAGAATTTTCGTTTGGATTAAACCCTAAAATATTAAACCCGATGGGGGATATCTTATTTGATGAAAAAATTATTGGTAGTATCCATTTTACACCTGGTCAAGCATATGATGATGCATTCAATGGAAATAATTCAGCAATTCACTGGGATATGGTCCTAATTCAAAGAAAAGAGTATGGTGGAGGAGAAATTTATTTTGATCATAAATTAATTCGAAAAGATGGGCTTTTTGTACTACCAGAATTATTACATTTAAATTATGATTTATAGTAGCAAGTTTTCAATTTGTTTTTCATATACTTGATTAAGGTGAGTTCATGAAAAAAATATTGGAAGGAATTGGTCTTTTATCTCTTGTTTGTTTGAGTTTTTTATATACTGAAAAAACTGTTAACGTTGTAAAAGAATATGATGAAATTATGATAGCGATTAAAAGTGAAAATGAAAATTATAAAATAGAAGCCAAAGACGCAACTGTTTTGGATGATACAATTATTCCGGGAATCAAAGGAAAAGAAGTAAATATCAACGAAAGCTACAATAAGATGAAACGTTATGGCAAATTCAACAACAATCTTCTTGTATATAAAGAAACGACTCCTACAGTCAGTATTGATCATCATTTTGATAAATATATTATCAGCGGAAATGCAGAAAAGAACATGATAAGTCTTATCTTTTTGGTAGAAGAAAATGATGCGATTGATACCATACTGAAAATATTAGATGAAAAAAACATAAAGGGGAATTTCTTTGTCGATGGAAAATGGTTAGAGAAAAATAATGATACTTTAGTTCATTTAATTGAACAAGGACACAACATTGGAAATTTAAGTTATAATAGAGATTATAGTGATAGTTCATATGCATGGATGGATACATTCATTAAAAAAGTGGGAAAACAAAAAGTAGGATATTGTTACAATGAGGTAGCGGATTTAACAACTCTGAAATTGTGTTCTTTATCCAAAAATTATACCATTAGACCGAATATTATTGTAAAAAATTATCCCCTTAAAGAAATCAAAGAACAAGTATCTGCAGGAAGTATTATCTCTATGCCAATCAATAAAACAGTGGAGAAAGAACTACCTACGATTATTTCTTATATCACAAGTAAAGGCTATACAATTGATAATTTACAAAAACATTTGAGTGAATCTACATAAGAAAAAAGTTAATAAGAATTATTATACATCTATCATAAATAATGTTATGTAGAAAATGCTAAAACAAAATAAGTTAGTGATTGACTTTGTAATCGGAAACCTATATAATTATAATAGCGTGAGGATATTCACGCTAGGTACTCTTACGGAATAGAGTGTGAGAGTATCCAACCAAAACCCCCTGAAGTCCAGCAGAAATGCTGGACACTTTTTTTATCCCTTTATTTATAAGGATTTATAACATTTCATATTTTTAAAATATGCCTTTATGTAACAGTTATGTAACAAATTTAGGCTTTTTTGGAAATTTAAACATAAAAAAATAAGGAAACTAGCATAATAATATACCAGTTTCCTTATTCATTATAAACTCATTTCATAGTCATCATTGTTTTTTGTAGAATCAATTTCAATATTGCTTTTTGCATTCTCATTTAGATTATCAATAAGTCCTATGATATTATTTAACTTATTTTTAAACATATGGGAGTAGGTATTTAAAGTTTCATCAATTTTAGAGTGTCCTAGAAATTTAGCAACAAGTGTTATGTCTGCTCCATTATTGATTAAAAGTGAGGCACAAGAATGCCTAAAATCGTGTATTCTTATCTCTTTAACATTTGCCTCTTTACAATTATTGTTTTTTCTTCGCCTAATGGTATCATCTCCTAGTGGAACAGCATTACCAAATACAAACCAATTATCATTATAATTTGTAAACTCCATAACTTTTTCTTTAAGTTCTTTTAGATCATTTAACAACTCTTTAGGAATAGGTAGTGTTCTATTACTTGTGAGAGTTTTAGGACTTGTTATGATATATTTTTTACCATTTACATTATCCGATAACCCTTTATTGATTCTAATTGTACCATTTATAAAATCAATATCATTCCAATTTAATGCTCTTGCTTCGCCTTTACGAAGTCCACAAAAGTATAAAGTTTTAAATAAACATTTAAATGTTAAATCTTCTTCTACTGAAATAAATTTGCTAAATTCTTCATAAGTCCAAAATTCCATTTCTTTTTTAATTTCATTTGGATTTGTAAAATTAGTCATTTTAGGATATATTTGATTGAAATTTAAACCATACCACTTTGTACCAAAATTCATAATTGTTTTTAAAAATTTGTAAATATAATTTCTAGTCCTATTTGATAAAGGATATTCTAAAATTTTCTTTCGCCACATTTCATAATGTTGTAAGTTAAATTCTTTCACTTTGATATTATCTAAAAGTGCCATATATCGCATTCTATCTTTATAAGTGTGTAGAGTAGTTTCTTTTACTTTATCTTCTTGATAATTATAAAATGCTAAATATAAATCTCTAAAAGTCATATTGTTATCTGGTCTATATTTATCTAATTCTAAAAGGAAAATTCTCTCTGCTTCTTGAGCCTCTGGTTTCGTTTTAAATAGTTTCGATTGATATTGCTTTGTTTTACCATCTAAATCTTTATATCGTACATGGAAATTCCATTTACGACCATCTTTAGTCCATTTTTTGGGATCTAATCTACTAACCGACATAATATCACAACCTTTCCATTTCTATTTCATTTTTGTTAGTATTTTCTAAATTAAAAAGAACTTTTTTGTGTTTTTCTAAAGCCATTACATGGTATTTTATACTTTTTTTATCATCTCTAGCTTTATCTTCTTTAAGTGATAATTCTAGTGATTCAATTATCAATTTTTCTTTATCAATAGTAGTGTTTTTATCAATAATAACTTCCATCATATAAATGCTCCTTTCTACATTCCAATTTCATAATCATCTTTATCTTTATCGTTATTTTTGCTGTAGTAACCATAGTTAATTGCATCAGCAATATCTTCATAATCTTCTAAACGTTCTTTAGGTTTATCTCTACCTAAAACTTTATCTATTGCCTTGCACATTTTTTTAAATAGATTTTTCCACTTTTCAACTTCTTTTTCAAACTTGATTTTCATACTATCAACAGTATTATTCAAAATATCTACTAATTCACTTAATCTACCAATTTCTTGTTTTTGTTCATTGATAGTAGATTTTTGCTCCCTAATGATTTTATTTTTTTTGATTAGTTCGCTATTATTTTTAAAATTCTTATTTTCCTTTGTTAATTTATCAATCATCAAGTCTTTGTTGTTATTATCAGTAGATAGAATAGTAACTTTATTTTCTAAACCTTTTGTATATTCTATGATTTTAGATACATCATCTTCTTTGTAACCGCCAAGTTTTCTTTTTACAGGATTTAGTAAATCATTATCAACCTCTTTTTCTAGGTTTTTAAGCCCATTTTTTGAGTTTTCAATTATTTGTAGGGTATTTTCCTTTTCTTTATTTAATTCTTCTAATTCAGCCTTTTTTTCGGCTATATCATACTCTAATTTAGATTGATTTTGTTTATTTGCTCCAATGTCTCCTCGATAGAGATTAAAACCTTTTTCAGTTATAAAGTTATTAAAATCATTTTGCATTTGATGAAAGGATAATTTACCACCTTTTTGTTTCCAAAATTGATCACAATTTAGAAATTTGCCTTTGACTTCCTCATAGACAATTTTACCTTTATCATCACGAAGTAATTTAGGAACAATAGTGGTAGTTCCATCTTTCTTTTTTACTTCTTCTTTAACAACATTTCCATCTTTGTCTTTGACATAGCATTTTCTTTTAACCTTATCAACAACAGGTAGAAAATATGCTTGAAGATGGGGTGTATCTTCATCATAATGAATTTGAGAGAGAAGTATATTTTCTTCGCCTACATAATCTTTTAGAAATTCCATACAGGAGTCAAAAAAGAAAGATACAGCATTCGGTATATCTTCCTTTGATTTTATTTTTGGTATCATAACTGCTTGACTTTTTTTGTCTCCTGTGTGATACGTTCTACCACTATCTACAAACTCCATTCCTAATGCTTGAAAAAATTCAGGACCACTCGTGAATGTTACACCATTTAATAGATTCGTATTTGCTCTATCTAAATATTCTATTTTTCTTTTTTTTAAATTGTATTTCACTTCTTGATATAAATTATTTTGAGTAAGCGAAACGTATTCTATATTATAAACTTTACGTTCTATATCGTAATTTCCTGTACCTTTTCGGTCTTTCATTTCAACACCGATATTATAAAGATCATCTTTCTTATATTGTGTTTCTACTCGTACAACTTGTTTGCCATCATACATTTAATTCCTCCTTTGCTTGTACTTCTTTGAGGAAAAGGTCTATTTATTGACCTATCTCACTAGGGCATAGCCCACGTGAGATTAGGGAGTTCCCTAATAACCCCTTTGCTTGTTTAATCGCAAATGCCTAAACTAACGTAAAGGCAAATGCTTATAAACAAGATTAAATAATAAGCACCTACTAGGTACTTATCATTTAATAAATTATGAAAGAGTAAACCTTTCATAATTGTAAAAATATTCACTATCGCCACTTTCATCAGCAGAGCTGACAAAACGTGCCTCGTTCATTTTTTACCTGTAGCTTTTTAGAAAAAAGTTACAAAAACTCTTATAAAAATTATTCATTTTCATAAGTCGGTTCTTCATATTTTGCAACATATATTCTTTCAGTAGAAGTTCTTTTTTGCTCAATATGAAGTCCTTCTTTTTCTAAATTTGCTATGTTGCTATTTAATAATTTTCCAAATGCTGATGGAGTAATTTGTAAGTTTAATTTACTTGTTATATCCGATACATTAAAAGAAAATTCTTTTTGTTTAATAGCATAATTTAGAAAAGTTAGTATATTATAATTTAAGTCATCACTCTCGACTTCTGATAGTTCAAATAATAAATTTTCATTTCGTTTTAGAACTAAATCTAATCCCTCATAGTCTCTACTTTCATAGTTCAATAAGATTTTATTCTTTAGGTTTGAATCTTGTTTTAAAGTGATTTTACCATCAACTGATCCATCAATAGCAGTGCTACCTAAAGAAGTATTATTCTTATTTAAGTGATGGACTAGAAGAATAGTGAAGTCATATTTTTTACATAATTCTCTAAATTTTGGAATTACAACTTGTCCCATATCTTGATAATCATTTAAGTTATAGCCATTGTTTAAATCAACGCCACTAAACATATCTATGATTACAAAATGACCTTTGTACTCATTAGAAAATGTTTGAAATTGGAGTTGCAAATCCATTAAATTTAGTTTTCTTTCACTTGGATTTTGTTCTATCATAACGAAATTATCATCATTAAATTGTAAGTTCATCTTATCAATTCTATCTACTAATTGCGTAGAATTCATTTCTGTGCTAATATATAAGACAGGAGATGGACTTGTCCTAAATCCTAAAAAGGTTGTTCCTGTTGCAATAGAGTTAGCAAGTTGAAGTGCCAATAACGACTTGCCAACCTTTGGTCTCGCAACAAGACAATATAATCCTTTAGATTTCATTAGGTTATCAACTATGAAGTCTTTTTTTGTTGCTTCTTTTCTCATTTCACTTATAGTTTTCATTTAAAACTCCTTTCTAGTTAATAACTTCTTTTGCCATTTTTTGAAGATAACTTATATTTATTTTGAGATAACTTACAACTTCATTCATAGGAAGTAATTTGTTAGGAAGTAAATAGCCTTTGTTTTCTAAATCAATTCTTATTTCATTTTTTAACTTGATAGCATTATTTTTTCCTAGCCCTGTAAGTTTTCTTAAATCATTTAGATCACACCATTGTTTTGATATTAAGTTTAAAGTCTCTCTTGCATTCATTGATTCACCTCTCTTTCTTTTTCTATAATGATGGTTTTAGTGTTACCAACAACTCCCTTTAAGGATGTATATATAGTAGTTAGCCATATATGTAACGAAGATTTTAGTTAATCTACAACTCTCGTGCCAATAGAGGTATTTGTGCCTTGCATTTGTTTAACGAGTCGGCAGAATATCGGCGACGTCCAACTCTATTTAATTGTCAAAGAACTATTAAGGTTGTAAAAACATTAAAATCGCAACCTTTAAGTTAATGATAAATCATTAAAAATCTTTTGTCAATAAAAAAGTCGCAATTTTTGTTAAAAAATAACTAAAAAGTTGCAAAAGAAATTAAAATGTGTTATATTTATATTGCGAAAGGAGTTTTATTCGTATGAAAGACAATAATGAGACTGTTGGGCAAATGATAGCTCGTGCAAGAGAAGAAAAAGGCTTATCTAAAAGAGAACTCGCTAGAATTGCTAAAATAAGTGATACTGAACTTGCTAGAATTGAATCTGGAGAAAGAGAAATCCCAAATCCTAAAACATTAAGAAAGATTAGTACACATATAGGAATAAACTACAATGATTTAATGTATGCAGCAGGACTAGGTTTTCAAGTAACTTCTTTAAATCCATTTTTAATTAACTACTATGAACATTTAAAAGGAGACCAAATTGTGGATGCTATTTTAAATACTTCATCAATGATTAAAAATTGGGAAGAATTAGTAACTAATTTTAGAGAAAGACTAGAAAAAGAAAAACTAACTGATTCTGAAAGAGAAGTAATCTCGCAAACAATCGAAGATACCGAGTATCAAATTGAAACAGCAAAAGAAATTGTTAATGTTTTAAATAGTGCAAGAAGAAAGGAGGCAGTTGAAAATGATAAAAAGAAACAAAAGGATTAGTATAGGTGCAATATTAGTGAATTTGATTTTATTAACTTTGGCTATTTTATGTACTACTATAAAGAAAGATATTTTTTATGCTTGGTATTGGATGTTGGTTACTTTAATGTTGCTTTTTGAGGTATTATATGTGTTTATTTGGAGTAAAGTTGGAAGAAACCTTGATAAACATAAATCAAATACTATAAACAGATCATTTAATGATGTAACAGCAGTATCTATAGTTTTAAGTGGTTTAATATATTTAGTGGTATTATTTTGCGAGTTTTACAATAAGAGTATACACACAAGTTTATATACAATATGGAGTATGTATCTTCTTATGACTGTTGCAGTATTATTCAATTATCTTGCAGTATATAATGCTAATAAAGAAACAAAAGAACTTGTTGAAAAAACATTTAATAAGAAAAATGACAGGAATGACAGGAAAAAATAGGAGTACCCCTCCCAAAATTTGCTGTCATGCTGTCATAGGTATTTTAAAAGGAGCATAAAAATGGCTCCTTTTTGCATATATAATTTAACGTTTTGTATATTATTTTTATATTTGAATATACTATCACTATGGGATAGTGAGTTTCGGCTATTTTCCTTAATTTGCTGATAAAATTTATATGGTGGTAAATGATGAGACTTAATATGAAAGACTATACCAAAGGCGAGGCTATTAGAATTATACGTGAATGGACTAATCTTACTCAAAAAGACTTTGCTAAACGTATAGGAAAATCAAAGCGAACGATAGAACAATACGAAGCAGGTACAGTCAATTATGGAGTAGAAGTCTTAAAGACCATAGCCAAAGAGTTTGATATAGATATTATAATTGAGAAAAAATAGTTATTTAGTTATTTTGACAATGCTATAATAATCTAGCAAGATATCAAATATCGTATTTAATGATTTTTCCATATCTTCTTCACTATATTTTGTCTGTAAAGAAGAAAGGGATTTTAGCAAAGTGGTAGATTCTTTATCACTTTGTTTATTTTTTATATCAATATTAACAATTTTAAAGCAATCATCTATTAAGTCTTCATTTGGTTTATTATAACAAAATGATTTGTACATAGTAAATTCTACATCATCATCTTTAATACTTTTTGAAAGATTAACACAAAATTTATCATATAAAGTATTGATTATATCATCTGCATATGGAATAAGTTCCTCTAATTTACTTTCGTGAATAATCATTTCAAAGTATCCACCTATAATTCCTGCAACTCTAAAATCGACTAACCCTGTTAAATCACTATATGCTTGATTTACTACTTGATTGATTATGGTTTTCTTATCCATAAATCCTCCTTTCGCATTGTAGTGAAGTCACTACCATATAAGTATAACACATATTTAATGGTTAGGCACGAAAGGTTGCTTATTTATAAAAATTTTTCTTCTATAATTTTAATTAGGAGAGTGATATTTTGAATCAGTATGCTGACTTTAATGAAAATATTAAGGCTGTTATCTGTCAAAACATCAAGAAATATAGAAATGAAAAAGGTGTAAGATTGATGGATCTTGCTGAAATATTAGATGTTTCAGTTAATCATCTAAAACGTATTGAGTCGGCTAATGATAGAAATAATATATCACTTATGACTTTATATAAAATTTCTATAATACTAGGTGTTAGAATAGATAAATTTTTTGAAGAATAAGAGTAGAATCAGTTTAGATTTTGCTTTTTTAATGCTATAATGTATATATCAACGTGTTATTCTAATAATAGTTTTTTGAAATGGAGGAGTGATTATGAAAAAAATACTATTATCAATTTTAATATGTGGGTTTATGGTTTTGGGAGTTGTAGGTTGTGGTAAGAAAGAACAAGAAACCGACAAGAAAACAACAGAAGACTATGATAAGGAATTAATGCAATGTTTAGAAAGTCAATTAGGAGGCTATCTCGTAACTGAAACAGATGAATTAATCGAAATACCTTTAAGTGAAATAAAAAGTAGTGATAAAGAAAAAATCGCCTATTATAAAGGGGTATATGCTAGTAATCATCCAAATAATATTTATGTAATGGTTTTCCCTAAAAATGGAACTTATGAATCAAGTGTAATGAAAGATTTTGATAAATATTTTTATAATAAATTTTCTGTATATCAAACATATGAAAGCCCTTTAACTCCTACAATTTATATTCATAATCAAGACAATGATGTTGATTTTAAAGAGATAGTTAATCAATGTATAGTTAAAAATGATGATAAAGACGCCAAATCTATTCCAAATGAAACATTGGACAAAATAAACAATACCACTAAAATAGTTATAAAATCTAGTCAAAAAGAATTAGGAACAATAAATAGCAAAGATAAATTAACAGAAATTTTAAATGCAATTTCAAGTAGTAAACAATATGGAGATGCTTGTTTGTCAGATGGTTATGCCTTTGATTTTGAAATGTATGATAAAGATAATAAATTGATTGATACAATTTATGTTTGGGGAGATGGTAAAAGATTAATTCCTAAAAGTATGAATGGTTGTTATTACTCAGTTTCTAATGATACAGATTTAAGAAAAATCATTGAAGAAGAAACAGATTATATATTTTATAGTATTTTAGATTATAGAGATAACGATAATCAAAAAGAGCAATTAATTTATAAAGATGATAAAAATAGTTACTATTTAAAGAGTGATGATACTAACGAAATAGCAATCAAATTTATGTTAAATAATCAAATAATGACTCTTAAATATGCTTTAGAAAACAAATATATTTCAGCAGAAAAAGTTGCTAGTGAGTATCCAGATATATTGATAAAAAAATAGTTTAATTAAAACATATATAAATTAGTTTTTTATGTAACACTTATGTAACGAATTTTCAAAACTTTGAAATAACATTTTAATTTGTTTTAATCAAAATTGGGGAAAATTAAACGAAATATAAAGAAAAATAGAGGTTTTAAAATTAAATAAACCAAAATTTAATAGCCCCCTGAAGGAGCCGAAAGGCTCCATTTTTGTTTGTTTTAATTTATTTCAGTTTATTATTATGTCATTAAAGTTTATCATAATTTAAATTTAGCTTAATTACGACTCAATCACAAAATTTGTGGGATTTAACATTTCTAATATAAGAGACTCTAGAA
>CANSPQ010000008.1 GCA_947648915.1 uncultured Caryophanales bacterium | reverse complement strand
AGATAACTACGATGGAGATATAACAGCTTCAATCGTGGTAGTAAATCCAGTAGATGTTACAAAAGTAGGAGATTATACAATCACATACAACGTAACAGATGCGAATGGAAATAACGCTGTAGAAGTAACAAGAACAGTACATGTAGTAGATACAACAGTACCAGTAATTACTTTAACAGGTGAAGAAGAAGTAACAGTAGAAGTAGGCGGAAGTTATACAGATGCCGGAGCAACAGCAACAGATAACTACGATGGAGATATAACAGCTTCAATCGTGGTAGTAAATCCAGTAGATGTTACAAAAGTAGGAGATTACACAATTACTTACAATGTAACAGATGCGAATGGAAACGATGCAGTTGAAGTAACAAGAACAGTACATGTAGTAGATACAACAGTACCAGTAATTACTTTAACAGGTGAAGAAGAAGTAACAGTAGAAGTAGGCGGAAGTTATACAGACGCTGGAGCAACAGCTTTAGATAACTACGATGGAGACATTACTTCAAGTATTGTTACAGTAAATCCAGTAGATGTTACAAAAGTAGGAGATTATACAATCACATACAATGTAACAGATGCGAATGGAAATAACGCTGAAGAAGTAACAAGAACAGTACATGTAGTAGATACAACAGTACCAGTAATTACTTTAACAGGTGAAGAAGAAGTAACAGTAGAAGTAGGCGGAAGTTATACAGACGCCGGAGCAACAGCAACAGATAACTACGATGGAGACATTACTTCAAGTATTGTTACAGTAAATCCAGTAGATGTTACAAAAGTAGGAGATTACACAATCACATACAACGTAACAGATGCGAATGGAAATAACGCTGAAGAAGTAACAAGAACAGTACATGTAGTAGATACAACAGTACCAGTAATTACTTTAACAGGTGAAGAAGAAGTAACAGTAGAAGTAGGCGGAAGTTATACAGACGCCGGAGCAACAGCTACAGATAACTACGATGGAGATATAACAGCTTCAATCGTAACAGTAAATCCAGTAGATGTTACAAAAGTAGGAGATTACACAATCACATACAACGTAACAGATGCGAATGGAAATAACGCTGTAGAAGTAACAAGAACAGTACATGTAGTAGATACAAAGGCACCAATATTTGATAAGACTCCAATTACAGTAATTTCAGAAGATGATCAAAATGGTTGGTATACAATCCCATCATTACAACTTCAAGTAAATGGAACAGATGCTGGAACTGGAATTAAAGAATACCGTTATAAAGTTCTAAACGGAACTGCTGATACAATAGATACTGAATATACGGAAGCCACAGGTTATACAACATTAACTGCTGATGAAAATGGTAACTATATTATTACAATTACTGAAAGTGGTAATGATGTAAGGGTGAAAGTAGTTGCTGTTGATAACGCAGGAAATATTTCAGAACCAATTATTAGTTCTTCTTATAAAGTAGATTTAGATAGTCCAGTTGTTGACTATAATGTTGCTACAAGAACTGACAATCAGCCAATTTCTGTAACTGTTTCTAATACAAATACAGAAACAAGTGGAATTAAAGAATATCAATTAGAATATAGCACTGATGGTGGAAAAACTTGGACATCATTAGAAACAAAACAACCTTCAGAAAATGGAAGTGCAAACTTTGTAATTGATGAAGAATCTAACAACCTTACATTCCGTGTAAGAGCTAAAGATATTGCTGGAAATCTTGGAGATTATACAACAAGTAGTGAGTCTTATGTATACGACGATACAGATCCAGTTGTTACGGTAGTAGTAAATGGTGAAGAAAAAATCTATACAGAAGATGGATCATTTGAAATGACTGTACAGGCAAATAATGAAGGTACATTTGTATATCCAATTGCAACAGACGAAAATGGAACACAGATTTTACCAGTGGGAACAATTTCTTTAGGAAGTTTAACAAATGGAACACCACAAGAAATTACTTATACAGCAACAGATGCTGCAGGTAATACAACTGTTGTAACAGGTAACATTTATGTAATTGATACAACAGTACCAGTAATTACAATTAATGGAGCAAGTCCACAAATTATTGAATTTGGAAATGCTTATGTTGAATTAGGAGCAACTGTAACAGATAACTATGATACTGCTTTAGTTGCAATCCCAGATGCTTCTAAGGTAGATGTAACGAAAGTAGGAACTTATACAGTAACTTATAATGTAACAGATAGTAATGGTAATGTTGCCGAAGAAGTAACAAGAACCGTAACAGTAGTAGATTCTGCACCACCATTATTAACAATTACAGAAACAAAAGAAAATGGAAATAGTGAAACACATTATGGACCATTTGAAATGACTGTACAAGCAAATAGTGCTGAAGATGCAGTATTCGATCGCTTAGTTGCAAATGCAATCGATAACTACGATGGAAAAATTATTCCAGTAGTAATTGGAAGTGTTGACTTAAGTAAACTTGGTGATTATGAATTAACTTATACAGCAACAGATAGTTCATTTAATCCTAGTATAATTAAAGTAACAGTACATGTAGTAGATACAACAGTACCAGTAATCACATTAACAGGTACTGATGAAACGATTGAAGTACATACTCCATATACCGATAAAGGAGCAACTGCATTAGATAACTTAGATGGAGATATAACAGCGAATATAGTTACAGTAAATCCAGTAGATGTTACAAAAGTAGGAGATTATACAATCACTTACAATGTAAAAGATGCCCATAATAATGAAGCAGTGGAAGTAACAAGAACAGTACATGTAGTAGACACTACAAAACCAGTGATTACATTAAATGGAGCAAATCCACAAGTAATTAAATATGGGGAAGCATATACTGAATTAGGAGCAACAGTAACTGATAACTATGATACAAATTTAGTTGCGAAAGCAGATGCTTCAAAAGTAAATGTAAATGTTGTAGGAAGCTATACAGTAACTTACAATGTAACAGATAGTAATGGTAATGTTGCCAAAGAAGTAACAAGAACCGTTCAAGTTGTACCAGTTGAAAGCTCTGAGTCATTTAGAGATGCTAACAATTGTGCAGATACAGGAATTTGCTATAACAAAGTAGCTGAAAACAACTATATTTGGTATAGTGGATACTTATGGAGAGTTATCTCTATTGGAGAAGACAATACCATGAAATTGATTACAGAAGATTCTATTGCAGGATTCTCATATGATGATGCGACTAGTACATTTAAAGGTAGTATTGTAGAAGATTGGTTAATCAATGAATTTTATCCAACCTTAAACAATAGAACAACCATTGTAACAACAGCACCTTATTGTAATCAAGGTACAAAAACAATGTCTGATAAACGTACAACCTGTGATCCAAATAGTATTGTATATAGTAAAGTCGGATTATTAACGATGGATGAATACAATATTTTAGGAGCAGATAAGAGTTTCTTAAATACTGGTGATCAATTCTATACAATGACTATCACTGGTGGAAGAAATGTTTGGGTAATTGATTACCTAGGAATGGGTAAGACAGGATACCGTGTAAATGAAAGTACATTTGCAATTCGACCAGTAATCACCGTTGCAAATGATATCAAAATTCGTTCTGGTAAAGGAACTGCAACTGATCCATACCGTTTGGAAAATGATTATAGTGCAGCTATTGGAACAAAATTGAATACAAGAAATTCAGGAGAATATGTAACATTTGCAAATCAAACTTGGCGTATTGTAAGAGCAGGAACTGATACAAAATTAGTTATGGATTCACTATATAAAGTAAATGGTGACGAACAAAAAGTGATGTTCGAAACGATTGGAAACTTTAATTTAACAAGTGGAATTGGTAACTATTTAAATGATAAAGTATATAATGACTTATTTAAAGAAGCAGAGCAAAATGCTATGATAAAATTAAGCTTATATAACGCACCATATCATTATGGAGCAGATCCAAGAAAAACAAGTATGATTTCTACAGGAACTCGTATTGAGGCATATGTAGGATTAAATACAGTAGGTGGTATTTTAAGTGGAAACTGGGATTCACCAAAAGTAAATGGAGAATCATCAAGGTTAAAAATTAAAGGAATCACTGCTTGGTTAATGAACTATAATGATACCTATAATGGAAGCGAAGAAGGACCTCGTGCATGGTATACAGGTACTTCTGGGTTAACATTATTTGCCCCAGCTACCGATATTAGAGGTGTAAAACCTGTAATTGCATTAAGAAATTATGTTACAATTAAGTCTGGTAGTGGAACAAGTACAGATCCATATGTATTAAATTACTAAAAGGTATAAAAAACTCCTACGGGAGTTTTTTACCAATAATTTGACAAAATATTAATTTATGTTATAATATCAACCATATAAAGGGGGAGAAAATATGAATAATCATATAGATGATGAAAATTCATTAGATGAGGTAAGAAATTTAGAAATAAACAAAAATATAAAAATTCCAAAAAGATTTGTAATTCTTGCAGGACTTGCTCTATGTGCATCTTTGGCATATTGTGGTAAAAGTTGCTCAAGCGATTGTGATGATTGTTCTGAAGTGATTGAAGATCTTAATTCTCGTGTTGATGATATGGATGCTAGAATAGATGACGTAGAGACTGAGGTAGGTAATATTGATGAAAGTATCGAAGATCTTAATTCGTCTGTTGGAGACATTAATGATAGAATAGATGAAGTAGAAGCTAGACAAGATGAACTTGATGATTTATATAAACAATCTCAAGAACTTCAAGATGAAATATTGGAAGCATTACAAACTGGAAATGAAAATATTGTTATTTCTGAGACAATTACTCCAGCATCAGAAAAAGAGTTGGCGATTGTAAAAGACCCAGTACGAATCTCAGAAAATAGTGGAAATGACTCTGTATTAACACAAGCACCAACGCAAACTCCAACACCAACGAATATACCAACGCAAGCGCCAACGCAAGCACCAACGAATATACCAACGCAAGCGCCAACGCAAGCACCAACGCAAGCACCAACGCAAGCACCAACGCAAGCGCCAACGCAAGCACCAACGCAAGCGCCAACGCAAGCACCAACACAAGCACCAACGCAAGCGCCAACGCAAGCGCCAACACAAGCACCAACGCAAGCACCAACGCAAGCACCAACGCAAGCACCAACGCAAGCGCCAACACAAGCACCAACGCAAGCACCAACGCCAACACCAGATAAAATTACAAGTGGAGAAACTTCTGATAGTGATGGACAGATAGATGGCGGTGCAGGAGAAGAAGATAAAATTACCTTCCCATCAGATGATTCCAACTCAATGGATAATACAGACCAGCCAACTGTAGAAGATTCTGCTGTATCAAATCCAAGTGTAGAATTAAATACAACGGATGAAACAATGGATCAAAGTAGAAGTGCAATGCGATTTATGTTGGAAAATTATAAAGCACAATTGCTTTCGGCTTCAAGTATAGTGAATATGAATACAGATGCCATTGCAACAAAAGTTTTTAAAATATAAAAATAAGTATCTCGATTTTGAGATACTTTTTATTTTTGATATCTACTGATATTCAACACTATACCAATTTCTAGTAATGTAATCATTAAACTAGAACCCCCATAACTTAAGAATGGTAAAGTAACACCTGTAACAGGAATTAATCCAACAACAACCATTAAATTAAGAACAGCTTGAAATGCAATTTGAAACGTAATCCCAAATGCCAAATATTTTGAGAAATTATCATTTGCTTTTCTAGCAATTTGAAATCCTTTTACAATAATGAAAAGAAAAAGTCCACTTACAATTAAAACTCCCATAAAACCAAATTCTTCACTAATGATAGAAAAGATAAAATCCGTTTGTGGTTCTGGTAAATAGAAATGCTTTTGTCTCGAATTTAAAAAGCCATAGCCAAATAAGCCCCCAGGACCAATCGCATATAAAGATTGAATAATTTGAAATCCACTACCCAATGGATCACTCCATGGATTTAAAAAGGATAAAATACGTTCTAGACGGTAAGGAGCTATTGCAATTAACCCAACAATTCCGATGACCCCAATCATACCCAAACGAATAAAGAATTTAAAATTGACACCTGCTACAAATAAAAGTCCAATAATACTCATAACAATAATGACACCTGTTCCAAAGTCAGGTTGCAGCATGATAAGTCCAAAAATCAAGAAAACAATTCCTAAAATTGGAAGTATTCCTTTTCGAATACTCTTTAAATCTTTTTCATTTTTACACAAATATTTTGAAGTAAAAATAATGAGTGATATCTTGGCTGCTTCACTTGGCTGTATCCCAAAAGAACCAATCCCAAACCAACTTCGACTACCATTACGTACCGTTCCAATACCAGGAATAATGACCAAAACAAGTAATGCAATACAACCAATTAAAAGTAAATTAGCTTTTTCATAATAAATTTTATAATCTATATTACTTACAATATATAAAATAACAATACCAATACTAAAGAAGAGTGCTTGATGTTTGACAAACTTAAACGGATCACTAAATTTATATTCTGCCCAAATGTAGGAAGCAGAATAAACCATAATAATACCAAAAATGGAAATAACAAGAATCGCAATTAACAACCCAAGATCCATTCGTTTTTTCATAATTAGAACCACACTCCGTAGATAATCGCAAGCATAGACCCTAGTAGTCCAATAATCCAAAATAATTTTACAATATCTTGTTCTTTCCAACCCAATTTTTCAAACGTGTGATGAATTGGAGTCATAGGGAAAATACGTTTATGCGTTAATTTATAGTAATACCTTTGAATAATACAAGTGGTTGTTTCTATTACAAATACAATTCCAATGACAATGAGTAAAAGTTCATGTCTTGTTAGAATCGCAATGGTTCCCAAAGTTGCTCCCAATGCCAAAGAGCCAGTATCTCCCATAAATACCTTAGCGGGCTTTACATTGAAAATTAAAAAACCAAGAATACAACCAAGTAAGACAAAACAGAATAGGGCAATCGCTTCATAGCCTTCCAACCATCCAGTTGCCCAAGTAATAATACCAAAAGTACCAAAGGCAATTGCTGAAAGACCACCAGCAAGACCATCCAATCCATCTGTAAGGTTTACTGCATTGCTACTTGCAACCAACACAAATAGAATAAATAGACCATAAAACCAACCAATGTCCCATTTGATTCCTAAGGAATGAATCCATAATAGAGGTTCATTGTTTGCTAACATGAATAAATAGAAAAAGACAATCGCAATTACAATTTGTAAGATGAGTTTCGCATGTTCACTAAGTCCTTTATTGTTATGTCTTAAAATAATCAGAAAATCATCCAGAAAGCCAATACAGCCATATCCAAAGAAGGTAAATAGAACAATCCCTAAATTATAAGAAAATGTAATTTTATGAGTGATATATAGTAAAAACATAACAAGTAGTGTAGGTAGTATAAAAATGATTCCCCCCATAGTAGGTGTTCCTTTTTTTTCTTTATGCCGTTCATCTAAATAGATACTTAAGGATTGGGATGCCTTCAATTTTCGAAGTAGGGGAATTAAAATACAAGCAAGGCAAACGGAAAAAATAAGACCAATCATTACTGCCAAAACAGATTTTGTTAACAATAACATATTTCACCTCTATTCCTGTAATAACAAGCGAACTGTTTCACCTTCAAAAATTCGCGTATTGGCACTAGGAGATTGATAATAAACTTGATTCCCAGAACCAGTATATTCTACTTTAAATTGTTTTAATTCTTGCATAGCTTCCTCTAGTGTCTTTCCTGTAACATCTGGCACATTCGCATATTTTTTTTCATAATATTGATAATTTTTCTCACTACCACCTTCTGGTTTTTCGATATTTAAAATATCAATCGCAGATAAGAGTATATTTCTAGCAATTGGAGCTGCAACTGTTCCCCCATATTGTGTAATTCCTTTGGCATTATCAATAGCAATATATACAACAATTTTAGGATCATTTGCGGGCATAAATCCCATAAAAGAAGTAATATAATTTCCAACCATGTAAGAACCATTTTCTACTTTTTGGGCCGTTCCCGTTTTTCCACCAACACGATAGCCATCAATAAAAGCATTTCGTCCACTTCCGTTGGTTACAACACTTTCTAATGCATACCTCACCATTTCACTTGTTTCGTCACTTATGACTTTTCGTTTGGTTTGTGTGTTAAAATCTTTGATAACAGTATTTGTTTCTGGTTCATTTAAACTTTTTACAATATAAGGTGTATTAAGGTAACCACCATTGATTGCAGCTGAAACGGCAACAATTTGTTGAATAGGAGTTACAGATACCCCTTGACCAAATGCAGTTGTCGCAAGTTCTACAGGACCAACTCTATCAAGAGAAAATAAAATTCCAAAACTCTCTCCATTTAAATCAATACCTGTTGGAGAACCAAAACCAAAATTACGAATGTATTTGAATAAAGTTTCTTTTCCAATCTTTTGCCCTAATACAACAAATCCAGGGTTACAGGAATTTTCAACTACTTGTAGATAAGTTTGTGATCCATGTCCACCATGTTTCCAGCAACGAATACGTGCATTTTCAACTGTAATACTACCACCATCAAAGTAACTATCCTTTTCTAAATCAATCAGTTTTTCTTCAAGTGCGGTTGCGAGTGTAATAATTTTAAAAGTAGACCCAGGTTCATATGTCGACCAAATTGGTAGATTTCGGTTAATTTGTTCTGTCGTATAATCTTGATAATGGCTAGGGGAAAAATTAGGGCGAGAGGATATAGCTAAAATCTCTCCTGTATTCGGATTCATCGCAATTCCTAAAGCTTGTTCTGGATTATATTTTAACATAGCATTGTCCAATTCTCGCTCTAATACTGCTTGTAATTCATAGTTAATGGTTAATGTAATATTAACTCCATCTTGTGGTTCTTCATAGATTTCAGTTAGTTCTAACTTATTTCCCTTCGCATCTGATAAATATTTAATTGCACCATATTCTCCTGTTAAATAATCATTGTACATTAATTCTAAACCACTTAGTCCTTGGTTATCGATTCCAACAAATCCTAAAGTATGAGACATCATGGTATCATAAGGATAGTAACGTTGTGACTCTTTGACCAAATAAACACCATCTAATTTTAATGCATCTATTTGATCAGCAATTTCATAAGATAATCGTCTTCCCTCTGGGTGGACTCTTTCAATTGATGTTTTTTTGCTGACATGGGCATACATATCTTCATAAGTTACATTTAGAATTTCGCTTAATTTTTGGGCAGTTGTCTCTTTGTCCTTGATTTGATTCGGAATCAAAACAAGGGAGGTAGTTGTTTTATTATCAGCAAGTACAATGCCATTACGGTCATAAATACGTCCTCGATTTGCTTCAATCGGTAGATTACGACTCCATAAACTGGATGCTAATTGATTCAACTTTTTGTAATCAATTACTTGCGTATAAAAAACCTTCCCAATGATTAGAATGAAAATACAGATAAGTATAAGTAATACAATTTTAATACGTGTATGAATTCCTTTAAAGAACATAGCAGCACCTCTAAAAAAATATATGTACAACCTATCTAAAAAAGAACAATAGAAAAAAGACTTAATATAGTCCTCTCCAAAAAAATAAATTTTAATTATTATTGAGCTGATTATTAAGGTTAATTAATATTTTTCCTAGTCTTTCAGAAATACATTTCACTGTGGTTTCATCAAAAGGGTTTGGCATATTATATTGCTTGATTAACTCACGGAAACAATAGTAAGATGCAACTGCTCCTATTTCTTTAAATAAATGAATGTTTTGTTTACAACCATCCCAAATTGCCAATGCACCAAAAGAGGAAAGAGCATAATCAATATAGTAAAAGGGATTTAAGTAGATGTGTGATTGACGATAAAAATATCCACCTGTTTCTAGATTGATATGACCAGTATTCGAGGTCTCCATCTGATATTTTGTTACCAATTCAAGCCATGTTTTTCGAATGTCTTCTACCTTTAAATCTTCGTTGGAATAAATTCTTTCTTGAAATTCGTCAACAAGACAGATATATGGCAAACTATTAACCATATTATATATTTTCATAAAGCAATATTTTACATAATCCTCTTCATTGAATAAATTGTCAAAATAATCCATAGAAATGAGTTCCATAGCGTAAGA
Source organism: uncultured Caryophanales bacterium (assembly GCA_947648915.1). Lineage (GTDB taxonomy): Bacteria > Bacillota_I > Bacilli_A > RF39 > UBA660 > UBA5026. Next base: position 36,888 of record CANSPQ010000008.1, on the reverse strand, counting down.
AAATATTTCTGCAATTTCCATTGTAGGGTACTTTAATAAAGCAGAAACAATATATTTTCTATCCTGAATAGAAGCACAATATTTTTGAAATGCGTGTCCCATTTCATGTGCAGTCGTTTGAACATCCAAATAGTTATTTTTAAAGTTACCTGTAATTACGGGTAAACAAGTTTCCGTCAGATAATTGGTAATTGCAAAGCCAACTTTATTATCTCTTTGAAGTAAGTCGATATAATCATTATGAATCATGTTATAAAATAAAGACGAAACCTGTGAATCTATCTGCTCAAATGATTTAAAAATTTCATCTAATAGCTCTTTACCATAATATTTTAGTGTTGGCATTTTATGAAAGAAAACACCTGCATCAAAATATTCTAATTTTTCGAGTGAAAGTGCATTTTTTTGCCATTTTGAAGTTTTTTTACACAATGGAATAATATAACGAATAATATATTCCCTAAAACGATGAATATCCTTATAATCATATTCAAATCTTCTTAATTTATATAAACTATAGTTTACATAGTGATCAAATCCCAATTTTTTAGCAATTAAATTTCTAGTAGTAATTAAATCATATAATAAATCATCATATTCTTTTTGTTTTGTATAATAGTAATCATTAATAGCATCATGTGCTTTTTTTCTTATCATTCTATCTTTATCAACACAAAAACCTGATATATAAGAAATACTTCTTTCATTACTATCATACATTATTTTATTTTTTGAAAGTTCCCTATATTTTTGCATGAGTTCATTTTCTTTTTGTTGTAATTCTACGATGTCATCAGAAGAAATCTTTAATTGGTATGCAATGGTATGAAAAAAATTATCTGGCATCATTTCTGATAATTTATCTTTATGTTTAGAGTTCATAATACTTTCGTAAAAAGGAACAAATAATAAATTGAATTTTGGTTTATACACATTCCAATAGTTCATTTCATTTTGGAAAAACGAATCCGAACAATTTCGCATGTTTTTGATATCTGCATAATCACACATTTCTTCTACATGATTTTGAATCGAGATGATTCTTTTGCAAAGGTGAATGAATGTTTGGAAATCATTTTCTTGATTCAAATTATTAATTAAGTGATTCAGTTCAATCTCTGTTTTCTCATATGAAATTCGCTCATATGCTATCTCATCAAAGTGTTTCATATTAGTCAACTCCTAGTATGTGTGTAAAATTGAAAAAGAATAAGATTTAATAAAGTCCTTTGATTGTTCCATTCGAATCAACATGCATATGTAAATAAGCAGGGTCCTTAGATAAACCAGGCATCGTCATAATATTACCAAGATATACAATGAGGAATCCCGCTCCTGCAGCTATTTTTACATTCATGACATGAATCACATGATGACGGGGATAACCTAATTCATCTGGATTGTCTGCAATCGCATATTGTGTTTTCGCAATACAAATCGGTAACTGATTCAGTCCAAGTTGCTCTAAATGTTCTATTTCGCGTTTGGCATCTTCTTCTACTAAGACAGTATCTGCTTGATAGTAATTTCTTAAAATACATCCAATCTTTTCTAGAATAGAACTTTCTAAAGAATAGGGAAGTGTAAAATGATTCTCTTTTTCACATAATTGTGTTACCATCCCAGCAAGTTCTAATGCACCTTCACTTCCTAAAGAATACGCATTACAAATAGAAAAGGGGTAGCCTTCACTTTCTACATAATTTTTAATATAAGTAATCTCATTTTCTGTATCAGTAGAAAATTGATTCAAACAAACGAGTATATTGGTGTTCATCTTTTGCATCATATCCATATGCGCTTGTAAATTACAAATTCCTTCTTCTAAGTTCCCCTTTCCATTGTATTTTAAAGAACGAATCGTGGTATTGATGATGACCAAATCTGGTTTTCTATTCATTTTACGACACTTGATATCCATAAACTTAAAAGCACCTAGATCAGAACCAAAACCAGCTTCTGTTACAACATAATCGGCAAGTGATAAAGCAGTTTTGGTTGCAATGATAGAATTACATCCATGTGCAATATTGGCAAAAGGGCCACCATGAATGAGAACAGGATTGTGTTCTAAACTTTGCACCAAATTCGGTTTGATGGCATCTTTGAGTAAGATAGTCAAAGCTTCCTCTCCATGTAAATCGGAAACATAAATAGGTTGTTTATCTGTATTATATGCAATCAAAATATGACTTAAGTTGTTTTTCAAATCCATTAGATTTTCCGAAAGACATAAAATTGCCATGATTTCAGATGCAGTCGAAATGACAAAAGACTCATTTCGTTCATTTTTTCCTTCTAAATGAATATGACGTAAAGCGCGATCATTGATATCTAAACATCTAGTAACTTGAATGGTATTAGGATCAATTTTTAACACATTTCCTTGAAAGATGTGGTTATCGATCATCGCACACAATAAATTATTACAAGCAGTTACTGCATGGATATCTCCTGTAAAATGAAGATTGATATCTTCCATAGGAACGACCTGTGCATAGCCACCACCAGTAGCTCCTCCCTTGATTCCAAAAACAGGTCCAAGTGAAGGTTCTCTTAAAGTAGCAATACTTTTCTTACCCAAACGACATAAAGCATCATTAAGGCCAATCGTTACCGTTGTTTTTCCTTCTCCATAAGGGGTCGGATTCGTAGAAGTCACTAAAATGAGTTTTCCATTTTGCTTTCCTTGAATGTCTAGAGATAATTTTGCTTTATATTTTCCATAACATTCTATTTGATCTTCTAAAATTCCCAATTTTGAAGCAATTTCAGTAATGGGCTTTAATGTAGTTTCATTTGCAATCTCAATATCTGTTTTCATATGTATCACCTAATATCATTATAACACGAGTTATTCTTACTTTAGAATAGAAAACAATGAATTCTAAATTTTCTAAATTTATGGTATGATGGAAATAGGTGGTTATATGGAAAAAAAGACAAATAATTTAATGAGGTTGTTGCCATATTATAAAAAATATACAATACTTTGTGTAGCCGTTATTATCTTAAGTTTAGGATATGCAGGGATTTCACTACTTTCTCCAATATATGAAGGGAAAATGCTAGGTTTCTTTGAAGAATTTAATCAGAATAAAATAATAAAGACAGCCCTTTTATTATTCATTATTCGGATTGTAATTGAAATTGTAACGAATGCGTGGTCTCGTATAGTTTTAAAACTAAATAGTAAAGTGAATTTAGATTTAAAGAAAAATCTCTTAGAAAGTTTCACCAATTTTGAAATCAAAAATTTTGATCATACCAATTCTGGTTTATTTATATCTAGATTAAATAAAGATACTACAGAATTAGCTGAGTTATTTGACTTTATTACTGATGATCTTTCAGGAATTATTTTAGGTGTTAGTTTTATCATATATGTGTTCTTCTTAAATATTTATTTGGGTATTTTTCTGATTTTAAATTTACTCATTATCTCTTTACTGGTTTCTAAAAAAATATCTGTTTATAAAAAAGTGAGAAAAAATTATAAAGAAAAGGATGAGAATCTAATTGGACTATATACTGATATTGTACGTGGTATCCGTGAAGTGAAAAGTTTAAATTTAAAATCTGTATTTTTAAATAATATCAATCATCAACAAGAAGATACGATACAGGCGGAAATGAAAAGCATTGATACGAGAAGAACGTGGAACAGGTGGATTGCAGCTGTGCAACATTTTCTTGATTTTATCTATATTTTACTTTCTATTTATTTTATAAAGCACCAAAGTTTGACAGTTGCATCTTTTCTAATTATATTCTTATATAAAAATAAGATATTAATTTTTCTCGATTGTATATCTGAATTAAGAGAAAAAATCGCAGATGGAAAGATATCAGCCACTAGAGTTTTTGATATGATGGATTACCAGTCCTTTTCAAAAGAACAATTTGGAAATCAATCAATAGAATACTTAAATGGAAAGATAGAATTTCAAAATGTATCGTTTTGTTATGAAAATGAACTACTGTTTGAAAATTTAAACTTTGGAATAGAACCAAATCAAATGGTTGCGATTGTTGGAAAAAGTGGAGAAGGAAAATCTACCATACTGAAATTAATGCATAAAAGCTATTCAGTTGATAAAGGAAAAATATTATTGGATGGCATTGATATCAATAAATTGTCTGAAAAATCGATTAAAAATAATATTGCGATTGTTTTACAGTCTCCTTATATATTTAATCTATCTATTAAAGAAAACATTCGTTTATCAAAAATGAACGCAACCGATGAGGAAATCATCGAAGTGTGTAAGAAAGCCCAAATTCATGACGATATTATGAAATTAGAAAATGGCTATGATACATTAGTAGGAGAAAATGGAGTAATACTTAGTGGCGGACAAAAACAAAGACTTGCGATTGCCCGTGCTTTAATGAAACAATCTAAGATTATTTTATTGGACGAAGCGACAAGCTCACTCGATAATGAAAATCAAGAAAAAATTAAACATGTCATGCGAGATTTGTCGAAAGATCATACAGTAATCATTGTTGCACACCGTCTTAGTACCATTGTAAATGCGGATAAAATTCTGTATTTAGATCATCATAGTATAGTTGCATCGGGTACACATCAATATCTGATGGAACATTGTAGTGAATATAAAAAGCTATATGAAATAGAGGAATAATACTTATATAAATAGTCTATATTAATTTGACAAATATTCAATTATATGTTATTCTGAATACAGATGGAGATTTCTCCATATAATAAAAAGAGACACACTTGATTAGGCATGTTGAGTGTTCTCTCTATTCTATGTGAATGTTGAAAACACCATATCGCAGTTGATACGGTGTTTTCATTTAAGGTTAGTCCTTATTTCTAAGTACTAGAATTGTATAAAATACAATTGTTACAAATGCAACAATTAATTCCAAAAGAATTAATCCTTTCTATAATTTTTAAAATCATAGAAACCACCTCTTTCCTACTGCCATATGACAGGAGAATAGAGTAAAACACCTAATTATCTTATGTATCTCACTGTATATTATACTAACAATCCATATATATGTAAATATTTTTCTATTCAATTTTAATAGAATAATAAATTTGTATCATTGCAATAATCCCAAAGAATTTATTATAATAAAGTATAAAAAGTAATATAACTTAAATACTAATGAATGGTGATATCATGCAAACAATTCTTTTTACGGGGGCTCGTAGCGGAATCCAAGCAAGAGTAATTGAACAACTAAAGAAGAAAGATTATCATATTTATTTGACTGTACATAATGAAAAACAACTAGAATTGGTAAAGAAGCACTATCAAGAATATTCTAATATTACATGTTTGAAAATGGATGTAACTGAGCCAAAAGATTTACAAATATTAGAAAAACTTGATATTGATATTTTAGTGAGCAATGCTGCCATTGGTGAAGGCGGTAGTATGGCAGAAATTCCGATGGATTTGGTACGCTCTAATTTTGAAACAAATGTATTTTCTTATTTTACCGTGATTCAAATTGTACTTAAGAAAATGATACAAAAAAAGAGAGGAAAAATCATTAATATGGCATCGCTTGCAGGTTTAGTTCCCATTCCTTATCTTGGAAGTTATTCCGCTACCAAAGCAAGTATCATCAAAATGACAGAGGCTCTAAAGTTAGAACTGGGAGATTTAGATACCAATATTCAAATTTGTTTAGTTGAACCAGGACTTTATCATACTGGATTCAATCAAGTCATGCTAGAAAATAAATATACGTGGATGTCGGTTGATTCTTATTTTGAAAATCAAATGCATCAAATTCAAAAACGAGAAAATCTGATTTGTAAAATATTGGAAAAGAAGAACTTAAACCGTATTGTAAAATTAATTATAAAAGCAATTGAATCAAAAAAAGTAAAACAAATTTATCGTGCACCAATATTTCAGGTGATAGGCGCTAAATTATATTTGATTTTCTTTGAATAAACTTTAGTTTATTCTTTTTTTTTGTTATAATGAATGTGGTGATTTGATATGGGACAAAAGGGTAGTTTGAAAGATCGTATTCGATTTTGGAAAATACAACAGAAACGAAAAAAAGAGCAAAAGAAAATAAGAGAAGAACAGGAATTGAAAAAATATTTACAAGAAAAACAAAAGCAAGGAGTTTATATTCAACCTACCACAAAAAAGTATAATGTGTTTCAGATATTCCTACATTCATTTTTAGGATTATTTTTAAGCTTATTTGAACCAAAAAAGAAGTTAAAAGATGAATTTATAATAGAAAAAATTGACCAAGAAATAAATGCCCTAGAAAAAGCATCCACTCCAGTTGAACTCCATAATCATTATCAAAATATTTTAAAGCAGGAACAAGTTGTAAGAAATAAAATAGAGATACAGAAACAAAACAATGTCCCAATGACGAAATCATTAGAAACATGTCTCCAGAAAATAGAAGTAGCGAAACAAAAATATCCTAGTTTGAATCGTGCAACAACAGAAGCAAAAATAGAGAAAAAACAAAATTCAGATAGAAAAACGGATGACCAAGAACTTGCTAGAAAACAAGAAATGATTCATACATTATTAGAACCACAAAAGAATGAAATAGAATCAATGGGAAAAGAAAAACAAGAAGCAACTAAAGTAATTATCCCTTCAAATGAAGCTATACATCCGCAAAAGGAAGTCCCAAAAATAGAAGATGTACCTGATGAAATCGTTTCAAAAAAAGCGAAGATAGAACATCAAGAAGAACCAAAACCAATAGAAACGTTAAATACTGAAGTAGAACCAATTGATAAATATAAAAAGTACCTGATAGATACCAATAAAAAATTAAAAAAACAAAAAGAAAAGCTACAAGAAATAAAAGAACAAATGCAAAAAGCAAAAACACCCAAAGAATTATATCAAATAGAGTCTTCTATTTTGTGGATTGCAAATCAATTGTATTTAATGGAAAAAGAATATAGAGAAATAACGAAAGAAAAAGAATTTAGTTATTTAAAAGATCAAGTAGAGTATTACACATTAGATAAAAATGATTTACTCAAAAATAGTAAAGCAATCACATTGCTACAAGAAGAATGTCAAGTTTTGATTGAAAATATTGATACATTTGTAAAAGAAAAGGAACATAAAAAACAGACAAAAAAACAAGAAGTAAAAGAAGATGAAAAGAAAAAAGAAGAGAAGAAGCCAGAGTACTATTTCGATATAAAAGATTTTGAACAATTACGCTTACAGGTATTAGGTGATTTGAATCGTCAAATAGAAGAAATAAAAGAAATCCAAATCGCACCAATTACAAAACACCCAACTGGATTTTTTGGAAAATTGTCTAGATTTATTTCTACTACAGCATTATGTCTTACTCCATTTGCATTTTTTAAAAATAAACTAACAGCAATGCTTACTGGCTCTATTATCGCACATAATCGCATTCGTTCTATGAGACAATTGATTGAGGGAAATGAAGCTATCTATGAAACAGGTCAAACACTTATAACAGATATTAAAAATAAACAGGATTGCTTAGCTGCAATTCAAAATCATTTGATGGGTTCCTATTTAGAATTAGAGCAAATAAAAGAGAATCTTATTACCAAATATCAATCATTATATCCCGTTGAAATAGAGAGTTTACTTACCCAGCTTGCAGTATTAGAAACTGCTATTATAGCGAAAACGGAAAATCTTCAAATGAATCAAAATAAACTAGTTCAAATGAAACAAAAATACCAAAAGGTATTAAAAAAGGCTGACAAATAACTTTTATAGAAAGTTGAAATATTAATTAGGAGGAAAAAATGACAAAAATTATAAAACAGTTACAAATAGATGATACTGTAATCTGTGAAATAGCTGATGCCTTGAAATTTGGAAAACTTGTAATTTTTCCAACAGATACTGTTTATGGAATTGGAACAAATGCTTATAATAGTGATGCTTGTGAAAGAATTTATGAAGTAAAAGGAAGACCTAAACATAAACCTTTGATTGTTTTAATTTCAGATATTTCTATGCTAGATGCAATAGTAGATTATATAGGTCCAATAGAGCAAAAATTAATGAATGCTTTTTGGCCTAGATCTTTGACTATATTGTTTAAGAAAAAAGAGGGAGCTTTACCTGATATTGTAACTGCAGGTGACTCATATCTTGGAATTCGCTTGATAAAAGAAGGACTCATGTATGAGATTATCCAAACAGCAGGTATTCCTATTGTAGCACCTAGTGCTAATCTATCGGGTAGTCTTACAGGAACAAAAATAGAAAACATAGTAAATGAATTAGGATGCAAAGTAGACTATATTTTAGATTGTGGGGATATAGAAAGCGATATTGTATCTACTATTGTAAAAGTGGAAGATGAAAAAGCGAATATTATCAGAGAGGGTAAAATTGCAAAGGAGGAATTAGCGAAGATTGTCCCTTTAAAAGAGAAATAATAGAAGAAAACCTAGAAGAAGTGGAGAAAATATAGTATGGAAAGTTATAAAAGTAAGCTATCATTTGTTGCAATTGTTAAAAATGAAGGACCTTATATGATAGAATGGATAGAGTTTCATAGACTTGTTGGTGTAGATAAATTTTATATATATGATAATGAGAGTATAGATAATTTAAAAGGATTATTAAAACCCTATATTGAAAGTGGAATTGTGGTATATCAATATTCGCCTGGTAAAAATATGCAAAACATAGTATATACAGATGCAATTGAAAAATATAAAAATGAAACAAAATATATGGGATTTATTGATATAGATGAGTTTGTTGTTCCTTGTGAAGGGGAAAGTTTAAGTGATATTGTAGGTGATATATTAAATAAAAATGAAGGGGCAGCAGGAGTAGCAATTAATTGGAGAATGTTTGGTTCTAATGGTTATGAAAAGAAACCAGAAGGGCTTGTGATAGAAAATTATAAATACCGCGCAGAAGATACCTTTGATGCCAATAAACATATAAAAACAATATGTAATCCTAGAAGGGTAATAGGATTTCAAAGCCCACATTATCCAGTATATCATAAAGGATACCATAGCATTGATGAAGATGGAAATGTTGTAAGAGGCCCATTCAATGTTTATGGAAAATGTAAAAGGATGCAAATAAACCATTATTTTACAAAATCTAAAATAGAATATATTTTGAAGGCCTTACGTGGTAAGGCGGATAATCATTCATTAAGAGGAATGGATGATTTTGCAAAACATGATCGCAATAATACATATGATGGTTTAATAGAAAAATATATCTCATTTGTTAAGAAAAAATATGATCAAGTAATGAGTGAATTTCCAGCGCTTTCTAACTATACAGAAGCCGTAAACAATATGTCATCATCAGATTTGGTGAGTATATTAGAAAAAAGAATTAGAAAAGATATCTATCATAGAAAAGATATCTATCATAGAATAAGAAACGAGCTTGCAAAAATGCATGATTCACTAGCTTATGGAATAGAAAAAAAGGGAAAAAGATAAAAATGCAAGTAAAAACTAACTTATATAATGATTATCTTAATTTATTAACAAAGAATAAAATTCCACCATTTCTAGTAAAGTATTTAAAAGTTCCATGTTTCATTAGATTAAAAAATATTGGATATTTTTGTGGGATGGATTATGCTTCCAAAAATATATATGATTTTAAAGAAAAAATATCAAGATATGATCACTCTTTATCCGTTGCATTATTGGTATGGAAATTTACAGAAGATAAAAAAGCAACATTAGCAGGATTATTCCATGATATTGCAACCCCATGTTTTTCACATGTAATTGATTATATGAATAAAGATTATGAGACCCAAGAAAGTACAGAGGAATGTACTGAGGAAATTATTAAAAGTGATAAAAAACTTCAAAAGTACTTGGAAGAAGATAATATATTAGTAGAAGATATAATTGATTTTAAAAAGTATACTATAGTTGATAACAGTAGACCAAAGCTTTGTGCCGATAGATTAGATGGTATCATATTAACTGGTATGGCATGGACAAAAACGATTGATAAAAATGACATTATTGAAATAATAAACGATTTAGAAGTTTATAAAAATGAATCTCAAGAAATAGAACTAGGATTTAAAACTTGCAGTGTTGCTCTGAAGACACTATATACAAGTAATGAGATAGATAAATTTTGCCATACGAATGAAGATAATTTTATGATGGAATTGCTTGCAGAAATTACAAAACGAACAATAGACAATAAAATAATTAAATATGAGGAATTATATTATCTAGATGAACCTACACTACTGGATAAAATTGGGAATAGTAAGATAGATGAATTAAAGAAATTGTTAAATAAATTTGAAAATATAATGATGGAGGATATTCCAGAAATGATTTTAAATAATGTAAAAATTAGAGATTTAAATCCATTAGTGAATGGAATTAGATTAAGTGATTTATCTAAAATGGATAATAATTGACAAAGTGTGGCAATCAACTGAGTATTGGGATAAATGTAAAGTCATAGGTAAAGTCTTATAAATAAAGAAAATGTTTGAAATAGATTGTTACATATTTGGATAAAGTAGAAAAAAGGTGGAAAAATGATAATTAATTATTCAGATCAGGATGTTATAAAAGGGAAAAAATCTATCTTCTTGGCAGGACCAACTCCAAGGGGAGAAAATATTATTTCGTGGAGAACAGAAGCTTGTCAAATTTTGAATCAAATTGGATTTGATGGTATAGTGTATGTACCAGAATATTCATCATGGAAACCCAAAGAAGATTATGTAGATCAAGCAATGTGGGAAAGAATCGCATTAACTAATGCTACAGTAATTATATTTTGGATACCTAGAAAATTACCAGATATGGCAGCATTCACTACAAATGTTGAATTTGGTTATTGGCTACATAGTGGTAAAGTTGTTTATGGAAGACCTAATGATGCATCTAAAATTAAGTATCTTGATTGGCTATATGCATTAGATTATAATAAAACTCCTTATGATGATTTACAATCGTTATTAGAGGAATCAGTACAATTAGTAGATAATTTATATGATCAACAATTGGGTGAAGTATTACCATTAGAAGAAAGAAAAATTATAAGAAAATTGGTAAGGGAAACAACAAGAAATTGATAAATATGACAATTAACTGGGGTATTTAGGGTAAATGTAAAACTATAGTGAGATCCTTATAAATAAAAGATTGCTCAAAAAAAGTTTTTACACTTTTGGCAAAGAAGGAGGTCATAATGAAGAAAATTGGTAATGAATATGTTAATAGTACTTTCGAAAATATAAAGCATATTGATGAATTCGGAAATGACTATTGGTATGCTAGGGAACTTTCAAAAGTTTTAGAATATAGAGATTGGAGAAATTTTGTAAAGGTTTTAAGTAAAGCAAAAGATGCTTGCAGGAACTCTGGGTTTAATGTAGATGAACAACTTGTTGAGGTCAACAAGTTGTCAAAAAGAAATAATAGTGCTATTGCTAATATACAAGATTATAAACTATCAAGATATATGTGTTATTTAATAGTGCAGAATGCTGATCCAAGTAAAGAGGTTGTTGCCTTAGGACAAACTTATTTTGCTATTCAAACCAGAAAACAAGAAATAACAGAACAAGAATATGATTCTCTATCAGATGATGAAAAAAGATTTTATCAAAGAAAATTAACAAGGCAAGGTAACTACACACTACAAAAGGTTGCATCGAATGCAGGAGTTAAAAATATGGCTGAGTTCCATAATGCTGGTTATAAAGGGTTATATAATGGTGAAACTGCCGATGATATATTTAAAAGGAAAAAATTACGATATAGGGAAGATATTTTAGATAATATGAATGAGGATGAATTAGTAGCTAATTTATTTAGAATAAATCAAACAAAACAAAAACTATTAAAAGATAATGTGCAAAGCGAGAAAGAAGCAAAAGATGTACATTATGAAGTGGGGAAAAAGGTTAGAAAAGCGATTGCTGATATTGGTGGAATGATGCCAGAAGAAATGCCAACGCCAAAGAAAAGTTTGAAAGAACTTGAGAAAGAAAAGAAACAATTAGAAAATAAAGAAAAAAAGAAATTAGAGGGAATAAAGTAGAAATTTGATAAAAGAGTTTTGAATTTTATTAAAAATCCTAAAAAGTATATATTTAAAGTGAATGGTAAATTAAGCTTATGGGATTATAATTACGATAATTAAAAAGTAAGTAAGGGTGGAGAATAAGATGAAAACAACACATAATATGAATTTAAATGATGGACCATTTACTCGTGTAAAAAGTGGAACAAAAACTATAGAATTACGATTGAATGATAAAAAAAGACAATTACTGAAAGTAAAAGATTTGATAGAGTTTACAAATAGGGTAACATTAGAAGTCGTAACAGTTGAAGTAATTGGATTATACAAATATTCAAATTTTGAAGAGTTGTATAAACATTTTGATAAAATAGCAATGGGATACGATAAAAATGATATAGCAAATCCTAAAGATATGGAAAAATATTATTCGAAAGATGAACAGGATAAATATGGAGTTGTTGGAATAGAAATAAGAGTGATAGAAAATAGGAAGTGATAATGATGAGTGACAATAAAAGACAAAATACGACAATCAACTGGTTGATTACGATTTATTGTAATCCCCAGTAAAACCCTTATAAATAAAGGATTCCCTTGAATTTAGATATTGCATATTTTCATTAAAAAAGTGACAAAATCAATAAAAATTGATAAAACCATAGCAATCTTGGTTATATTTTTGATGGGAATTAGAAAGGTGATTACGACGTTGTAACCCCATATAAAATTTATAGCAAAATAAAGAAAGGAGGCGAATATAAATGACAAATAAAATGATTGAAGTTCAAAATATAAAAGTTAATGTTTCTAATATAAATGAAAATGATTATATATGTATTTCGGATATAGCAAAAGCGAAAAGTGATAAATCACGTGCTGCTGATGTAATTAGAAATTGGTTAAGAAATAGAAGCACTTTAGATTTTTTAACTGCTTGGGAGCAAATTTATAATCCCAATTTTAAAGTGTTCGAATCTGAACACTTTAGAAAACAAGTGGGCTTATTAACGTTTACTCCAAGTGTTAGTGAATGGTGTGAAAGAACAAATGCTATCGGTATATATTCCAAATCTGGTAAATATGGTGGTACATATGCTCATAAGGATATAGCGTTTGAATTTGCTTCTCAAATTAGTCCTATTTTCAAATTATACTTGATAAAAGAATTTGAAAGGTTAAAGACATTAGAAAATAAAAATAGAGAGTGGGATGTTAAGAGAATTTTAACAAAAAATAATTATTTAATTCATACAGATGCTATCAAATTTAGAGTCTCATAATGCTGAACTAATTAAAGATGGAAAAAGTAAAGAAGAAAGATTTGAAGTACTAAGTGAAATTGCTAAGTATCAACTTAATATACTGAATAATGCAGAAAAGATAAAATTGTTAGGGAGTAATAATGAAGAATAAAAGTTTTCAAGAATTAATTCATGATATGGGGAAGTGTAATGAATGTTTAAATTTACAATGCGAAAATAAATCTCTAATTAATATTTATAAAGACTATAATTTTTCCATTAATATTCCATCAATTTGGACTGATTGGTTTAATAGACTAAATTCAGATATTATGATTATAGGCCAAGATTGGGGTCCTTATAATGATATGAAAAAATTTTATAATTTATTAAATGCGGACAAGAGTAATTGGAAAGAATTGATTGAATCAGAAAAGAGTTCTACTATAAGAATGTTGAAAAATTTTATTAGCGAATCTTCAAATAAAAAATATTCTTTAGATAATATTTATATAACAAATGCTATAATGTGTGCAAGACAAGGTGAAAATTACAGAGGAAATAATATTGATTTAAAGAAATCCACTTTAAATTGTAGCAAATATCTTTTAAGGCAGATTGAAATTGTAAAACCAAAAGTTATTTTAACTTTAGGATACTTTCCTTTATTGTCTATATCTAAAATATTTGGTTTTGAAATTTAGAAAACATTAAAAGAGATAATCCTAAAATCTCCAGAAATAGTAATTAAAGATTTTATAATAATTCCATTATATCATCCAGTTGCACAAGTAAAAAAAGAAGAACAATTAAAACAGTATAGGAGGATATGGAAATATATAGATTTAAAGATACAAAATAACAGTGAGGAAGGTGTAAAAAATGAGTGAAAATAATGATAAGGGGTTTAATAAAAGTGTAATCAACTGGTATCCAGGACACATGGCAAAAACCAAAAGATTAATTTCAGAAAAAATTGACCAAATTGATGTTGTTTATGAAGTAATCGATGCAAGAATTCCATATTCTTCTAAAATTACCGATATTGATAACTATATCAAAAATAAACCAAGGATTTTAATATTTAGTAAAATGGATTTATGTGATTCTGTAGAAACAAAAAAATGGATGAAATACTATGAAGACCAAGGATATACCGTAATAGGCGTTGATTTGACGAAACCAAATAGTGTAAAACAAATAATAGATAAAACAATGGAATTACTAGAACAGGACAATATCAAAAGAGAGCAAAAGGGTTTAAAGATACGAAAGGCGAGGGTTCTTGTAGTTGGAATACCAAATGCAGGAAAATCCACTTTGATTAATCGATTGGTTGGTAAAAAGGCAGTTGTCGTTGGAAATAAACCAGGCGTTACGAAAAATCTAGATTGGATTCGTATCAATGATTCTTTAGAACTATTAGATTCTCCAGGCATCCTATGGCCTAAATTTGAGTCAAGCACAGTTGCATTCAACTTAGCCAGTCTAACAGCAATCAAAGAAGAAGTGTTACCATTGGATGAAGTTGTTATTTATATTTTACAAACTCTAGAAACATATTATCCAGAAATACTAAAACAAAGATATGGCATTGAAAAATTACATGACGATATTGTAGAAACCCTAGAATATATTGGTAAAAAAAGAGGATGTCTCATTCGTGGTGGCGAAATTGATTATGAAAAAGTATATACTGTGATTTTGAATGATATCAAAGATGGTAGTATAAAAGGAATTACCTTTGATCGGATAGAGGAAAATGACAGAAAATAAAAATGTACTCGCTTTAGCATATCTAGGAGATGCCATTTATGAATGTTATATTAGAGAATATCTATTACAAAAAGGAAATAGGAAAGTAAAGGAATTGCAAGCACAATCTATTTCCTATGTCAGTGCCAAAAATCAATGCAAATTTTTAAAAACAATGATAGAAAATCAATTTTTAACAGAAGAAGAATTGGATATTGTCTTACGTGCACGCAACCATAAAAGTCACAAAAGCCCTAAAAATACAGATGTTGCTACTTATAAATATGCAACGGGATTAGAAGCATTAATTGGATACCTTTATTTAGAGAAAAAGAAAAATAGAATTGATGAAATAATGAAATGGATTACAGGTGAATAAATATGTATATATACGGAAAAAATGTCGTAGCAGAATATTTAAAAAGTAATAAAAAAATCAAAAAAGCATATATCTACAAGAATTTCAATGATGATTTTATCCTTTCTGCTATACAAAAACGAAATATTGAAGTAAGATTTATGGAAAAATTCGAATTAGATAAACTTGCAAATGCCTCTCATCAAGGTATAATATTAAGTGTACCTGATTATACGTATGCTGAGTTAGAAGAATTACTCATAAAAGAAAATCCTTTCTTAGTAATCTTAGATCATTTAGAAGATCCACATAACTTTGGTGCAATCATACGTACTTGTGAAGCAGCAGGTGTAGATGGTATTATCATCCCAAAAGATCGTAGTGTCGATGTCAATTCGACGGTCATTAAAGTCAGTACAGGTGCGATTGATCATATGAAAATTGCCTGTGTTACGAATTTAAGTCATATCATTCGAGAATTAAAAGAAAAAGGGTTTTGGATTGTAGGAACCGATATGGAAGGAACCGATTATGATAAAATTGATTACACAGGGAAAATCGCAATCGTCATCGGTAATGAAGGAAATGGTATGAGTCGTTTGGTACAAGAATCTTGTGACTTTATTGCCAAGATTCCAATGCAAGGAACTGTAAATAGTCTCAATGCTTCGGTTGCAACAGGAATTGTTGTATTTGAAGCAGCTTTAAAAAGAAAGTAGGTGGGTTATATGAATTATAAAGAATATAACGATTATGAACTTCTGAATTATATCAGTGAAAATCATGAAGAAGCAAGTGATATTCTTTATCAAAAATACCAACCATTTATTGATAAAATTGCCCGTAAACTATACCCACACGTGAAAAGTGCAGGGTTAGAAATGAATGATTTAATTCAAGAAGGGTTGCTAGGATTAATGAGTGCGATTGAACACTTTAAAGAACAAAAGGATACTACTTTTTATACATATGCGATTACATGTATTAAACGAAAAATGATTAGTACTGTAGTTGGAACCAAACGTTTAAAAAACAAAATTTTAAATGAATCTATTCCGATAGATGCAGTCGCAGATAGTGGAGATACCTATTCATTGGAATATTTATTTGGAGATGACACCACAAACCCAGAAACAGTATTAATAAATAGCGAATATGAATCTCAAATGATTGATATTGCCAAAGACAAATTAACTGCCTTTGAAAGCAATGTATTTGAACTGAAAATAAGTGGATTTGAATATAAAGAAATTTCTGAAATTTTAGATAAAGATCCTAAGGCAATCGATAATGCATTACAGAGAATTAAAAGCAAATTAAAAGAAATGATGAATCAAAAAGAAATGTAAAATCCAAAAATTGGATTTTTTTAAATTGTAATAGATGTATCTATATGTTATGATAACTATAGTAGGAGTGTTGCAGTATGCTAGAATTTATTGTTGTAAATGATAATATCCTTTTTCAAAAAAGAATTCAAGAATATATTAAAAACGTGATGAAAAAACAAAATACGATATACCGTATTACAATTTATGATGACTACACAAATGAAGCATACCAAATCATTTCCAAAAATAAAAAGAACATGAAAATCTATCTTCTAGATATGGAAACACCATCTAATAAGTTGCAAGATTATGTCAGAAAAATTAGAAAGTATGATTTTTCAAGTCATATCATTGGATTTGGCGATGAAAGATTTTTATTTGTTGCATTGCAAAATAAATTTACCGATTATATGAATTACTTTGAATCGCAATGGGAAAAAAAGTTAAAAGACATTTTAAAATTTTTACTAGATCGAGAAACAAAACGGGAAATATTGCGATTTGTTGAAAATGAAATTCAATATACACTTCACATCAATGACATTTGTTTTTTACAGAGGTATAAACGGAAAAAGACAGTCATTCAAACCAGTACTTGTAGCTATTTAGTGTCTTATTCGTTAGAGGAATTGAAGCAACAATTACCATCTTATTTTGTGTATGAGAATCATACACGTATCAGTAATTTACATCAAATAACTATAAATATGCCTATTATGAACAACAGACGAAAGAAACATCAGCCACAAAGAGGAAAACGCTATTCCGATGAAGTGCATCAAAAAGCAGTTTACATGTATTACAATGGGGCAACCGAAGAACAAATTATAAACGAATTTGGAATGCATATAAATACCTTGCGTATCTGGATTGCCAAAGATAAAACAGAAAAATATCAAAAAAGTGAGCAAGACCAGATTCAGTTGCAAAAAGAAATATCAATGTTACATACGAAAAATGTTCGATTGAAAGCAGAAAACGAGAATTTAATAAACGAAAAAATGAAGTCAGATGCAGCCTGTGAACGATTCCGGAAAGCAGTTCATATTCTATCATCAGGAGATGAACAATGATAATCTTTCGAATCTTAACAACTATCATGAGTTGTTTTCTACCATTTTATTTTGTTTCTAAAATATTAAATGTAAGACTGTATAATAATAAATTTTTGCTCTGCTTTACTTTTTTTGTAATCGTTAGTTTTTTCTGTCAATATAGTGCGAAACCAATGTTTCTTCTACAAATTACATTTGTTTGGGCTATTTCAAAAATAATTTTGGGGTACTCCATTTATCAAACGGGAATCGCTGTATTATTTAGCTTTTTCACGATTGTCGTGTCTGAAATTACAGTAACAATGGTCCTTAATTTATGGTTTTCATTACCATGGAGCTTTTCAGAAATATTTTATTGCATAGGCAATTTATTGATTTTTCTATTTTCTATTATTCTATTTCATCTTCTATCCCTTCAATATATTTTTCAAAAGTATTTAGAACATTTACAACATAAAAAATGGTTTTTCATGATATTTATGAGCATTTTACTTTTGAGTGTAATACAATTTTATATTCAAAACAAAACATTCTCTTTTTTCAGTTATTTATTTATATTGGTTTCTTGTATTCTTTTAATCGAATATGCAAAAGAGCGAATGAGACATAAAAGACTATCAGACGATTATCAAAGACTAATGGAAGATGTGAAACAATTTGAAAATACCTTTTTTCAGTATGAGAAAAATGCGAGAAAATATCAAAATCAACTTTTACTGCTTCAAAGCTTGTTACAAGACCAAGGGGAAAAGGGGCAATCCTATCTTGATAAAATATTGAGGGAAGATATATCGAATCTTAATGGTTATCTATGGGAACAACTTCAGAAACTTCAAAAAGGTGGCTTAATGGGACTCTTTTACTACAAAATAAATGAATTGCAACAAAAACAAATCCATACGAATATGAGCATAGATTTTAAAGAAGAAGATAAAGTTTTTCAAACGATAGAGGGCAAAAAATTAAATGAACTAGCTAGCTATTTATTTTACATGTTTGAATACAGTACTTATTTGTTAGAAAAGACAAATGAGAATCAAATAAATATTAATGGATATCATGATAAAAAAAATATTTATTTTTCATTTACCCATCCGATTGGAAAAAATAACTTGTATTATGTACAACCCAATGAGAAATCATTATTATTAAAAGAGATGACGCAACAATATTTTAGTCGGAAAGAAGAAATTATAGATGGAGTTTATACGCAAACTTTAATTCTCCGTATCTAGTTTTTTTTTACAATAAATTGGCACTCACTATTGACAAGTGCTAAAACGGTGATATAATGAATATAATGATGAAAAGACATCATAAGAAAAGGGAGGGATACTGATGAATCAAAATGTTCAAGAAGAGAATGTCCTTGAAAAATATGGGCGCGACATTACAGAAAGTGTAAAACTTGGTAAAGTAGACCCTGTCATTGGACGTGATGAAGAAGTCAGAAGCATTACAAGAATATTATCGAGAAAGACTAAAAACAATCCTGTATTAATTGGGGAACCAGGTGTAGGAAAAACGGCCATTGTAGAAGGACTTGCCAGTCGTATTGTGAAAGGTGATGTTCCAAATAGTTTAAAAGGAAAAACGATTTGGGAATTGGACATGGGTGCTTTGATTGCAGGTGCCAAGTACCGCGGTGAATTTGAGGAAAGGTTAAAAGCTGTTTTAAAGAAAATTAAAGAAAGTGATGGCGAAATTATTCTTTTCATTGATGAAATTCATATGATTGTGGGTAGTGGTGCGGAAGGTGCGATTGATACGAGCAATATGTTAAAACCAATGCTTGCAAGAGGGGAAATTAAAGTCATTGGAGCAACTACCTTAAATGAATATCGTAAATATATCGAAAAAGATGGTGCCTTAGAGCGAAGATTTCAACGTGTGCAGGTAGGACAGCCAACTGTAATAGATACCATCACCATTTTAAGAGGACTCAAATCTAGATTTGAGGTATTTCATGGAGTGAATATCAAAGACAAGGCGTTGATTGCTGCAGCGACTTTATCAGACCGTTATATTACTGATCGTTTTTTACCAGATAAAGCAATCGACTTGGTGGATGAAGCTTGTGCAACCATAAAGGTCCAAATGGATTCTGTACCAACCGACTTGGATGTTTTAACGAGAGAGATTATGCAATTAGAAGTAGAACTAGAAGCCATCAAAAAAGATAAAGATGAATTATCCAAAGCAAGAGTCGAAGAATTAAAGACAAAAATCACAACCTTAAAAGAAAAAGAATCAAAATTAAGAAGTGATTGGGAAGCAGAGAAAAAAATCAATGAAAGTATCAGTGCGAAAAAAGATGAAATTGAGAAGTGTAGATTTTCTTTAGAACAGGCTGAGAATAACTATGATTTAGAGACTGCGGCCAAATTAAGACATGGAACGCTACCAAAATTGGAGAAAGAATTAGAGGAATTAAAACAAGAAGATACATCCCATATATTAAGTGATACAGTAGATGAAGAAGATATCGCAGGTATCATATCCAAATGGACTAATATTCCAATTCAGAAATTAGTTGGTGGTGAACGAGAAAAATTAATTCACTTGGAAGAAAATATGAAAAAACGTGTGAAAGGACAAGATGAAGCTTTAAAACTAGTCAGTGAAGCGATTATTCGGGCACGTGCTGGTATCAAAGATCCCAAACGTCCTATTGGTTCTTTCATTTTCTTAGGACCTACAGGTGTTGGTAAAACAGAAGTAGCAAGAACACTTGCTTATGAACTATTTGATGATGAACGTCATATGGTGCGTATTGATATGAGTGAATATATGGAAGCACATTCTGTATCAAGATTGGTTGGAGCGCCTCCAGGATATGTAGGATATGATGAAGGTGGACAGTTAACAGAAGCAGTTAGAAGAAATCCATATAGTATCGTATTGTTTGATGAAATTGAAAAAGCTCATCGAGATGTATTTAATATCTTATTACAAATTTTAGATGATGGTAGAATCACTGATTCTCAAGGTAGAACCGTTGATTTTAAAAATACAATTATCATTATGACGTCTAATTTAGGAAGTAATTACATTCTAGAAAATAAAGACGATAGTAATACTTTGGTAATGCAAGAATTAAGAAAAACCTTCAAGCCAGAATTTATCAATCGAATTGATGAAATTATTATCTTCAATGCATTGACCAAAGAAGTAGTATACGATATCTTAGATAAGATTATAATGGAAATTGAAGAACGGTTAAGTGAACAAAAAATCAAAATCGAATTAACATCAGAAGCAAGAGATTTTATTATAGAAGAGTCGTATGATGAAGCTTATGGAGCAAGACCAATCAAACGTTATGTGAGTCGTAACTTAGAAACGCTATTAGCAAATTCAATTTTGATGGAACAAATTCATCCAAATACAACTGTTACAGTTGATGTTGAAAATGGGAAATTAACTTTAAAAGAAAGAATCTAATTTGGATTCTTTTCATTTGTATCTATTTTTCTTGATTATCCTTCATAAACTATTGTATAATACAAAGTAAGGTGATTGAAAATGGTAGACTAACTTTAAAAGAAGGAATCTAATTTGGATTCTTTTATTTGTATCTATTTTTCTTGATTATCCTTCATAAACTATTGTATAATACAAAGTAAGGTGATTGAAATGAAAAAAATAATCATTCTAATTGGTAGTATTCTATTGACATTGACTTTAGTTGTACTTGGTTATATGGGTATGAAATATTTACAAAAGAAAGAGGCAGATAAAAAATTAGTAGCTGAAATTGGTCAACATTACAGTGAGCATGTCCAAGTGCAATCTAGTAATCTATATTGTAAGAAGGAAGACCAATACGAAATTTGTGGGCATATTCAAAATACTATAAATGTCGCTCTTACTTCCGTAGAAAAAATCACTGTAAATAATCAATATTTTAACATATTAGGAACAGATTATTATCTTTTCTATATAGATGTAACACCAGTAGCTTCAGTAGAAACAAACGAACCAAATTATATTGTATTTAATCATAATATACATACCAAAGAAGTAACCAATTTATATCAAAATGGGACTTTAGCAATCACATTAGAACAAGGAATGGACTTTGTTATTTTTTATCAAGATGCAGAAAATTATTATATAAATTATTTAGAGCAAATTTTTGCAATTCCAAAAACAGAAGATATAGAAATACTAGAAAATCAAAACACAGAAGAAATTGTTGCAGAACAAATTCCAGTTTTATATTTTGACAATATGGAAGCATGGAAAGAAACAGAAGCTTGGCAAGAGCAAATAGTAGTATTAAAAGAAAAAGGGTTTTATGCGGTAACTTTATCTGATTATGAAGCATGGTTTTATGGAAATATTAGACTAAAAGATAAAGCAATCCTGTTACTTTCACAAAGTGAAGGAACAGTAGAAGAATATTCATTTTATAACAAGGCAAACACTTCGTTATCATTCTCCCCAACGAATTCTGTTTCCAAACCAAATAGTGCAAACCTATATCAAGTGAAGCAAACAACTACAAAAGAACAATTTGAAACAATGCTAGCTGGGGACCCCATTATAATTCCCAAAAAAGAACAAAAAGTAGCAGTATTAAACTATCATTTTTTCTATAATCCAGATGCAGGAGAGGCTTGCAACGAAAATATTTGTTTAGCAACCAGTAAATTTGAAGAACAATTACAATATTTAAAAAATAATGGATATTATACCTTAACCATGACAGAATTTAGAGATTGGATGTATGGAAAAATAAATATTCCAGAAAAAAGTGTTTTACTTACCATTGATGATGGAGCACAGGGAACGGGGAAGCATAATGGAAATAAACTAATTCCATTATTAGAAAAATACGATTTGCATGCAACTTTATTTCTCATCACAGATTGGTGGAGTATTGAAAATTACCGTTCACCAAATCTAGGTATTGAGTCTCATACCAATGATATGCATACCATGTTTCAAAACGGGGCACAATTACTGATTTCCACAAACGAACAGGTAATCAACGATTTGAATCAATCTATCGCAATTACAGGAAGTAAAAAAGCATTTTGTTTTCCCTTTTATGCGTATAATAGTACTTCAATTAGACAAGTACAAGAAGTTGGTTTTGAGTTAGCATTTATTGGTGGAAATTATAAAGCGAGTAGAAGTAACAATAAATATATGATTCCAAGATATCCAATTTATAAAAATATAACAATGCAACAATTTATCAACATGATTTCGTAAGAGGTCATGTTTTTCTTGACAAAATAAAGAAATCTAGTATACTACTTCTTTAGAAATGGAGAAGATAGTATGGATGCGATTGAAAAATTTAAGAATTATTTAGAAACCGAAATGATTAATATAAAAGAAAAATTGTACAATTACAGAAAAAAAACAAACATAGATAATTGGAATATGAAAGATATGACATTTAGCTCAATACAATATTTGGGTTACAGGGATATATTAATGTTTCTAAAAAATAAACGTTCAAATTTATTTGGTAATTTTTATGTTATTTCGATTATGCTTCAAGATAGTGGGTTAAGAGCATTGGATTGCTTTCAAGTAATATTATATTTGATAGAACGCAATACTGAAAATGGAATCTTAGAGGAAAAGGATATAGAGTCAAAGAAGTGTTATAAAATGTTGGATATTACAAACAATATGGTAGATCAAATAATGCTTGGTGAATATTATGGTTTTTATACAATTCGTGATGAAGCAAATGCTAGAGAAAAATTAAAATCAGGTCCTGTTCCATTAGAAATGAATACCTTAATTTGTACACACAAACAATTACAGGAATGTTATTTGGATAAAAAGCATTCTTATACAGAATCAGATATTCAAAAAATTATAGAGATACTTTATCAGTTAGGTATTGATTCTTGTTTATGTTCTAATATTGAAACCTCACTAAAAAAAGAGGTGAGAAAAAGAGAAAAGGAATCAAATGCTCAAAAAGAACATTCAACCAAATCTGTTGTATATGAAGTAAAGTCTACTAATACGAATATAATAACAGATAAGGAATATAAAGAAATAAGGAAGCAAATTGCAGAATATTATAATGAATATACAGGGGAAGTTTTAAAACTAGTTACCGATGAGGAAATGATACAAATATCCAGTTTAATGATTCAACTTGGCTACGATAAAGAAAAAATCAATCAATTTTACATGAGTGTAATGAGAAGTAGAGGAAATATAAAGATGGATAGTGTAATAGAATTTTTGAAATTATATCCAAAAATAAAATTTTATAGAAAGCATAATCCAATTTTATTAGATGAATTACTAGAAGAAGGAATTGATTATGTATACGAGACATTTCGTTGTAAGAAAGATGAATATGATT
This sequence comes from uncultured Caryophanales bacterium, assembly GCA_947648915.1. Lineage (GTDB taxonomy): Bacteria > Bacillota_I > Bacilli_A > RF39 > UBA660 > UBA5026. The sequence goes on along the minus strand of CANSPQ010000008.1, from coordinate 12,764 downwards.
TCTGGTATCGAGCAATTTATGATGTAGTGTTTCAATTAAAGATGAGAATTCCAAATAAATATGACTATGAATATGAACAGGCAAAACAATTTTTAGAACAAGCAAGACAAAAGAAGAAAGAATATAATAATGTAAATTAGAATGTAAAAAGTAAGGTTATAGCTTGCCAAAATGATATGATTGCTTTATAATGAAATTATCAAAAATAAATCATAAAATAGTTTGCATATAGCATAGATACACAAGTTAGCTATTTGTGAACGGGGGGGGGGTATACCCCTTTTTTTATGGTTTGTTTAAGAAAGGAAGGAAGATTTGAATGAAGAAAAAAGGATTTACATTAGTAGAATTATTAGCGGTAATTGTAATACTAGCAGTAATCGCACTAATCGCAACGCCAATGATTATGGATGTGATTGAAAAGTCAAGAAGAGGAGCAGCCATAGAATCGGTAAATGGGATCTTAGAAGCAGCAGAGAACTATCAATTGGAATCGATGTTAGAAGGAGAAGAATATCAACAAACAATTGATTTAACAGGTGATATCTTAACTTATAAAGGATCTAAACCAGAAAGTGGAATACTCGTAATAGGAGAAAACAATCAAATGAGTATAATTGCTAAAATAGGAAAGTACTGTGTTGAAAAGGGTTATGATGATGAAAGCCCTAAGATAATAGATAGAGAGGATTGTGTGGGAGATACTAGCGTATATTTGCCCAAACCAAATTGGAGTAGCAAAAATTTTACAGATAATCAAGTAATATTAAATTATGAATTACAAATGAATTCATTTGTAAAGGAAACGAAATGTTATTACGGCAAAACAGAAGATGATATTACTACTTTAGGTACGAATGAAAATAATACATGTATTTATCCATCAGAAGCAGCATACGCAAAAGTATGTACAACGAATGGCAAAACAGAACTATGTTCTGATACAAAGAAATTAGCAGACTATCTTATACTAGATGGAAAAATGCTAGCAGAGTTTGAGACTTATAAAGCAGAACTGACAGCACAAGAAGATTATTTATATTTAGAAATTACAGGAGATAATGAAGAACGTCGGGGAATATATACGAAAGATCCAATCAATTTGACTGATTATGCATATATTTATGTAGATGTATCTGCAACATCACATGTTCCAGAAGATCAACCAATAGTTAATCTAGCCTTTGAATATTTCTTTTATGAAGAGGTAAATTTGCTAGATAACAGTAGTCGGCAGATACTTGCGGTGCCAGTTTTGTTTAAAACCGGTGCCTCTGGAGGGTATACAGAAGTACTTGATAGAAAGGTATTGTCTACCAACATATTAACAATAGACGGACTTGGATATTTTGAAATAAGGAGAAATAAAAGCGGTAACACTGAAATAACTTCTAATATCTATAATGTATGGCTACAATTAAGTGAATAGTTGCATAAAAAGTAATTGACAAGCATACAATAAGGTGGTATATTATTTAAGGATTTAATCAAGATTTACTTCGGTAAATCTTTCATTAAGTTAAAAAATGAAACACCTGGAAGTGTGTAATGAAAGGAGGAAATGAATATGCCTACAATACAACAATTAGTAAGAAAAGGTAGAACTGACAAAACGAGAAAGAGTAAATCACCAGTACTTGGAATTGGATATAACAGTCGTGCAAAGAAAAACACAGATCAAAATTCACCACAAAAACGTGGCGTATGTACTCGTGTTGGAACGATGACACCAAAGAAACCAAACTCAGCATTACGTAAATATGCCCGTGTTCGTTTGAGCAATGGCTATGAAGTAACTGCTTATATTGGTGGAGAAGGACATAACCTACAAGAGCACAGCGTTGTATTAATCCGTGGAGGACGTGTGAAGGACTTAATCGGTGTTAGATATCATATTGTACGTGGTACATTAGATACAGCAGGAATCGATAAAAGACGTCAAGGACGTTCAAAATATGGAACAAAGAAACCAAAAGCTAGTAAATAAAAAATGATATAAATAAGAAAGGAGGCATACTATGCGTAAAAGACGTGCCGTTAAAAGAGACGTTTTAGCAGATCCAATGTATAATTCAAAATTGGTTACCAAATTGATTAACCAAATCATGAATGATGGAAAAAAGGGAACTGCTCAAAAAATACTATATGGTGCATTTGATATGGTAAAAGAAAAAACAGGACAAGATCCAATGGAAGTTTTTGAAAAAGCCATGGAAAACATCAAACCAGCACTTGAAGTAAAATCACGCCGTGTAGGTGGAGCAAACTATCAAGTACCAATTGAAGTAAAAGCTGATCGTAGTCAAGCATTAGCCCTTCGTTGGTTAGTAAACTATTCTCGTTTAAGAGGAGGTCATTCAATGGCTGAAAACTTAGCAAACGAGATTATTGATGCATCAGAAGGAACTGGTGGATCAGTCAAAAAACGTGAAGATACACATAAAATGGCAGAAGCAAATAAAGCATTTGCTCACTACCGTTGGTAATAAGAAAGGAAATAGAATATGGCTCGTGAATATAGCTTAGAAAATACACGTAACTTTGGAATTATGGCACATATCGATGCAGGAAAAACAACTTGTACCGAACGTATCCTATTCCATACCCATAAAATCCATAAAATTGGTGAAACCCATGATGGTGCTTCTCAAATGGACTGGATGGAACAAGAACAAGAACGTGGAATTACCATCACTTCAGCCGCTACAACTGCTTTCTGGAAAGGTCATAGATTAAATATCATCGATACTCCAGGGCACGTAGACTTTACCGTTGAGGTATCTCGTTCTCTTCGTGTACTAGATGGTGCAGTAGCTTTACTAGATACACAAGCTGGAGTAGAACCACAAACCGAAACGGTTTGGCGTCAAGCGGATGAATTCAAAGTACCACGTATGATTTTCTGTAACAAAATGGATAAGATGGGTGCAGATTTTGAATACTGCTTAAAAACCATCAAGGATCGTTTAGGAGTAAACTTTGCTCCAATCGAATGGCCAATTGGTGCAGAAAATGAATTCAAAACCATTTTAGATTTAGTCAATCAAAAAATGTATGTATACGATAGAGGTCAAGAAGAAAATGCAATCGAATCCGAAATTCCAGAAGAATATAAAGCATTAGTAGAAGAAAAACGTGGTGCTTTAATTGAAGCAGTTGCGGAATTCGATGATGAATTAATGAACAAATACCTAGAAGGAGAAGAAATTTCAGTTGAATTATTAAAGCGTGCAATCCGTAAAGGAACACTTGCTGTTGAATTCTTCCCAGTAATGTGTGGTACCGCTTTAGGTAACACAGGTGTTAAATTATTGTTAGATGCGGTTGTAGATTACTTACCAGCTCCATCAGATATTCCATCTATTAAGGGTGTGGATATGGATGGAAAAGAAATCGAAAGACATCCATCTGATTCTGAACCTTTCAGTGCATTAGCATTCAAGGTTATGACAGATCCATTCGTTGGACGTTTGACATTCTTCCGTGTTTATTCAGGACACATCACAGGTGGTTCTTATGTAGTAAACGCAACTAAGGGAGAAAAAGAAAGACTAGGACGTATCCTATTGATGCATGCCAATAATCGTACCGAAATTTCAGAAGTATTCGCAGGAGATATCGCAGCAGCAGTCGGATTCAAAAATACGACAACTGGAGATACGTTATGTGATGAGAAACATCCATGTATCCTAGAATCAATGGAATTTCCAGAACCTGTAATTGAATTAACCGTAGAACCAAAATCAAAAGCAGATCAAGATAAAATGGGAATTGCGTTACAAAAACTTGCAGAAGAAGATCCAACATTTAGAGCAAGTACCAACCATGAAACAGGTCAAACCATTATTGCAGGTATGGGAGAACTTCACTTAGATATCATTGTTGACCGTATGAAAAGAGAATTTGGTGTAGAAGCCAATGTAGGGCAACCACAAGTATCTTATCGTGAAACCCTAACACAAGCAGCAGAATGTGAAGGAAAATATATCAAACAATCTGGTGGTCGTGGACAATATGGACACGTATGGATCAAATTTGAACCAAACCCAGATAAAGGTTATGAATTCGTTGACGCTGTTGTTGGTGGTGTCGTTCCTCGTGAGTACATTCCAGTAACCGATAAGGGATTACAAGAAGCCATGAAAACAGGTGTACTTGCAGGATTCCCAATGGTTGACGTAAAAGCAACATTATTTGATGGATCATACCATGATGTTGACTCATCAGAAATGGCTTACAAAATTGCTGCTTCTATGGCTTTAAAAGAAGCGAAGAACAAATGTAAACCAATTTTACTAGAACCAATCATGAAAGTACAAGTCGTTGTACCAGATGAATATCTAGGAAATGTAATGGGAGATATCACTTCTCGTAGAGGACGCCCACTTGGACAAGAATCAAGAGGAAATGCTTTAAAAATAGATGCAATGGTTCCACTTTCAGAAATGTTTGGATATGTAACAAGCTTACGTTCTAACACGCAAGGACGTGGAAATTATACAATGGAATTCGATCATTATGAAGAAGTACCTAGAAACATTGCAGAAGAAGTCATTAAGAAAAATGGCGGAAATTAGTAGAGATAAGTAGTTATCTACTTTCTCTCTACATTTTGTTTTCAAAAATAAAAAGAATAATCTAAAAATGACTTGCTATTTTTTGGTAAGTAATATAAAATAGATTATGTAAGTAAATAAAGGAGGAAATTTTAATATGGCAAAACAAAAATTCGATCGTTCAAAACCACATGTTAACATTGGTACAATTGGACACGTAGACCACGGTAAAACAACTTTAACTGCGGCTATTACAAACGTATTATCTAAAAAGGGATTCGCTGAATTCGTAGATTATGCAAACATTGATAAGGCTCCAGAAGAAAGAGATCGTGGAATCACAATCAACACTTCACACGTGGAATATCAAACAGAAAAGAGACACTATGCTCACGTAGACTGTCCAGGACATGCTGACTACGTAAAGAACATGATTACTGGTGCAGCACAAATGGATGGAGCAATCTTAGTTATTGCTGCTACAGATGGACCTATGGCACAAACTCGTGAACATATCTTATTATCACGTCAAGTTGGTGTACCTCGTATGGTTGTATTCATGAACAAATGCGACATGGTGGATGATGAAGAATTATTAGACTTAGTTGAAATGGAAATTCGTGAATTATTAAATGAATACGGATTTGAAGGAGATGAAACTCCAATTATCCGTGGTTCGGCTTTAAAAGCTCTTGAAGGAGATGCTAAGTATGAACAAGCAATCTTAGATTTAATGGATGCTGTTGATACATGGATTGAAACTCCTACACGTGATACGGATAAACCATTCTTAATGCCAGTAGAAGATGTATTCACAATTACTGGACGTGGAACTGTTGTTACAGGTCGTGTAGAAAGAGGACAATTGAAACTTAACGATGAAGTTGAAATCGTTGGTCTTAAAGATACTAAGAAGACTGTTGTTACAGGAATTGAAATGTTCCGTAAACAATTAGACTATGCAGAATCAGGAGACAATGCCGGAGTATTATTACGTGGTATTGCTCGTGAAGAAGTGGAACGTGGTCAAGTATTAGCAAAACCAGGTTCAGTTACTCCACACAAGAAATTCAAAGCACAAGTTTATGTCTTAACCAAAGAAGAAGGTGGAAGACATACTCCATTCTTCTCAAATTACCGTCCACAATTCTATTTCAGAACTACAGACGTTACAGGTGTTATTGAATTACCTGCAGGTGTTGAAATGGTAATGCCAGGAGATAATGTTGAAATGACTGTTGAATTAATTGCTCCAATCGCTATCGAAAATGGAACTAAGTTCTCAATTCGTGAAGGTGGTAGAACAGTTGGTTCTGGTAACATTTCAGAGATTATTCAATAATAAAGACAAGCAAAGGCTTGTTTTTTTTTGTATATTCTTGTATACTAAAAATATCAGGGGAGTGAATAAAATGAATCAACCAATTTATGAATTAGTTATTGTAAATGAAATTATGGAAAAAATGAGCCATGAGAAAGTGGATTTCTATCAAAGAGAATTATCTTATAGTCACTGTGATGTGAATTATGTATTAAGAACAATCTCTTTTGACCAAAAAAATAAAGATCAAAAAGCAAAATGCTGTATTGAGTCTTTGCCATTTTGTAATGGAGATTATTTAGTACCTTTATTAAAAAAGTTAGGAGAAGAGAGTAGCTTATACTATGATTTGGCATTGCAATCGATACTAAATAAGTTCTATATTTATTGTTCTACAGAAGTACCAATATCCGATGAAAGTCTTTTGGGTAACTTATTTTCCTATCTTAAAAAATATGTAGATACATATGATGAAAATCATAGATTGCTTGTGGATGAGGATGAATTCCAATCTATCTTATATTCAAAGGTCTGTATAATATTAAAAGAATATTATGAGGAATCCGAAGTAAAGCAAAAAATAAATTGCCAAAGAAACGTTTTAGAAGGAAAGTAAAAAATGAATCAGCCAATATTTGAATTAGAAATTGTAAATAAAGTGATGTTAGCAATGCGTGAGAGTAGTACGGACTTTTATCAAAAAGAGTTTAGCGATAGACATTTGGAAATTTGTTCAAATTTAAGAAATTACTATAATAGACAAAGAGATTTTGAAAATCCAAATTTAAATTTAAATTATGAATGTAATGCCTCATTGCCTTTTTGTCAAGGAGAATATTTGATACCAGTACTAGAAAAACTAAAAGATGAAAATATGGAATATTACGAGATGACAAGATATCAAATATTAGATCAATTCTTTAGGAGATATAATATAGGAAGTATCAAAACTGCTAATAGTTTTTTAGAACAATTATTTTTGTGGTTAGAACAGGTTATATTAACATGCAAAGAAGTAAATAATAAGTATCCAGATCAAAATGATTTAAAAGTTGTTTTTAATCATAAGTTAGAATCTTTATTAGAAAAGCAAAAAACCTATAAAAAATAAGACAAAATGCCTTATTTTTTTAGTATATTACGAATCGGTGCGCTATTTTTATACATGAAGTAAAGAGCACTATTTGTTACCAATTCTAAATCTCCCATATATTCTTTAATAGTGGAATGGAATCCTATTTTGAAATCATTCAAACCTTTATATGGATTTTTTTGTAAATCTATATTGGTCACACCACCTAAATTAAATGTATGATAGCCTTCTTTATTATATTTTTCCCACAGTTTCCACATCAATAAATGTTTTGCATTTAATCGTTTGTATTTGGTGTCATATCCATCCATCAATAGATAAGCCTCCTTATGGTTTGTAACAACTAAAGCAGAAGCAATTACAATTCCATCTGCATGATCTCTAAGAAGACGTGTTGCATACACCAATTCTTTTTTATATTGATTAAAAAGCTGATCTGCTGCAATTTTTTGGTTTAAATATTTCTCTTTTAATTTTCCATTTTCATTTACAAGCTTTTGAGAAAGTATATTGCATAATTCTTCTTGTGTATGATACTGTTTTGTAATAATAGATAGATATTCTGTTGTGTCTAATTTTACATAAAATAGTTCTATCATTTGATTTTGTTTGAAGAAATGATAACAATCTTGGAAATATTGTAAATCACGCGGATATTTTTTTTGAGTTTGTAAATATAAATAATGCAAATCTTCTTCTGTACCTAAACACACATGCAATCCTTTTTTTTCCGCACTTCTAATTTTTGTACGAAATTCTTTACGAATATTTTTAAAAAGAAGATAATAAGGAACATCAAGTGAAATACATGCTTCATATCTAGGTTTAAAATTTTCAAAAAAGTTATTGTAACCTAAATGACGGTATCCAAGTTTTTGAAAATTTTCTAATATAGTATCATAATTAGGATCCTTCCTTGTTAGATGACACCATGGTTCATGTGTATATCGAGGTACATATGGATTCAATTTTATTGCAATTACATTCTTTTTGCCAAGATATTTTTTGATTTCCTTTGTAAATATTTCAAGTAGTTCAAAATTGTTATAATCGATTAAAAATCCACGAGGCGCATATGCATATTTAAAATTATGAGCTTTATCGATTAGAACTAAAGTAGCTGCCAAAATCTGATTTTTTTCATTAATCAAACCTAAAAATACATTTTCGAAGTTTTGGTGTTCCATTATATATCCATATTCTTTTGTTTGATATAAAGAGTGTGTAGGAAAATAATCTGTAAATCTTGTAAATTCATTACTATTAAGCTCTTTTAATATCATGTTTTCACCTCACAAATGTGTTTCTATTATAACATAATTTATCCAAATAAACTAAAAAAGATTGTCAGAATAAAAAAATAATGATATTATATTAGAAATAAAAAGGGTTACAACTCAATTGTAATATAGTTTGCGTAGTATAAAAATATATAAATTTGCTATTTGTAAACGGGAGGGGGGACACCCTCTTTTTTAGTGTCTTTAAAACTAAGGAGTGATTTGTATGAACTATCGTGATGAAAAAAATATTTATACATATTATAAAGATTTTAGTGGAGATCTAATTGATTGTGTCTATAGCGCTGTTCCATTTACGATTCGTAATATATTTTCAAAAAAGTGGGGAAACTATTTAAAGGGAAATAATAAGGCAGTATTTACAGAATCAGAAGAACTATTGTTTCAAAAGAGTGCACTTCAATTTGAAAATTATCTTTTGATTGCAGAGGAATTAAAACAAAAAGGTTGTACCTTCTATCAAATTAAGAACTATTTTATCCATAAATTTGAATTGCCAGTCAATTATCAAAATAATAATGTAAAAACTTATCGTAGTGTTGATCATATTTTGCAAACCTATGAAGTAACAGTAGCGGAAATCAATGCTATTTTGAATACATTACCTAAAATTCAAAAATCTTGTTTTATAGGGTATTATAAGAAGAAATTAGATATTTATAAAATTGCGGATAAGTTAAGATGTAGTAACGATGAGGTAGTGAGATGCTTAAACGCAGTTAATCATGCATTAGAAGCATATCAAACAGGTAAATTATTACAAAATAAAGATATTACAATGATAGAAAATATAACAATTCCTATTCCAGAAAAAAAGAATCCTGAGGTTGTACCAATTCAAAAAAAGGATATTCCTAAAGATCATCAAAAAAACAATTCAGTTTCTGTCACTTTAAAAGATACTAAAGATAATTTGAATTCAATAGATATACCTAAAATATATAGTGGGAAAGAAGAATTTTTAGATCAATTTAATATAACAGAAGATCAGTTACAAGAAATTTTAGATGATTTTTCAACAGATTTAAAAATTGTTTTTACATATATAAATGGAATTAATTGTCCTAAATATTCCGTAGATCAAGTTGCAGGCATTTTAAAATGTGATAAAAAAACCGTATATAATAATCTTTCCCTTGCTTACAAAACAATAGAGAAAGGTATACAACTTCTAAAATATACAAATTCGCGCGATTTAAATAAATCAAAAAAAGGTAGAGGAAAAAGAAAAAAAAGTATGTTTGAATATTGTGAGAAAGAGGATAGAGAATATGCGATTCTTCAAATTGAATGGTGGAAAGCATATACTAAAAAATACTACGATGTGATTGTTAAATTATATGGACCTACTTATGATAAATTGGATGAAACGGTCCGTTTAACCAAAGAGGAGCAAAAAATTTGGAACAGTATTAAAGCTAATTTTAGAAAAGGAATTGTAATTCGTAAGAAGGAGAAAATACTAAATAAAACAATGATTGTAACAAAAAGAAAATCAAGTATGTTTGAATATTGTGAAAAAGAAGATAAAGAATATGTGATACTGCAAATTGAATGGTGGGAAGCATATACTAAAAAATACTACGATGTGATTGTTAAATTATATGGACCTACCTATGATAAATTAGATGAAACAGTTCGCTTAACCAAAGAAGAAGAAAAAATTTGGAACAGTATTACTGCCAGTTTTAGAAAAGGAATCGCAACTCGTAAGAAAGAAAAAATACTGAATCAAAAAATAGTTGGACGAGAAAGAAAAACAAGTATGTTTGAATATTGTGAGAAAGAGGATAAAGAATATGCGATACTGCAAATCGAATGGTGGAAAGCACATAATAAAGAATACTATGATGTAATCGTTAAATTATATGGACCAACTTATGATAAATTAGATGAAACAGTTCGCTTAACCAAAGAAGAAAAAGAAATTTGGAACAAAATTATTGCTCATTTTAGAAGAGGAATCACATCCCGTAAGAAAGAAAAAATACTGAATAAAACAATAGTTGGACGAAAAAGAAAAGCAAGCATGTTTGAATATTGTGAGAAAGAGGATAAAGAATATGCAATACTGCAAATTGACTGGTGGAAAGTACATAATAAAAAATACTATGATGTAATCTTTAATTTATATGGACCTACCTATGATAAATTGGATGAAACAGTTCGCTTAACCAAAGAAGAACAGAGTATTTGGAAATCCATTGTTCAAAATTTTGAAAAATTGGTAGAAGCACAAAAAACTAAATTTAATCTTAATTTAGAAAATGGTAAAAATAATTCAAATTTGCATGGAACAGAAAAAGAGAATGAATTGAATTGTCAAACAAAAGAAGATACTCCAATAGATGTGCAAAAACCAGTTACAAAAAAGGCAGTTTCAGAACATAGTCAAGAATTTAAAAAGGAAAATTCAGAAATCGTTTCCACTTATCAAAATAGGAAAGAAAAAATCTTAATTAAGGATATCTTTCCATATGAAATAATTGAAATACAATTTTATATATTGCAGCAAATGCAAAGCTTAGATTCAGAAAAACAAGAAGATGCACAATTCGTTTGGACCAGATTAAATGAATTATTAGATTGTCCAATATATGATAACCTTGCCTTAAATAAAATGACAAAAATAGTAGAACTTTTGCATAATTATACGATTTCACCAATCGATAAGGAAAGTATATCAAATAAGTCAAAATATAAGTGTAAAGAGCGATAAATGAATCGTTCTTTTTTCATTATCCGTGATATAATAATAAATGAAATCATAAAGTAGGAGGAAATATGTCAGAAATAAAAGAAATAAAGGCAAGAGAAATTTTAGATTCTAGGGGTAATCCAACAGTTGAAGTAGATGTAATATTAGAAAGCGGAATCCGTGCACGAGCAAGCGTTCCATCTGGAGCTTCAACAGGTTCAAAAGAAGCCTTAGAACTTCGCGATCAGGATTCCAATAGATACCATGGAAAGGGAGTTTTAAAGGCAGTAGAAAATATAAATGAGAAAATCAAACCAATTCTAATAGGAAAAGATGTACATAATCAAAGAGAAATTGATGAAACTATGATTGCGCTTGATGGAACGAAAAACAAGTCGAATCTAGGCGCCAATGCAATATTAGGTGTATCTTTAGCTTGTTTAAAAGCAGCTTCTTTATATGATCAAAAACCCTTATATGCATATATAGGAGAAGGAACAACTTTACCTGTTCCAATGATGAACATATTAAATGGTGGAGCTCATGCTGATAATAATATTGATTTTCAAGAATTTATGATTGTTCCACAAGCTGATACGATTAAAGAACGAATTCGTATTGGTTCAGAAGTATTTCATACATTAAAAAAAGTACTTAATGAGAGAGGATATAGTACAGGAGTAGGTGATGAAGGTGGTTTTGCTCCTAATTTAAGTAGTAATAAAGAGGCATTAGATTTAATTTGTGAAGCAATTACAGATGCCAATTATATACTAGGAAAAGATGTCTATCTTGCTATGGATGTAGCCGCAAGTGAATTTTATCAAGATGGAAAATATGTATTGACAGGAGAAAATAAAATATTAAATAGTAAAGAAATGGTGGATTTCTTAGCAGAATTGGTAGAAGAATATCCAATTGCTTCCATTGAAGATGGACTCCACGAAACAGATTATGAGGGATGGAAATTACTAACGAATCGATTAGGAGGAAAAATACAATTAGTTGGAGACGATTTATTTGTAACCAATCCTAAAATATTCCAAGAAGGAATTGATATGGGAATTGGGAATGCAATTTTACTCAAAGCCAATCAAATTGGAACTGTAACAGAAATGTTAGATACCATAAAAATTGCGAAAGAAAATAATTATAGAACAGTGATATCCCATCGTAGTGGAGAAACAGATGATAGCTTTATTGCCGACTTTGCAGTAGGCCTTGATTTAGGTCAGATCAAAACGGGTTCTATGTCCAGAATGGACCGTATTTGTAAATATAATCAATTAATTCGAATTGAAGAAGAACTAAAAAAAGGAAACTAATCATTTCCTTTTTGAATACATTCTTTTGTGTTACCAATAGTTCTATATAATCTTGCCATATTTAAGTACATTAATTTGGTTTTTTGAGGTAATTCATGAACATCTTCATCTATAGGCATTGATAACATTAATTCGTTTTGATATTTTGTGATTGTTTTTGATTCAATCAAAGACTGAATTGCATATAGCATACTGAATTCATCTTCTATATAAAAAGCAGGTTTTATTGATGAGAATTCTGGAAGTTGTAACAATAATTTCATTTTATTGTTTAAGTCTTGAATATCAACGCTATTAATACATTCGATACGAGCTATCCTCAAAAAATAATATAGTACTTCTGCACCCGTTATGGATTCATTTAAGGTTTCCATTTTAACCCTCCTTTAAATTCATTATAAGGATTTTATCAGATAACAGGATAAAAACATGAATAAAAGAAGAAATGGTTAGAAAAGCCTTAATATAGA
>CANSPQ010000007.1 GCA_947648915.1 uncultured Caryophanales bacterium | reverse complement strand
TTTAGAATCATTAACCATATCATAAAAAGACTTTTTTCTATCAGATCTCATATTCTTCATTCTATCTTAATGTTCTTTTTGATACTCTTTTGTTATTTCATAAAATTTATCTACATACTTATTACATTTTATTATTTCAATGTTATTTTTACTATCTTCAACTCTAATATTAGGATTAGATTTATATTTTTCTTTTGTCCTCTCATTATGACTACCTTTTTGTGATAATTCTTGTAATGTTTTAATACCTTCACCTCTAAAAATTGCATAGCTCATTTTTTATTTTCCTTTCTGATTATTTTTATTTTTTTCTTTTGATAATTCTAAAATCTTCTCAATTTGTTCTTGATATTGTTTATCTTTTTTTAAAACTTCAAGCATTAGATAGTTAGGAATTACTTCTTTATTTTCTTTAAAATAATCAAGAATTTGTGGTACGACTACTTGAAAAAAGTAGTTAATAATTTTGCCTCCTTTCTAATTTAGACAACAAAAAAGAGCAATCTCTTGCTCAAAAATAAAGTTTTATTCTGTATCTATAATTTTATAGTCATCTCTGTTATTTACTATAATTGCTTGGTCATTAGTTAACGTTATAAATTGTAAGTTAGGATGATCTTTAATAATTTCATTAATTAATTTTGTATATTCTTCATCACTTTTGTAATGTGGTAATATATACTTATCTATTAAATTCATTGCATGATAATCATTTAATAATGGAGCATCTTCTTTATCATCTAATTTACTAACATAATTGATTGAAGGGCAAGCAATGCATGAACCTGCACTTGAACCAATATAGAGTTTATTATTGGCAAATTCTATTAATTCTTGAATAATATCTTTTTGCTTTAGTTGTTGCAATAGATAAAAGCAGTTTCCACCAGCAACAAATATAGCATCAACGCTATCCAATTTCTTTAGAATTTCTTCCTTGCCTTCACTCGTAATTTCAATATTAGTAATATTATATTTCATTTCTATTAGGTCTTTTTTATCTTTCTCCATATACCATCTATCATTATCTAACTCTGATGCGGTAGGTATAAATCCAATTTTAGAATTTTCCTCTAAGAAACTTTTTATGATTTGTTTGTTACTAGACAATAATATTTTCATCTTTTCATCTCCCAACTTTTAAAGTAAATACATTCCATATTTTCATTAAATTTAATTTCATAGATACCATCAAAATTTATATCATTTTGTTTTAAAATCCACTGTGCAATTACTGTATATCCATCAATTGCTAAAGGTTTTATTTCAATACTTTGGATATTCTCATTTTTAACATGTTGCCATTCCTCATTGATTTCTTCTAAAGCTGTATAAGGTTCCATGAAAGGTGTTTCTTGATAAAATGTTGTTTTTTTAAATAGTGAAACAGCATTATCAATCTCTTTATTAAACCAGTATTTTTTTAATTTATTTAACCATTCCTCTACAAATTGTTTATCCATATTTTCATTATCCTTTCATTAAAAAATTATTCTTTTGCTAAATTATCTAATGATTCGGCATTAGGTAATTTAAGTAAATATTTACTTGGTAATGAAAGTTTTGATTTTTGCAATCCACTTCCACATATAATTCTTTCGACTTCCAATACTTTAGGATCAATAAATATCTTCCATTCTTTAGGTAATCCAATAGGATTTATACTCCCATATTCCATTTTAGTTTGTTCTAAAACATATTCGAGTGGGGCAACTGATACCATTCTTGAATTTGTATATTTTCTAACGGTTGATGACATATTATACTTATAACCAGTTGGTACAAGAAGAGCAACATAACTTTTATTTTCTCCTCTTTTACATTCGCAGATTAAACAATTTGCTCCAGTTTTCATATCAATATTGTAATGTTCACATAACTTAATACCATCCATATATTCTGAATCTATTTCAGCTACAAGAATATTTTCTTGTTCTTCTTTTGAAAATAAATTTTTTATACAATTATAAGTAGAGTGAGCAATCAAGTTTTTATTTTCTTCGATTTCTTTAAAATTTAAACTATTATTCATAAGTCCTCCTTTCGTTTAATAGATACATCCAATATAATTATACTATATTTAGACACTTATTTGAAGTAATGTGTATCTATCTTTTTCAAATTTATTTTCCTTTTTATTAGGAATTATTTGTAAAAGAGATTTGTTTGATAGACTACCAATATCCAATTTGTCTTTTTCAATAGTGATAGGAGCTATCTTATAGAATTTATTTAGTGATTCGATATATTTAGTTATATCTTCTTTAGTTCGTTCATTGGATAAAATAACATCCCTATCATTGATATTAACTGCCAAATCAAAACAATCATTTCTAAACATATAACCAATATTTTGAATTTCCTTTTTATTGATATTGATTTTCTTAATAATTATTTCTTCTTTATTTTTCTCAATTTCAATAGAATCAATGTACTTAGTTATTAGTTCAGCTTTTTGTTCTTTAGTGAGTTTGTTCCACAAGCCATTCTTTCTAACATAGTAAGATTTGTATTTCATTTTTTCAAGTTGAAATAGGCTATTATAAAGTCTTAAATCATCTTTATGATTTAGATTTTCATTAGCATTATTCAAGTTATTTAGTTTGATTTTTGTTTCTTCAA
Organism: uncultured Caryophanales bacterium; assembly: GCA_947648915.1. Classification (GTDB taxonomy): domain Bacteria; phylum Bacillota_I; class Bacilli_A; order RF39; family UBA660; genus UBA5026. Next base: position 48,972 of record CANSPQ010000007.1, on the reverse strand, counting down.
TTTGCATTTTAATGCTTTTTTCTTCATCTATAAAATCATCTTGTTCAATATTACTATTTAAATAGGCATTTTTAATCCTTTGTAGCTTTATATTCAAGTCTTTTAACATCTTCTCATATCTTTTTATTTCTATTGTTAAATCTTCGTTAAAAAACGATTTATAGTTGTTATCAATAAGCAAGTAATAATCTAACATATCATTTAAGAATAACATTAAAGGCTGTTCAATTTTCTTTTCATTAATTCTCGTATTACAACAATTACACTTGTAATAGATTTGAGTAGGCTTATTCTTGGATGTAGTAGAAGACCCACCCATAATTTTATTACATTCTGAACATACGATTTTCTGCATATAAACATAAGTGTGTTTTCGAGTATAGTTCTTTAGGTTTTTTTCTTTTTGCTTTTGTACTAACTCAAAGTCATGTTTATCAATAATAGCAGGACATACATCTTCAAGTAGAATAGTTTCTTCATTTTGTATTCGTTTTCGGTGTTGATAATTGCCAGCATAGATGTAATTAGATAACATTCTATCAATAGTAGTTGTTCTCCAATTGCGATTTAAAGCATTCTTTTCATTAAGTTGTTTTGTAATAGTACATACTGATAAACCACTTAAATAACACTTAAAAATATTTTTTACAACTTCACTTTCAACTTCATCAATTATTAATTCTTTGTTAATCTTACGATAGCCAATAGGTGCTTTTCCAGAAAAGTGTCCTTTCTTAGCTGCACCCATTAAACCAAATTTTGTTCTTTCTGAAGTCCTTTCAATTTCTAATTGAGCAAGTATAGTAGTCATTCTCATAAAGAATACTCCAGTAGGAGTAGAAGTATTAATCTCTTCACATTCACTTTCTAAATCACATTTGTATTCTTCTAACAACTTACAAATCGTTTCTAAATCTTGAATCGAACGAGTTAATCTATCTAACTTATAAACAAGTATCTTGTTTATCTTCCCATCTTTCATATCTTGAATCATTTCTTGAAACTTAGGTCGATTCATACTTTTAGCAGAAACTCCTTCTTCACGATAGACTTTATAAATCTTATATCCTTTCCATTCACACAACCTTTTAAGACTTTCTTCTTGCTCATCCAAACTAAAACCAAACCTAGACTGATCCTCTGTACTTACACGAGGATAAATCCCTACAACAAAGTTCTTCTTTTCTCCGTTCATATTTTTTCTTCTCCTTTCTTTGAACGACAAAAAAACACAAGAGAATTTCCTTGTGTTAAGAACTACAAAAATACATAAAATATACGATAACTTACAATTTTCGTATATTACCATAATAACACATTTTTACCGGAAAGTAAACGGACATCGAAAAATTTTTTTTGCTCGCAAACCCTTATAAATAAAGGGAAAAATAAAATTTCAAAAAATTTATTTTTTAGAGCATTTTTAAAATCAAAAATTTTATGGATTCAAGAGTAATAATTTCTAAACTATCTTTCAAATATAAATTATTATCATTTAGATAAGATAATAAGATTATACAAGATGAATCATTACTAATAATAACTTTGTGTGGCTCATTGATTGAAAGGTTAGTTTTATCAAAATGAATATTTTTCCCATTTACAAATTCAATATGTAGTTTTGATATTTTAGGTATCTTCATAAGTTTTTCTTTAACACATAAAGGAAATTCTAAAGATTCTATGGTTATTTTCATTTGTAAATCCTCCTTTCAAACATGAAAAAATCCCATATCAACGAGTGATATAGGATATTTTTGTAATATAAAACTCACACGAGGGTGTGAGTAATTCTCTCAATGGAGCAGATGAGCGGAATTGAACCGCCGCACCGACCTTGGCAAGGTCGTATTCTACCATTAAATCACATCTGCAAAGAAAAACTGTGTCCACAGTTTTATTTTTATATGGAGGACCCGACCGGATTTGAACCAGCGATCAGGGAGTTGCAGTCCCATGCCTTACCACTTGGCTACGGGTCCATTTTTTGGACAAATCCATTATAACAAATAATTCTTTTATTGACAATATATTTTATTCTTTAAATTCAATTTTGTTCCAAAGTTGAATTGTCAAATATTGTGAACTTTTGAAAATTGTGATTGTACTAGTTGTTTAAATAAGAAAAACTAGTTATAATAATACAAGATGATACGAGAGGAGTATGATGCTCTATGCTAAAAAAAATATTTAAAAATAATCCTAAAAAATTTTTAATTTTGATGATACTTTTTGTTTTATTAACAATTTCATCTGTTTATTTGTTATATGCATTATCACTATTAACAGGGATTGAAAATAAAATACGTTTGGTTTTAACATTAATGATTTTGTTATTGTGGATTGGCTTTGGATTAGGGTATTTAAAATCAATGTTTCGTAAAAAAGGAAAATACTATGTTTATATTCCAGTCACCATTTTGTATGCGGTTATACTATTGTTTATGGGGTACTATATTCATAAAACTTATCAAGTGATAGACCGTATGTCTACCAATAAGAACTATTATTACAGTAGCTTTGTTGTTTTAAAAGATAATAAGGCGGATAGATTAGAAGTGTTTGGAAATGGTGCGATTGGAATACTAGGGGATTCTACTAGTGTTGATGGAAATCAAATTCCAAAGGAAGTCATTGAAAAGAAGAAACTCAAAAATGAAATTCAAGAATATGAGAATTATCCAACTTTGATTCAAGCTTTATATGATGGAAAAATAGATGGTGCCTTTTTACCAGGGGGCTATGTCACCTTATTTCAAAATACAGAAGGGTATCAATTTGGAAATATTGCAAGTGATACAAAAGTTATTTATAAACAAGAGAAAGAAGTAAAAAGTGAACTTGTAAATAAAAATGCTTCTTTAAAAGAACCTTTTACCATTTTATTAACAGGAGTGGATTCTGAATTAGAAGATATATCCAATAGTGCATTTAATGGAGATTCACTGATGCTAATTACATTTAATCCATCTACCTTAAATACAACTATTTTAAGTATTCCAAGAGATAGCTTTGTTCCAATTGCGTGTGTATCTGGAAATCCTCGTAGTAAAATTACACATGCAGCTTCTTATGGACAACAATGTATGATTGATACCATTCAAAATTACACTGGAATTCATATTGATTATTATGTCAAAATGAACTTTAAAGGTGTAGTAAAATTAGTAGATACCTTAGGTGGTATTGATGTTGATGTCCCATTTGCTTTCTGTGAACAAAATAGTAATCGCGAATGGGGAGAAAATACAATCTATGTAGAAAAAGGCTTTCAAACTTTAAACGGGGAACAGGCACTTGCATTTACCCGCCATCGCGAGGATGTTTGGTCTAGACTTTTTTGTCCAAGGCAATACATTGGACAGGGTGTTGTGAATGATTTTGTCCGTGGACAACACCAACAATTGGTTGTGCGTGCGATTTTAAACAAATTAAAAACAGTAAGAAGTTTGGATACATTAAACCAATTATTAGATACGATTAGTAATAGTATGGAAACCAATATGAGTCCAAATCAAATCTTATCTTTCTATAATATTGGAAAAGATATTATTGCCAAAAGTTCTGGTGAAGATTTAGAGGATTTACTAGGAATTCAAAAATTATATTTGAGTGGAGCAGATGCAACAATTTATGATCCTTTGGTAAATGCTTCCGTATATGAATATATGGTTTATGAAGATAGTTTAGCCGAAGTTGTCCAAGCAATGAAGATTAATTTAGGACTAGAAGAAAAACAAATTGTAAAAGAGTTTACATTTGATATTGATGAACCATACGAGGAAGTTGTTCCAGGAAAGAGTGGATACTATAGTAAGTTGCCATCTGGGAACATACCCGATTTTACAGGTGATACAGAAGCACAAGCACGTAGCTATGCAAGAAAATATGGAATTTCTCTTTCTTTTGAATATGTAACAACAGGAAAGGGAACAGTTGGAACAGTTATTTCACAGAGTGTAAGGGCTGGAACAAGTATTAACAGGTCTGGTACTGTTAAATTGACAATTTTACAAAAAGCACCGGATAAAAAAGAAGACGACAAAAAAGAAAATATTCAAAAGAATGATAATAAGGAGAATATTGGTTCCGCAACAGAGAAGATTCCTGGTTTAGATATTTTTGAAGAAGAAAGTGATGAATAGTTACTTTTTTTCTTTTCTGTGTTAAAATAGTAAATGTTTAGAGGTGATAGAATGCCATTGTTATTTACATTAGGTACAGGGATTTTTATGATGGTTGGGGTGTTAATTGTTTTTCTAACAAAAAATAACCATAAAATTGTCGATATATCAATTAGTATCGCTTTTGGTGTGATGACCATGCTAATTTTTGCTGAACTATTACCAGAGGCATATGAAAAAATGAGCGAACAGTTTTCCTCTTTCCAAAGTATTTTCATGATATTTGGATTTATAGTAGTAGGTATTTTAATATTAAAAGTTTTGGATTTATTTGTCCCAGATCATGATGTGAAAGAAAAAGAAACTACAATTCCTGAAAATTTACTTCATATTGGTGTTGTATCTAGTATTGCTTTAATTCTCCATAATATTATTGAAGGAATGGCTATTTATAGTACAGTGACGACTGATTCTTCGATGGGGCTCTTAGTTACGATTGGAGTAGGACTTCATAATATTCCAATGGGTATGGTAATAACTTCTACATTCTATCAAGCAAATGAAAATAAGAAAAAGACGACTTTATTGGTTTTGGGAATTTCCTTATCTACCTTTTTAGGAGGACTTATCATGTTCTTCTTAAGTGGTATGATTACCAGTTTTGTGCTCGGTATTTTACTTTCTATTACACTTGGAATGCTTTTCTATATTGTTGTATTTGAACTGTTGGAAGAAATGTTACACAATTCTAATCCAAAAGTTACATGGCTTGGCATTTTCATTGGAGTTATTATATTTTTGCTTACACTTTTCTTTGAATAGTGTTTACATTGACTTTCCAACTCCTTTATTATAAAATAAACGTAAGGTGAGAATATGAGAAAAGGGTTTACATTAATTGAGTTATTAGGGGTAATCGCAATCTTAGGACTTTTGGTTTTAATTTGCTATCCAGTTGTCTTAGAACAAATTGAAAAAAAACAAAAAGAAGTTGATCAAGCAAGGATTGCATTAATAGAGAGCGCTGCTGATACTTATATTGGAGAACATCCTGAAGAATATCCTTATCGTGTTGGAAATCAATTTTGTATTTCCTTAGATACTTTAGTAGAGGATAATAAAGTTGCAGTCGATGTATCTGATGTAAAGCAACGAGGTGTCCATGTCAATATGGGAAGTAATCACAATATCACATATCGTTTGATTGAAAAATGTGAATAAATCTATTTCCTTTTATAAAAAGATATGCTATAATGAAAGTACCAGAGAGAGGTTAATAAAAAAACCTACTAATTTATGACATTGGGAATCTAATTCAAGATTGGTGTTGAATACTTGTATTTATATAAGAATCCTGAAAATCTTGATGTGATGCCCACCTGGGAGACTAGGTTTTGTCATTGTTGCCACTTTCTGGCTTTTTTTTTAACTTAATTTATGTTATAATTTTTCTAGAATATTGTAGGAGGATTTACATATGGCAAAGACGAAGAAAAGAAAAGAAATCAAGAAAAAAGGAACTGGTTATCAAACGGAACTTATTGGACTGCTGTTGATTTTGATTGCCATTATTGGTTCGATTCCAAAGACTGGTATAGTGGGCAACTTTATTAGTAGTTTTGCCGTTTTTTTAGTGGGAACTTGGTACAATCCTTTATTGGTTGCGGTCCTGATTATTGGTATTTATATGATGATCAAACGAGAAAAACCTGATTTTTTTACCTCTAAATTAATTGGTCTTTATATTTTTATAATTGCGATTCTTATTTTTTCTCATGTTAAATATATTCAAAATGAAGAATTAAAAGGATTTCAAATTATTGTAGAAACTGTGAATAACTTCATGGCTAGTCCTAGTAATCGTATCAATTTAGGTGGAGGCGTTTTAGGAGCACTTTTTTCTGCCTTATGCATGTGGGGATTTGATTTGAATGGAACGCGGATTGTCGCATGGGCCCTTATGGTTTGTGGACTTATCTTATTCACAGGATTTTCTTTCTATGATGTTATCAAATGGGCAACTTCTAAAGTAAAATTGAATATCCATCATGAAAAGAAAGAGAAGAAGGATAAAAAGATTAAAGCGATTGAAGAACAATATGAAAAGGATAACAAAATTGTCGTTTCTTCTGTAGACGAATTAATTCATATTAGTGAAGAAAAAGAATCACAAGAGGCAAAAGAAGAAAAAGTGCCTCCATTGATGGTCAATGAGGAAACGGGTGAAGTAATAGAAGAACCAATCAACCGTGGTTATGTATATCCACCAATGAGTCTCTTATCGAAACCGCCTAAAAATAATAATCGTGAAGGAAAAGAAGCCATTAACCACAATGTTGAAGTGTTGCATCAAGTGTTGCAAGACTTTGGAGTAGAGGCGAAAGTTGTGGCAATCAATCCAGGGCCTGCAGTAACACAATATGAAATGGAAGTACGTTCCGGAACAAAATTAAGTAAAATATTAAGTTTACATAGCGAAATTGCGTTAGCTTTAGCGGCTAAAGATGTGCGTATTCAAGCACCAATTCCTGGAAAATCGACAATTGGTGTTGAAATTCCAAATAAAGTAACGACTATGGTTACGGTGCGTGAAATTTTAGAAAGCATCCCAGCTGCCTTGAAAGAGTCAAAATTGCTAGTTGCACTTGGACGTGATATTATGGGTAGACCACAATATTGCGAAATCAATAAAACACCTCACCTTTTAGTAGCAGGTTCTACAGGAAGTGGTAAATCTGTTTGTATCAACAGTATGATTGTATCTATTTTAATGCGTACCAAACCAGAAGAAGTAAAATTGGTATTGGTGGATCCTAAAAAAGTAGAACTTTCTATGTACAATGGGGTTCCTCATTTATTAGCGCCTGTTGTAACAGATCCTAAAAAAGCCAATATTGCGCTCAAAAAAATTGTTGTTGAGATGGATAATCGATATGAATTATTTAGTCGTACAGGTACAAAAAACATTGCTGGTTATAATGCTTATATTGATCAAAAAAATGCATCATTGCCAGAAGGTGAAAAATCAAAACATATGCCATTTATTGTTGTCATTATCGATGAACTTGCAGACTTGATGTTAGTTGCCGCCAAAGAAGTCGAAGATTCGATTATGCGTATTACCCAAATGGCAAGAGCTGCTGGAATTCACTTGATTGTTGCAACCCAAAGACCATCTACGGATGTCATTACGGGTGTTGTCAAAGCCAATATTCCATCACGTATCGCCTTTGCAGTTTCGAGTGGTATTGATTCTCGTACCATTTTAGATGAAGTGGGTGCTGAAAAATTACTTGGAAAAGGAGATATGTTATTCTCGCCTCAAGGAGAAAATATTCCAATCCGTATTCAAGGAACATTCCTTTCCGATGAAGAAATCAAAGCTGTTGTTGACCACACTATAAAACAACAAATTGCTGCATACGATGAAACACTTTTGATGGATGAAGAGGAAATGCATGCAACTACAATGCAAGAAGAAAGTGGACATGGAGACTATGAAGAACCTTTATATAATGAAATTGTTGAATTTGTAGTGACACAAGGAAAAGCAAGTGCATCCTTATTACAACGCAGATTTCGTTTGGGATATAACCGTGCAGCAAGATGCATTGATTTATTAGAAGAACGTGGTATCATTGGGCCAAGTAATGGTTCAAAACCAAGAGAAGTTTTGGTGAAATTAGAGCAAAAAGGGGAAGATGAAGACTAAAAATCTTCATTTTTTTACAAAAAATTCAAAAAAATGCAAAAAAGATATGTTTTTTTAAAATTTTGTGTTATACTAATTATGTTATTATGGTAGTTTGCCATATAAATAAAGAATAAAAGGATAAAAAAGGGAGATGTTTTTATGAACGAAAATGCAAACGAAATGGCTCAAAATGTAGAAATGGATCAAATTCCTGTAACCGATGCAGATGACTTTTTCTATGAAAATGATGATATCATTGATGTAGATAACATGATTCAAGATATTCAAGTTCCAAATGCAGAACAACCGGAAGTTCAAACTGAAATTCCAACAATTGATGAACCAGTTCAAACGGAAATCAAACCAATGGGTTTCCAAGAAATGAACCGAATGATAGAAGAAGACGAGGAAAGTGGAGATCAAAAGGATTTAGATGACAGTTATGTATTATCTAATTTTGATGTTTTATTTGATAGTCTTTATAATGATGTTGCTGGTGCGAATAATTTCATTTCCAATTTGATTGAACAAAAGAAAACTGTTAATGTAAATGAAGCAGAATTAAATGAATTAAAAGATAAGTTGGAAAAAGAAAAAGAAGAATTTGAAAAGTATATCGAAACTCAGAAAAATAGTTTGGAATTAGAGAAAAAAGAAGTAAATGAATATGTTAAAAATCAAAGAATCCGCATTCAAAATGAAGAAGAAAAATTCAATGCCGATTGTGATGCGACAAGAGCAGAAATTGCTTTGGCAGAGCAAACTTTAAAGGTGGCAAATGAAAAATTAGATACAGAAAAAGATCAATTTGAACAATATAAACAATTAGAAGAAGAAAAATTAAATACGGATAGAGCCAAATTAGAAACAGAAAGAGACCAATTTGCAAAAGAAAAAGCAATTGCTGAAGAAAAAATCAGAAATGGTCAAAAAGAATTACAAACACAAAAAGAACAATTTGCAAAATCAAAAGAATTAGAAGAAAAGAAATTAGAACTTGAAAGTAAAAATTTATCGCAAAGTTGTGCAAGATTCAAAGAATTAGTCTCACAATTCAATTCTGGTTTCCAACAATTACCTGGAAAGAATGACTAGGAGTCTTTTTCTTGGAAGAAACTTTAACCGATGAAATCATCGATATTGAAGAACCAGATACAAGTGGCGATACACATAAATTAGATACAAGTTTTGATTTATTAAAAACAGATAGTTTTGAGGTCTCTAAAAATATTGAAAAAGAAGAAGAACCAAAATTGGAGATTCCCAAAGATGATTTGAAAAACATTTTTGAAATCGCGAATAACAATGTTCGTGAAGCAACCAATATTTTTAATAAAAACCTTGAAATCAAAAGAAAATTATCAGTTGAAAAAAAAGAAATAGAACAAGCGCGTGCATCACATGAGGAAAAATGTAAAGAAGAAATACAAAAGGTAAAAGCATATAAAGAGGAAGTTTATCAAAAATTAAGAGATAAGAAACAACAATTAGAACGTGAAATTCAAAATCTAAAAGATGCTCAAACCAATTTTAATCTAGAAAAAAATAAGTTTGAATTCTATAAAAAGAATGAAATGAATAAAATTCAGAAGCAGCAAGAAGAGCGGGAACAAGAATTAGATGCACGACAAGCTTATTTGGAAGATCGTGAATTAGAAATCAATCATCAAGAAAAACAAATAGAGGAAGAAAAGAAAATCCTAGAGGAAAACCGTCTGAAATATGAATCTGATAAAGAAGAATTGAGCAATAATCTTCTTAAATTTAATGAATTAGTTGGTGAATTTACTTCTAATGTAGAAAAAATTAGTGAATAAATAGTCAAGGCAACTTGATTATTTTTTATAGGGGGGATATGTATGATAAAAAACAAAGATATTATAGTTTCATCTCGTCTGCATAAAACATTAGCACTATTATCGGATATTCATTATACCGAGAACTATTCTAAAAAAAGATTACAAGAAATTTATTTCAATTTAAAAGAACACCATCCCGATTATATTTGTATTGTTGGTGATTTTTTTGATCAAAGTAATGTTTTAAAAGAAAAAACATCTGAAGAAATATTTATGACATGGTTAGAACATATTTCTAAAATTGCTCCCGTTATCATTTCAATTGGCAACCATGATGTTGCGGTAAGAAATCGCAAATGGAAGTATCAATTTCCAAAAGGGGAGATAGATACAATCGCATCCATTCCGAATGTATCTGTACTAGACAATGACTCTATTGTGAGAGACAATATTTGTTTTTTAGGATATACACCACCATATACTTATTATGATAATAGTCCACATGAACAGGTAGAACCTTATATAGATGATATTGATCAAAAATTAAAATCGCATTTAAGGGACGATTGCTATCAGATTTTACTTTGCCATACACCAATCTATGTCACACATCCCAAGGTATGTGAAATGGAGGTTCTAAAGTCTGTCGATTTGGTTTTATCGGGACATATGCATAAGGGAATTATTCCATTAAAAGGGAATTATGGACTTATTTCTCCTTGCAAAAAATTCTTTCCAAAATATGCATGGGGATATTTTACGATTGGTAATACACAATATGTAATTAGTGGTGGAATAATTGCTTTTTCAAAAGTTTCTCCTGTTATTTTTCATTCCTTTAATTTTATTCATTCACCACATATTGAATATATTCATTTTGAAAATAGCAATATAAAGAAAAAGCAACTGAAATAATTATTATGAAGTTCTCATTATGTGATTATAATAATTAAAATACTTATCGCTTTGATTGACAAAAATCTTTTTGTATGTTAGGATAAAGCCAATTTTGGGTGATTCGAAAATGAATGATAATATAGAAAATTTAAAGAAAATGGAAAAACAAACACGTGTTCTTTCGATGAATGAATATACATTGGCTAATTTTAAAAATAAACGATTATGGAGGGACACGATTCTTCTTACATGTAAAAATTGGAATAATATTAGTTGTTGTAATCAAGAATTTAATCAATTATTAAATAGTTACTATAATTCATATCGTATTAATTTACCGATTTTTCAAGAATGGAAACAATATTATAATTGTCTTTTGGAAGAATTATCTAAATTATTAAATGAATTTCCAATGGAACAGGATGCCTTCAATTTATCTTTTTTAATTTCAAACTATATGATACCTTTAGGATATTTATCTGCTACAAATTCATTTAAACGAGTATTTATAGATGAAAAATCTGATTTTGTTTTTGCCGATTATTACTCGTTAGATGGGAGTCATATTGTGAGAGGAAAGGGTTGTTGTCGTCATATAAATGGTTTTATTCATGATTTATTAAACAAAATGGGAATAGAGAGTTATAAAATTGCAGGAACCTTTTTTCCAAATGAATCTTCTTATTCTTTACATAAATTATATCAAGAACCACCAAATCATTTATGGATTGCGTACGTGACAGATCAACAACTTTTTTATATGGACCCTTTTAACTTAGAATATTCTCTTGCACCATTTTCGCAATATTATACATCAGAAAGAAAACAACTATATATTCCTGATTTAGCAAAGAGTGGTCAATTATATAAACCCTTTTCTAAAGTATATTCTTCTGTTTCAGTAATGTCATGTGAGAAAGTAATTCAGAGAAAATATGAGTTAAAAAATATGATGGAAAAAAGAGAAATATATCAAATGATAAGAGATTGGAAGAACCATTGTACAGATTTATTGACTAATCTTGCATTCCTTGTTAACACTGAAAGCGAAAGAACAATAGAGAAAGAGCATCAAAAAAAGTTTTGTTGAATAAAGCTGAAATGATTGACTTTAGTCGATATTTGTGCTATTCTCTATTTAGACACAGATTTCAGTGTTTTTTATTTGAAAAAAGCATATGATGAAAAGAGGGTGTATGGATGAAAAAGATTGCAAGATTTTTTGTAGGTGTCAAAAAAGAAATGAAGAAAGTAAAATGGCCAAGTAAAAAAGAAATGATTACATATTCTACCGCAACGATTGTATTTATTTTGATATTTGGACTATTTTTTGCAGGACTTGATTTTATCATCTCTGGACTTAAGATGGTGGTGAAATAATGCAAAAAGAATGGTACGTTGTGAATACATATTCTGGTCATGAAAACAAGGTAAAAGAAAAATTAGAAATGCGTGCAAGCTCCATGGGAATGGAAGATTATATTTACCGTGTTGTTGTTCCAGAGCAAAAGGTAATTAAAGATAAAGATGGTGTTTCTAAAGAAAAAATGGAAAAAATGTTTCCAGGTTATATTTTGGTAGAAATGGTGATGAATGATGAGGCTTGGTTTATCGTGCGTAATACACCAGGGGTAACAGGATTTATCGGTTCTTCTGGTAAGGGAGCAAAACCATTTCCTTTAACACCACAAGAAGTAGATAAAATATTAGGTAGTATGGGTATGAGTCGTCTTGAGATTGGAAATTCACTCAATGTTGATGATATGGTTAAGGTTGTAAATGGACCATTTGCAAATATGTTTGGTAAAGTTAAAACAATTGATATGGAAAATCAGAAGGTCGAGGTTGCATTGGATTTGTTTGGACAAGAAACAATTGTAGAACTTGCTTTAACAGAAATTGAGGCGGCTTAATTCATATGAAACAAATTGAGGAAGAAAATAGAGATCTAACATTTGAACAGAATTTACGTGCAAATGAATATTATAGTTATTATCCAGATTCACAAGTAGATATTATTACAGAAAGTGAATTCCGTGAAGCACAAGAAATATTAAAACGAAATGGCTCTAATCAAGATACGGTAGATCGATTGATTCATCAAAAGAACAAACGACCTAAAATGACAATTACTCAGTATATGAAATCACCACAATTTCAAATGCTTCGGTATTACTGGTTTCATCTACTAGAATGCATTCATTATTGTATGACAAATGGATGCGAGTTTATCTTTTCTAACATTGGCAATCCAGATGATTTTCTATTAAAAGAGTTTCAAAAATATGGACAATCTTATTTAGATACTTATTTTCAGGAATATAATTTGGAAGTTAATATTCTTACTCCTAGCTATCAGGATCCAAAGATTACAACTAGAAACATTTATAAAAAGGTAGGAGAATATCGTTTATCTATTCAATCTAGACAAAAAACAAAATAGATATATTTACAAAACCACAACTTTGTGGTATTATGAACTAGCTATATATTTTATATATAGAGACAAGTGGGAGATGTTTCATGCGGATGTCATTTGAACCACTCGCGAAAAAAATTATAGGAGGTGTTTTTCGTGGCAAAACCAATTACGAAGATTATTAAATTGCAAGTGCCTGCTGGAAAAGCAACACCAGCTCCACCAGTTGGAACCGTTTTAGGACCTGCTGGAATTAACTTGCAAGAATTTTGTACAAAATATAATGACGCAACTAAAGATAAAATGGGAGATATCTTACCAGTTGAAATTTCTGTTTATGAAGATAGAACTTTTGACTTTGTAATTAAAACCCCACCAACACCATTCTTGATTAAGAAAATAACAGGAATCAAGAAGGGATCTACAAAAGGTTCCAAAGAACCAGTTGGAAAACTTACAAGAGCACAATTAAAAGAAATTGCTGAAATCAAATTGCCAGACTTAAACGCTTATAGTATCGAAGAAGCGATGAAAATCGTAGCAGGTACTGCTCGTAACATGGGCGTTGAAGTAGAAGCAGAATAACATATAGGTATATACCTATGTGGGAGGAAAAAATCCGCATACACCACATAAGGAGGTAAAATAATGAAAAAAGGTAAAAAGTATTTAGAAGCTTCTAAAAAAGTAGATAAGACAAAATTATATACAGTAGAGGAAGCAGTTAATTTAGTGAAAGAAACTTCAACTACAAATTTTGATGGTTCTGTTGAACTTGCACTTCGTCTTAACTTAGACACAAAGAAAGCAGATCAACAATTAAGAGGTGCTTTGGTACTTCCTAATGGAACTGGAAAAACAAAGAAAGTTTTAGTGATTGCCAAAGGAGCGCAAGCAGAAGCTGCACGTGAAGCAGGAGCTGACTATGTTGGAGATATGGATATGTTAGAAAAAATCGAAAAAGAAAATTGGTTCGATTTTGATACTATGATTGCTACTCCAGATATGATGCCTGCATTAGGTAAAATTGGTAAAGTATTAGGTCCTAAAGGATTAATGCCAAACCCTAAAACTGGAACTGTTACAATGGATACAAAAACAGCAGTAGAAGAAGTGAAAAAAGGACGTGTAGAATATCGTACAGATAGCTATGGTAATGTACATGTTATCATTGGTAAAGTATCATTTGGTGCAGCTAAATTAGTAGAAAATTTAAATGCTTTTGTATCATTGATTGTAAAATCAAAACCATCTGTAGTCAAAGGAAAATATATTTTAAATGTATCTCTATCTTCTACAATGGGTCCTGGTATTAAAATTGATACAAATAGTTTTGACAACTAATTCAAATTGTGTTATAATGAACTCGTTCGTGAAATAAAATATATAATGTACCGTAGACAGTAGGTGTAGAAATACTTAATATCCTACCGAGGAACTTGAATCATAATTTAAGTCTTCAGGCTCTTACGGTAATACTGTAAGAGTTTTTTATACGGAACAGTAAAAGGAGGTGTCGTTAGTGGCAAATCAAAAGATTATTGAACAAAAAGCTTCTATCGTAGAAGAAATTGCTGGCAAAATGAAAGAATCCGCATCTTATGTATTCTTTGATTATCGTGGACTTACTGTTTCAGAGACCAATGAACTTAGAAGAAAATTGAGAGAAACAGATTCAGAACTTAAGATTTACAAAAATACATTATCAAAAAGAGCTTTGGATAGTTTAAATATCACAATTGGTGAATTAGATGGTCCAAAAGCAATCGCATTTGGTAAAGATGCAGTTGCTCCAATTAAAGTCTTAAGTGATTTTGCAAAAGAGCATGAAGCACTTGAAATTAAAATTGGAGTTGTGGATGGAGAAGTTGCAGATCAAGCTATGTTAAAGCAATTGGCATCTATTCCATCGAGAGAAGGATTGTTCACAATGTTTGCAAGTGGACTTATGGGTATTGCAAGAGACTTTGCAATTTGCTTAGACTTGCATGCTAAAAATTTAGAAGAAAATTAATTTAAAAGGAGGAAAATAAAATGGCAAAATTAAGCGCAAAAGAAATTATTGATTCTTTAAAAGAAATGACACTTTTAGAAATCAAAGAAGTAGTAGATTTAATGAAAGAGGAATTTGGTGTAGATCCATCTGCAGTAGCAGTTGCAGCCGCTCCAGCAGCAGGTGCAGCAGTTGAAGAAGGACCAAGCACAGTAACTGTTGTATTAACAGAAGCAGGTGCTAACAAAATCGCTGTTATCAAATTAGTTCGTGAATACACTGGACTTGGATTAAAAGAAGCAAAAGATATTGCGGATAATGGTGGAAACGTAAAAGAAAATGTTTCATCTGATGAAGCAAATGAAATCAAAGCTAAGTTCGAAGAAGCTGGCGCTACAGTAGAATTCAAATAATTGAAATAATAGGTTAGGCCTGTACTAAAAAATTAGTATGGGCTTTCACCGTTTATTTATAATGTAGGTGAAACTATGGCACATTATTTTGAAAATGATGATACCTTAAAAAGTGAGATACAAAAAAATGAGGCTATCATAAACAATCAAAAATTTGTATTTTATACAGATAATGGGGTATTTTCTAAAAAAGGTTTGGATTTTGGAACAAGATCTTTATTAGAAACATTAAATATAAGTCAAATTCACGGTAGTGTATTGGACTTTGGGTGTGGATACGGACCAATTGGTATCTACGTGGCTCATGAGACTGATGCAGAGGTTCATATGATTGATATTAACAGAAGAAGCTTGGAATTGGCAAGAAAGAATGCTAGTACCAATCATGTGAATGTTCAGATTTACGAAAGTAATTTATATGAAAATGTGGAAAATAAATTTGATTTTATTATCAGTAATCCGCCTATTCGAGTAGGAAAGAAAATACTTTATCAGATTTTGGAAGAAGCAAAACAGCACTTAAAACCAAATGGAGAATTATGGATTGTCATTCATAAAGATCAAGGTGCCAAATCAACTATGGAATTTTTAAATCAATTCTATACAGTAGAACTAAAAAATAAGAACAAGGGATTTTATATTATTTGTGCGACAAATAATTGACATCTAGACATAACTTTGATAAAATTATAAATTGACACATACACTTAATTTTAGGTTTATGTTCTTTTTGCGAAAAAATAGGTATATAGGGGTGAAACATGGCTTATACAGTAAAAAAATTTGGGGATTATCGTGAAAGAAGAAACTATGCAAAAACAAAAAATGCAATTGAATTAGGGAATTTATTAGAAATTCAAAAAAAATCATATGATTGGTTTATGCAAGAGGGAATCAAAGAAGTGTTTGATGATATTTTTCCTGTGGAAAGTTTTACAGGAAATTTGTCACTCGAATTCGGTGAATACTCTTTTGAAGAACCAAGATATTCAATCAAAGGATGCAAAGAAAGATATGCGACTTATGCAGCGCCTTTAAAAGTAGAAGCAAGACTTTTCAATCATGAAACAGGAGAAGTCAAAGAACAAGATATCTATTTAGGAGATATGCCAATTATGACAGAGTCTGGTACATTTGTCATCAATGGAGCAGAACGTGTTATTGTATCACAATTAGTACGTTCTCCAAGTGTATATTTTGGTAAGGAAATTGACAAGAATGGACGTAAAGTCATTACCAGTCAAATTATTCCAACCCGTGGTACATGGTTAGAATATGAGCTGGATGCAAGAGATGTTATCTATGTACGTATTGATCGTACAAGAAAAGTACCAATTACAACCTTATTACGTGCAATTGGATTATCGAGTGATGAAGATATCATCGATGTATTTGGTGAAAATAAATACATTGAAAATACCATCCATAAAGATGCAAATAAGAATACCGATGAAGCTTTAATTGATATTCATTCGAAATTAAGACCAGGAGAACCATCTACATTAGATAGTGCGAAAAATCAATTGATTACAAGATTTTTCGATGCATTCCGTTATGATTTGGCAAAAGTAGGTCGTTATAAATTTAATAAAAAATTAGATGTAACAGATCGTCTACTTGGTTGTACACTTGCAGAAACCATTAAAGTAGGAAAAGAAGTTATCGCAGAAAAAGGTACAGTGATTACCAAAGAAGTTTTAGAAAGCTTAAAACCAGTTTTAGAAAATGGTTATGGGGTAAAAGAAGTTTTAATCAATACAGAATTAGATACTTATAACAAAGTACAAGAAGTAAAAGTATTTTCTAAAAACAATCCAGCTCAAATCATATCTATTATTGGAAATGATCAAACTATCGATATCAAACGTTTGACGATATCTGATATTTATGCATCTGTATCTTACTATCTTAATTTATTAGAAGGTATTGGAAACTTTGATGAAATTGACCACTTATCTAATCGTCGTGTTCGTCAAGTAGGTGAGTTATTACAAAACCAATTTAGAATTGGTATCAGTCGTATTGAAAGAGTCATTCGTGACCGTATGAGTACACAAGAAGTGACTGAAGTAACACCAAAATCATTAATCAACATTAGACCATTAACGGCATCTATTAAAGAATTCTTTGGTAGTAGCCAGTTATCACAATTCATGGATCAAACCAATCCAGTAGCCGAATTAACGAACAAAAGAAGACTTTCTTCTTTAGGACCTGGTGGTTTATCTAGAGATAGAGCAGGCATGGAAGTACGTGACGTTAACCCATCACACTATGGAAGACTTTGTCCAATTGAATCTCCAGAAGGACCAAATATCGGGTTAATTACCTCACTTGCTAGTTATGCAAGAGTAAATGATTATGGATTCATTATGACTCCATATCGTAAAGTAAAAGACTCTGTTTTAACGGATGAAATTGTCTATATGACAGCTGATGAAGAATTAGATTACTATATTTCACAAGCAACCGTTAAAGTAGATAAAAATAATAAAATTGTAGAGGATCGTGTACCTGTACGTTATCATACCGATACCATTATTGTCGAAAGAGAAAAAGTGGACTATGCCGATGTTTCTCCACAACAAGTTGTATCTATCACAACATCTGGAATTCCATTCCTAGAACACGATGATGGAAAACGTGCCTTGATGGGTGCTAACATGCAACGTCAAGCCATCCCATTATTAAAAGCCGAAGCGCCACGTGTTGGGACTGGAGTAGAAGCAATTGCTGCAAGAGATTCAGGAGCAGTTGTCATTGCCAAAGCAGATGGTGTTGTTGACTATGTCGATGCGAAAAAAATATTAGTAAAAACCTTAGGTGGTATGGATACTTACTACTTAAATGGGTATGAAGAAAGTAATGCAGGAACTTGTTATCATCAAGTACCAATTGTAAAACTTGGCGATACCGTGAAAAAGGATCAAGTCATTGCCGATGGGCCATCTACGGATCAAGGAGAAATGGCTTTGGGTAAAAATGTTACCGTTGCCTTTATGAACTACAATGGATACAACTATGAAGATGCCGTTATCCTAAATGAACGTTTGGTGAAGGATGATGTGTATACATCCATTCATATTGAAGACTATCAAATCGAATGTCGTGATACCAAATTAGGACCAGAAGAATTTACAAGAGATATTCCAAATGTCAGTGAAGAAACACGTAAAAATTTGGATGAAAATGGAATTGTAAGAATTGGTACAGAAGTCAAAGATGATGACATTTTAGTTGGTAAAGTAACACCAAAAGGAATGGCTGAATTAACCAGCGAAGAAAAATTGTTACATGCTATCTTTGGTGAAAAAACACGTGAAGTAAGAGATACTTCTTTAAGAGTACCACATGGTGGGGAAGGAATTGTCCACGATGTTAAGATATTTACCAAAGAAGATACCGATGAATTACCTGCAGGTGTTTCAAAAATTGTACGTGTTTATATCGCACAAAAACGTAAAATATCTGTCGGAGATAAAATGGCTGGGCGTCATGGTAACAAGGGTGTTATTTCACTTGTTTTACCAGAAGAAGATATGCCTTATTTAGCAAACGGTAAACCAGTTGATATCCTATTAAACCCACTAGGAGTACCATCTCGTATGAACATTGGGCAGATCCTAGAAATGCATTTGGGTATGGCCGCTAAGGAACTTGATATCTATGTTGCTACTCCAGTATTCGATGGGGCAACGAGAACTGAAATCATTGATGCCTTAAAAGAAGCAGGATTAGATGAAGATGGAAAAGCTGTATTATACGATGGACGTACCGGAGAACCATTTGACAACCGTATTAGTGTGGGTGTGATGTATATGATTAAACTTCACCACATGGTTGACGATAAACTACATGCACGTTCTACAGGGCCTTACTCATTGGTAACACAACAACCATTAGGAGGAAAAGCTCAATTTGGTGGACAACGTTTCGGAGAAATGGAAGTTTGGGCACTTTATGCCTATGGAGCTGCTCATGTCTTACAAGAAATGATTACCATCAAATCCGATGATGTCGTAGGTCGTGTCAAAGTATATGAAGCACTTGTAAAAGGAAATCCAATTCCATCTTCAGGTGTACCAGAAAGCTTTAGAGTATTGATTAAAGAGTTCCAAGCTTTAGGTTTAGATATTACGGTTTTAAATAAAGAAGGTAATTATGTGGATTTGAAAGAATTAGAAGAGGCAGAAGAAGATAGCTATTTATCTGCTGAAGAAATCGAATTACCAGACGAACCGATTGTAGAAGAAGAATTGGAAGAAACAGAGGAAACAGAAGAGGAAGAATATTATGATGACTCTTTGGATGATCTTTCTGACGAGGATTTTCTAAATAGTGAAGAGGTAAATGCTGATATGGAAGGGGATGAAGATTAATGGATGTAAATAACTTTGAAGGGTTAAGAATCGCCATTGCTTCTCCTGAAAAAATCAGAGAGTGGTCTCATGGAGAAGTAAAAAAAGCAGAAACCATCAATTATCGTACGTTAAAACCAGAACGTGATGGGTTATTCTGTGAGAAAATATTTGGACCAACCAAAGATTATGAATGTTCTTGTGGAAAATACAAGAGACTTCGTTATAAAAATATTGTATGTGACCGTTGTGGTGTTGAAGTAACTCGTGCCAAAGTACGTCGTGAGCGTATGGGTCATATTGAGCTTGCAACACCTGTATCTCACATATGGTTCTTTAAAGGCATTCCATCTCGTATGGGATTGGTTCTAGATATGTCACCAAGAGATTTGGAAGAAGTATTATACTTTGTCTCTTATGTCGTACTAGACCCTGGGGCTGCACCTTTAGAGAAAAAACAAACGATTAGTGATAAAGAATACCGTGCTTATTATGAAAAATATGGAAATACTTTCCGTGTTGGAATGGGTGCGGAAGCCATTAAGGAATTATTAGAACAAGTAGATCTTGAAAAAGAAGTAGCTGCAATTAAAGCAGAGATTGAAGAAATTAAAGATTCTTCTAGTCAAAAACGTGTGCGTTTGATCAAACGTTTGGATATTCTAGATGCTTTCTTAGAATCTGGAAACAAACCAGAATGGATGGTACTTACAGCACTTCCTGTCATTCCACCAGAATTACGACCAATGATTCAATTGGATGGTGGAAGATTTGCAACTTCAGACTTAAATGACTTATATAGACGTGTCATTAACCGTAACAATCGTCTAAAGAAATTAATGGAATTAGGCGCACCTTCTATCATTATTCAAAATGAAAAACGTATGTTACAAGAAGCCGTTGACGCCTTATTTGACAATGGTAGACGTGGACGTAACATCACAGGTGCTGGAAATAGACCTTTGAAATCTTTATCTAGTATGTTAAAAGGAAAGCAAGGACGTTTCCGTCAAAACTTACTCGGAAAACGTGTGGATTATTCAGGTCGTTCCGTTATCGTCGTAGGACCAACATTAAAAATGTATGAATGTGGTATTCCAAAAGAAATGGCATTGGAATTATTCAAACCACATGTTATCAATGGATTAGTAACAAAAGAAATTGCTTCTAATATTAAAGCTGCAAAACGTATGATTGAAAATCAAGATGAACGGGTATGGGATATCGTGGAAGAGAAAATCAAAGAACATCCTGTCATGTTAAACCGTGCACCAACGTTACATAGACTTGGTATTCAAGCATTCGAACCAAAATTAATTGGTGGTAGAGCCATTCGTTTGCATCCTCTTGTATGTACAGCATTCAATGCGGACTTCGATGGAGACCAAATGGCTGTCCATGTACCAATCGGTACAGAAGCACAAACCGAAGCAAGAGTACTTATGTTAGGTGCCAATAACATCCTTTCTCCAAAAGATGGAAAACCAATCGTTACCCCAGGACAAGATATGGTTTTGGGTAACTACTATTTAACTATTGAAAAAGCTGGTCTTGAAGGAGAAGGTAGAGTATTTAAAAATACCAATGAAGCTTTGATGGCATATGAAAGAAGAGAAATTACATTACATACGCGTATTGTATTACCAGTAAAAGGATTCAAGTATAAATTGTTCCCAGAAACTTATATGAATAAATATTTGGTAACGACTGCAGGTAAGATTATCTTCAATGAAATCTTCCCAGATACGTTCCAATATATCAATGAAGGAACCGAAGAAAATATTGAAGGAATTACACCTAAAAAATATTTATTGGACCCAGGTACTAATATTCCTGAAGCAATTGCTGCTATGCCACTGGTAAAACCATTTAATAAAGGTGTATTTGGTAAGTTAATTGCCCAAATTTATAAACGTTATCAAACAACGGAAACTTCTATTATGCTAGATAAATTGAAAGATTTAGGATTCAAATATTCCACTTTATCTGGAATTTCGATTTCAATTGATGATATCAAAGAAAGTGAAAAGAAGGATGAAATTGTAGCGAAGAGTCAAGAAATGGTTGATCAAGTGAACAAGCAATTCAAACGTGGTTTGATTACCGACGATGAACGTTATAATAAAGTTATTGAAATTTGGTCAAATGCCAAATCAGAAGTATCTAAGGATCTAGAAGAATGGGTAAAAAATAACAAAGAAAACTCAGTTTCTATGATGATTGATTCCAAAGCGCGTGGAGATATTGGATCACTTACACAATTGGTGGGTATGAGAGGACTTTTCAATAAACCAAATGGTAAATCAGAAGAAATCCCAGTACTATCTAACTTTAGTGAAGGGGTTACCATCAGTGAATTCTTCTTATCTACCCATGGGGCTCGTAAAGGTGCTGTTGATACCGCGTTAAAAACAGCAGATGCTGGATACTTAACAAGACGTTTGGTTGATGTTGCCCAAGATATTATCGTCAAAGAAAACGATTGTGGTACAGAACAAGGCGTTGTTGTAGAAGCGTTCTATAATACCGATGGTACATTAATTGAATCTTTAGAAGACCGTATCATTGGACGTTATACGAATAAGAAAGTCATTCATCCAGAAACCAAAGAAGTCATTGCAGAACGTAATACGTATATTACAGAGCAATTGGCCGATAAGATTATCAAAGCAGGTATTACCAAAGTACCAATTCGTACAGTACTTACTTGTAAGAATGACCATGGGGTATGTCGTTACTGTTATGGTCGTAACTTAGCAACTGGTCAAATCGTTGAGATTGGGGAAGCTGTAGGTATTATGGCTGCACAATCTATCGGTGAACCAGGTACGCAATTAACTATGCGTAACTTCAATACCGGTGGAGTTGCAGGTGGAGACGATATTACACAAGGTCTTCCTCGTGTACAAGAGTTGTTTGAGGCACGTAATCCAAAAGGAAAAGCAACGATTTCGGAAATCAATGGTGTTGTAAGTGAAATTGAGGAGGAAAATGGTAAGTTTGTCATTTCCGTTCAAAATGATGTAGAGACAAAAAAACACACTTCTAACTATGGTGCCAAATTGGCTGTAGAGAAGGGTGAAGAAGTCAAAGCAGGACAACGCCTTACCCATGGTGCAATCAGTCCAAAAGAGTTACTTGTGGTAACAGACCCAATTACGGTACAACAATATATCTTGTTGGAAATTCAAAAAGTTTACCGTTCTCAAGGTGTTGACGTAAGTGATAAGCACGTTGAAGTAATGGCAAAACGTATGATTTCGCGTATTAAGATTGTAAATTCTGGTGATTCTTTATTCTTACCTGGAACAATGATTAATATCAATGAATTTACAGATGTCAATAAAAACTTGATATTGGAGGGAAAACGACCAGCTACGGGTAGACCAGTCTTACTTGGTATTACCAAAGCATCGCTTGAAACAGATTCCTTCTTGTCTGCAGCTTCTTTCCAAGAGACAACACGTATCTTAACGGATGCTGCAATTCATGGTAGAGTAGATCACTTGAATGGATTAAAGGAAAATGTCATTATTGGTAAATTGATTCCTGCTGGTACAGGTGCAAGAGAGTATCGTGATGTCAATTATGATTTGGAAGTACCTTATATCAAGGATGAACCATTAGAGGCATTGGAACAAGAATTTATGGATTAAGGCTGAAATTCAGTCTTTTTCTTTTGCTTTCAAAATGAAAGGAATTTTGTTTTGTTGCGGTATAATTTACGGCAATAAACCGTAGTAATCTAATTGTCATTACCTTGACAAATTGTGTATGAAATACTATAATGAAGAAGAATAAAGGTAGTGAAGTATATGAATTTAGATAAAAGATATATCAATCAAATAGAAGTTATGATTAGTATGTTTACGATAAAAGAAGGAAAATTAAAGGTATTATTATTCCGTCGTGATGAAGAGCCTTTTAAAGGGTATTGGATGTTACCAAGCAATTTACTTATGGTGAATGAAACATTAGAAGAATGTGCGGAAGCTACTATTGATGAATTTGTAGGATTAGAAGAAGTGTATTTGGAGCAATGTCATTTATTCAGTCAAGTAGACCGTTTGCCCAATGATCGTATTTTAGCAAGTTCTTTTATTGCTTTAATTGATAGTAAATCGATTGAATTGAAACGTAAAAAAAGACCTTTTCATAGTGAATGGTTTTCAATTGATGCCATTCCTAAAATGGTATATGACTATGCCTCTATTGTAGAAAATGCAACAGAATTTTTAAGACATAGAATGTTGAATATATCGACGTTGAAGAATCTATATCCAAGTGATTTTACATTACCAGAATTACAAACTTTATATGAACAAGTTCTTGGAAAAGAGTTAGATCGTAGAAATTTCCGTAAGAAGTTTGTCAATTTAGATTTGATTGAGGATACTGGATATAAAACAGGTGGGCATAATGGTAGACCTGCGAAGTTATATCGTTTCAAGGATAATATTGAAGATAAAATACTATTTTAGGTGGGTGATACAATGAATCGGTGTGGTTTTGGTTTACTGGCGATGTTAGGTGTTTGTTGTTTTTTAGGACTTTGTCTTTGTACATCTCTTTTCTATTATCATCAGTTGGTAGATGGGACTTCTATTACTTATACTACTTCTAAAAAGACTGTTAAAAGTAGTACCTATCGCATGAAGAACGATTATAGTGATGTTGCTACAACATATGTATCCTTGAAAGAATACCATAATTTAGAATTACGGTTAAAAGAAGGTGCAAAAAAATATGTTGAAGAAACTTCAATTGATGGTGAGAATAATATAATCATTTCTCTTTCTACATTGCAATCTAAAAAAATCATAGCTCTTCTCTATGATTCGAATGGATATCAATGTAATGGGTATGTAATATATAACCCCAATAATAAACAATACGTTCCTTATTTGAGATGTGGTACTTATAGAAGTGCCGATTATGTAAATCGCTTAGAATAGCGATTTTTTTCTTTTCTAAAAAGGAAATTTGGGAAAAGTGCAGTATTATATTAGTAAAGGATAAAAAGGGGAAACGACATTATATGACATAAAAGAGGACTATGATAAACAAAAGGAGTGAGGCTTGACATTGCAAAAAAAAAGTTTACAATATAGTTCTAGTTCATGTTATAATAAATTAAAGAGGAGAAGATTTAATATGTATGGGATGGAGATGTTTATAGGAAAAGAATATTTTTCAGAAAATGACAATTCTGTAACGACAAAAAACAAATATAGTTCGATAAGAATTTATCGTATGATGAGAAATATGGTGAAAGACAAAAAGTTTGATTCTGTAGTAAAAGAGCATATTGTAAAGGACAAAGATATAAAATCTGGTGTTCCTATTATTAAAGGGACAAGAATTTCTACTAAAAATATTCTACGGATGATTATGGATGGGTATGATATTGATCAAATAAAAGTGGAATTTCCTAGTATAACAGATGATAAGCAAATACTGGCTGCGATTGTTTATGAAGTTCGAAAAATGAATTATATTTCATTTCTAATGAGAACATATATGAAGGATTAAAATGAAGCTTTTATGCGATGAAAATGTTCCATTCAGTATTTCAAAAAATATATCCTCAAAAAAATATAAAATCGTTAATGTGATTGAAGAATATAAAGGAATATCTGATAATGATGTATTTGACTTAGCTACTCAGAGAAAATTTTGTATCATTACTTCTGATCATCATTTTGACAAATTTAAGCATCGAAGACATCATGGAATTATTAGATTGAATGGTAATCTAAAAAGTATGGATGAGAAATTGAAAATAGTTTTATCAAAATATAAAATAATTTCTTTAGAAAATACTTATATAAAAATAAATAGTAATGATTACAAAGTAGAAACAAACAAATATCATAAGAATAAAAATAAAAAAGAAAGACATAAATTTTGTTAAAAATATATAGCCCTGATTGTAAAATTATGATTGCATTACTCTATTAGGTATAAATAGGTACTTGATTTTACAAATAAGGGATGTATCAGTTTATTTATTCGAGAAATCCGTATATGGAATTCTCTTTTTAATAGTGTCATACATAAGATTAAAATATTGTTGAAATTAAAAAAATCTTGATTTTCAAGATTTTTCAATATTTTAAATGGCGGAGTAGAGAGGATTTGAACCTCCGCGCCAGTTGCCCGACCTACACCCTTAGCAGGGGCGCCTCTTCAGCCTCTTGAGTACTACTCCAGAACAACTACCATTTTACAAGATATTATGGTTCCTGTCAAGATGAGTGACAAAATTTGTTATTTTTTGATATACGAAATAATATAAAAAAGGAACTAGTGATATAGCTCCTTTTTTAATTGCTCAATATTTTCATTATATAAGCTAATATAATCTTCTTTTTCAGAACTTTCTTTTTCTGTTAAGTTAGCAAGGGAGTGCAACTCAATTACTTGAATTCCCGTAGATGTTACAAAATTTCTAGCAGTATTATTTAGCTGTTCTTGATTAAATGTAAAGAGATACTGAACTGTTTTATTTTGGATTAATTCTTTTGCATCATTTAGTGTTTTTTCAGTAGTAGCCTCTTCTATAGTGATAACTGTAAATCCATATTTTTCTAAAAATTTTAAAACATTATTATCCGTTATAATTGTCTTATAGTTGGAACTTTCACCTAATAGTTTTAGTTTTGCATCAATGTTAGAAATTTCAACTTTTAATGTATCATAGTTTTTTTCAATTTCTTCTTTTAAATAATGATTCTTGATATATCCGGATAATCCATTTTTGATATTTAGGCTAAGCATTAAGAAATTAGATGGGTCCAACCATAATTCTTCTATTTGGTAATTGAGTTCCATACTTAATGTCGTATCAATAATCATTAGATTTTTATTATGTTGAAACATTGGAGCAACATAATCTTTCTCATTGCTAAGACCATTGAAAATATACATATTTCCCTTACTGTAATCACTAATTTGTTTTTCCGTTAATTCATATGTTT
This sequence comes from uncultured Caryophanales bacterium, assembly GCA_947648915.1. Lineage (GTDB taxonomy): Bacteria > Bacillota_I > Bacilli_A > RF39 > UBA660 > UBA5026. The sequence goes on along the minus strand of CANSPQ010000007.1, from coordinate 22,295 downwards.
TAAAATCAGTCTCATTTGGATAAATACTGTGGATTGTACTATGTTCACCATATAATCTTTCTGTAATATATTCAATTGGATACACTGTTGTATAAATGGTAATGTCTTCTAGACTATCTCTTTTTAAACATCCTGTTGTACATAGGATTAAAATAGATGTGAATAATATACTTAATTTTTTCATTTTTTCTTCCTTTCTGGAACTGGGTCATAACCGCTTGTCCCCCAAGGTGTACACCTTAATATTCTTTTCATTGTATAATAGCTTCCCTTAATACTTCCATGTTTTTGAATGGCATCTATTCCATAGTCAGAGCATGTAGGAATATGTCTACAATTTTGATGAAATTTACCTGGTATTTTTTGGTAAATTTGTATTATTTTGATTAAAATATATTTCATATTTCCACCATTCACATTATACTAGATTTTTCAAAGTATGTAAATATACTCATTCTTCGTATTATAATTTATAAATTCTAGCAAATACATTCCCATATTCTACAAAATTTGCTATAATAGATAAAAGGTGAATGTATGAAAAATATATACGGAATGACTTTAGACAATTTAGAACAATATTTTTTAGAACATAACGAAAAGGCATTTAAAGCAACCCAAGTTTTTGAGTGGCTTTATAAAAGACGCGTTTCCACTTTTCAAGAAATGACCAATGTCAAAAAAGAAACCTTAGAACAATTAGAACAAGATTTTAATATGCAAGGAATTACTTTAGTAACCAAAACAGAAGGAAAAGATGTGATTAAGTTCTTATTTGAACTTGCAGATTCCAATAAAGTAGAAGCTGTTTTGATGAAACATGATTATGGAAATAGTTTATGTGTTTCTACTGAAGTTGGATGTAATATGGGGTGTGCGTTTTGTGAAAGTGGAAGACTGAAAAAAGTACGCCATTTAGAAACACATGAAATGGTACTACAAATACTTGCAGTAGAATCGTATCTAAAAGAAAGGGTCTCTCATGTGGTTTTAATGGGAATTGGAGAACCATTTGATAATTATGATAATGTAATTGATTTTATTTCCATTATCAATAGTGGAAAAGGAATCGATATAGGCGCTAGGCATATTACGGTATCCACTTGTGGAATTGTGCCAAAAATAGAAGCATTTATGCAAGATGGAAAACAAGTAAATTTGGCAATCAGTTTACATGCACCGAATGATACACTTAGAAATCAATTAATGCCAATTAATAAAGCCTATCCAATTGAACAATTGATATCAGTATTAAAAAAATATAGCCAAAAGACAAATCGTCGTGTTACTTTTGAATATATATTATTAGATGGTGTGAATGATACTGATGCTTGTGCATTAGAACTTGCGCAATTATTAAAAGGACTGAATTGTTATGTCAATTTGATTCCTTATAATGAAACAAGTCACATTGAATTTAAAAAAAGTTCTAAGGAGACCATTATGCGATTTTATGATATACTAAAGAAGAATAAAATCAATGTTACCATTCGGAAAGAATTTGGAAGAAGAGTAATGGCCGCATGCGGACAGTTACGTTCCAATTATGAGGAGGCTTAAAATGGAGTATTCATATTTAACGGATCCGGGTAAAGTAAGGGATCATAATGAAGATAGTGTCATTATTGTTGAAAATAAAAGTGGAGAGATTTTGCTTGCAGTTGCGGATGGAATGGGTGGACATCTTGCTGGAGAAGTCGCTTCTAGTATTGCAATATCCCATATTGGCAAGCGTTTCAAAGAACTTGGCTCTATTGGTAATAAGGAAGATGCGATTCATTGGATACAAGAAACTGTCAGTGAAGCAAATGTTTTAATCTACAAATATACGGTAGAACATCCCGAAAGCAAGGGCATGGGAACAACACTCGTAACAGCTGTATTAACGTCTGATTTCTTGTTATTTGGTAATATTGGAGATTCTTCTGGATTTGTAATGAAGAAAGGACAAATTCATAAGATTACAACAGACCATACACTGGTCAACTTACTTGTCAAATCAGGAGAATTAACAGAAGAAGAAGCCAAAGAGCATCCAAGAAAAAATGTACTAATGAAAGCGCTTGGAGCAACTACAACTGTCGATATGGATATCTTTGATGTCGAAACCGATGTGGATGGCATCTTGCTTTGTAGCGATGGTGTTACCAATATGTTAGATTTTGAACAGATTGCGAAAGTACTCAGTGAAGAACTTTCAGCAGAAGCGAAAGTTTCAAAGTTAATTCAAAAATGTAACAATCGTGGTGGAAATGATAATATTTCAGTTGCATATTTAAATAAAGGTGGTAGTGACAAATGATTACAAGAGGACAAAAAATAAATGATCGTTATCAAATTATAAGAACCATTGGGGAAGGTGGAATGGCCAATGTTTATTTAGCGCATGATCTTATTTTAGATAGAGATGTTGCGGTTAAGGTATTAAGAGGGGATCTTGCCAATGATGAAAAATTTGTAAGAAGGTTTCAAAGGGAAGCGATATCTGCTAGTAGTTTAACACATCCTAATATAGTAGGTATGTATGATGTAGGAGAAGATGATGGTAAGTATTTCATTGTGATGGAATATGTAGAAGGAAAAACTCTCAAAAGTTTAATCAAAAGAAGAGGTGCTTTAACTCTATCAGAAGTGCTTGATATTATGTTACAACTGACGAGCGGAATTGCTTGTGCGCATGAAAGTTATATCATTCATAGGGACATTAAACCTCAAAATGTATTAATACTAGATGATGGCACTGTTAAAATCACTGATTTTGGAATTGCTATGGCACTCAATAGCAATGAATTAACACAAACCAATTCTGTAATGGGTTCTGTTCACTATTTACCACCAGAACAAGCCAATGGAAATGGCTCTACCATCAAAAGTGATATTTATTCATTGGGAATTTTAATGTATGAATTGTTAACTGGAAAGCTTCCTTTCAAAGGGGAAAATGCAGTTGAAATTGCAATCAAACAAATGAAAAATCCAATCCCAAGTGTTTGTGATATGTTTCCAGAAATTCCACAAAGTATTGAAAATGTGATTTTAAAAGCTTGTGCGAAAAATCCAAAGAATCGTTATGAAAATGTAATGGAAATGCAGAATGATATCAAGACAGCTTTGGATAAAGATCGTGCCGATGAAAAAAAATATGTTTACCCTTACCCAGAACAAGAAGTAGATGAGAAGGTAAATATAAGTCGATTTAAGAAAAATGAAGCAAAACGAACAGATGAAAAGAAAGATAAAAGTGATAAGAAAACCAATAAAGTATTATGGATTACAGGAATTATCTGTATCTTAGCTGCGATTATAGTTGGTTTTGTTGTGATGATTTTACCAAAAATGAAAGCAGTACCTGATGTTCAAATTCCAGATGTTTCTAAAATGTCGATTGTCAATGCGGAAGCAACTCTTAAAAAAGAAGGATTTGAAGTTGCAACAGATATCCAAGAGGAATATAGCATTGATATCGATGCTGGAGTTGTGATTGGAACCAATCCAAGTGTTGGTAGAAGTGTGAAAAAGGGAACAGTAGTAACATTGATTGTATCCAAAGGTTTTGAAGGTATTGTGGTAGAAAATTATGTTGGTGAAAACATCCAATCGGTAGAGGCAAAATTAAAAGAGCAAGGAATTGTTGTTTTAGTAGAGGAAAAGGAATTTAAAGATACAGATGATCAAAAAGAAAATATCATCTTAGAACAAGATATTGCTGAAGGTCAGAAGTTAAAAAGAGGCGATACAATTGTTTTCCAAGTATCTAAATTAATTACAGTTTATCCTGATTTTGTAAAAGAGGATTGGACTTATGCTGGTGTTGAGGAATTTTGTGCAACACATAACGTAAATTTAGTAAAGGTGGAAAAGGAAGATAGCTCTGTTGCAGAAGGAACGATATTAGCGCAAAGTAGAGAAGCAGGAAGCAAAGTAGTTGGTGGAGGTTCTGTTACACTACGTATTACAGTAGCAAAAAAACCAGTTGTCATTCCAGAAGAACCAAAAGAGGATGAAAAACCAAAAGAGGATGATAAAAAACCATCAGAGAATGATAAAGAAGAACCTGTCAATAAACCAGAAGATTCAACTGGCAAGGATAATACATCAACCGATGGATCAAATAATTCTAATAACAATAATTCTAGTGATGATAAAACAAATGCAGGTGCTTAATGCAAGGAAGAATTGTCAAATTAATTAGTAATGATTATACAGTAGAAGCAGATGGTAACTTATATATATGTAAAAGTAGAGGTAAATTTCGTAATTTACACATTACTCCGTTAGTGGGTGATTTTGTAGAGTTTGATGAAAATAATCATTATATTATGGAGATTTTACCCCGCATGAATGCGTTAGTTCGTCCCCCAGTTGCGAATATTGATCAGGCTTTTCTGATTACAAGTGTGAAACATCCAGATTTTTCAACCAATTTACTAGACAAACTATTAACGATTATTGAATTTCATAGGATAGAACCGATTATCTGTTTTACCAAGATGGATTTATTAGATGAAAATGAATTAAAGGAAATACAGAAGTATATAAAATATTATGAAAAAATTGGATATACTGTTTTTGAAAATACAGAACTGGAAAAAATAAAAGCATCTTTTCAAAATAAGACGAGTGTATTTACGGGACAAAGTGGAGCGGGCAAATCGACTTTACTCAATCACCTTGATTCTTCTTTACAGATTAAAACAGATGATATTTCTTATGCTTTGGGAAGAGGAAAGCATACGACAAGGCATGTCGAGTTGATACCTTTATATGGTGGTTATGTCGCAGATACACCAGGTTTTTCGGCAATTGAATTTTTAGGAATGACGGAATCTGATATCCGTGATCAATTTGTAGAATTCAATCAATATCGTGATTCTTGTGAGTATAAAGATTGCATGCATTTATCAGAAAATAAGTGTGCAATTAAAGAAAAAGTAGAAGAGGGTATTATTTGTAAAAGTCGATATGAAAATTATGTCAATTTCGTTACAAAGAAAGAGAGAAGATAATTATGCAGGTAGCTTGTTCCATTTTAAGTATTGTAGAAGAAATGATGAAAAAAAATACAGATTGTAAGCCAAAAGTGGATGCACTAAATGACACAGATTGTGATTACTTTCATTTGGATATTATGGATGGCGAGTTTGTAGAAATGAAAACGTTAAAGGATGCTAAAACATTGGAATTGGTAAAAGATATTCAAAAACCATTTGACATTCACATTATGGTTAAAGATATTGGAAAATATATTGAAATCTATAAAGAGGTACATCCAAGGTATCTTACCTTTCATTATGAGGCAACTAGTAATCCTGATTTATGGATACGGATATTAAAAAAGTATGGAATTGGCGTTGGAATTTCTATCAAACCATCAACACCAGTATCAGCATTACTTCCTTATTTAGAAAAATTAGATCTTGTTCTTGTAATGGGTGTAGAACCAGGAAAAGGTGGTCAAACATTTTTAGATAGTTCAATTGCAAAGCTGAAACAATTAAAACAACTGCGTAATCAAAATGGATATCATTATCAGATTGAAGTAGATGGTGGAATCAATGCGAAAACGATTGATAAGGTAAAGAACGCTGATATTGTAGTATCTGGAAGCTTTGTTACCAATGCAGATGATTATCAAAAACAGATTGATTTGTTAAGAACCTAAATAAATTTACTCAAAAAGAGTAATTTTATTATACTTGTAAAAAGATGATTTGGAAATTCATCAATTTACTATCTACATTATACGTGTTATAATATTTGATATAAAGGAGGTCAATTATGAGTGTAAACATTGATAAATATGTTGATTTGTTAAGTAGATATGGTATATATGGAGAAAATGGATATTATATAGATTCACATATTATACATAGAATTGTTGTTGATGAGTTGAAACTACCTATGTCGTTTGAAGGTATAGAAGAGTTTGTAAATACTTGTGAAATATCAATCACAGAAAATGAAATAAGAGAATTTTTAGACAAGAAAATGGATGAAGAAGAACCAACGTTAAGAAAAGAATTGGAAAAGCCTTATAAACCAATTTCAAGTAATCCTTTGGATTGGACAGAAGAAGATATTCATAGAGAAGCAAGAGCGTTTGGAACGGCTATTTTAAAAAGTCGTTACAGATTTGAACCATATTCATTACAATATTTTAAAACATATATTTCAATTTTGAAAGAGAAGTGTAACACGCTTTTTGAAATATTAGAAGATTTAGCAAAAATTAAAGAAGATACTATTTCTGAAGAAGGTTGGAATCGTATTGTAGATTTAGATTTTCACATAAATGAATATGGTGATATTTATACTACTGATGTTGTAAGATTAGCAGATGCGATTATTTATAATGTTAAAGATTTATATGATAAGATTACTAAAGGAAATAATCCAGAAACATACCTAACATTTAAAGAAAGTAAACATAATATGGCAAAAGATGGGATTTTTGAGAGTGAACTTTATCCACGAAAAGAAGTACAAATAAAGGATTTAGCTTATGGATTTTGCAAAGAGTTTATTGCTTTAAGTGAGGATCAAGTAGAAAATTTAAAACAAAAACGTTTTAATATTATTTCTAAAATGATAGAAGATGATTTTTTGGATTATGGTCCACAAGATGAACCTGCCTTAGTTAAGAAAAGTAAAATAAAATAATAAAAATACTAGTTCAATTTTTTTCTATTCAACAATTATTTTTTCAATTTGAAACTTGCTATTTTAAAGTCCTAATGATAAGGTTACATCTAGTTTATCAATATGGACTTTTTCTTGTTCTAACTGTGTACCAATAATAATATCGATATTTATTTTGTAATTAAAATTGGTAATATCTAATGTTTTAAAATAATACAGTATATGTGTTTCGTAAGAGTTCTAGTAAGACCTTACATGCAATTAAAATCAGTTAATGAAGTTTGGGAGCAGTTAACTTTTTAATACTAAATGAAGATTGGAATCTTAAAAAAGATTCTTTTTTTTTGAAAATAAAAAGGAAATGAAAAAGAAACCTCGTATGTTAATAGTGAGGTGGAAAAAATGAAGAAAAAAATGAACATTAAAATTTTAGGTATTTTCTTATTTTTAGGAATATTACTGACGAGTACTTATATGGAAAAAATTCATGCTCAGGTATATAATGATCGTTTTTATAATGGTGATTATATTTATGGAACGTACTTTAAAAAGTGGAAAAATGGACTTGGCTATTATGAGACCGCACGCTTTTTACAAAGATCAGATGGACAATTTGCATATTGCCTTCAACCCTTTGTATCTTTTGTAAATGGAAAGTTACAAACTGCATATGATAGTGATTATGCAGCTATAACACATATGACGCAAGAACAATGGAGACGGATTGAATTACTTTCCTATTATGGATATCAATATCAAAATCATACTGATTCTAAGTGGTATGTGATTACCCAATTTATGATATGGAAGACTGTAGATCCAACGAGTGACATGTATTTTACAGATTCTTTAGATGGAAATCGAATTGCTTTATATGAAAATGAGATGACCGAATTGGAACAATTAATTAGTGCTCATACTATGTTACCTAAATTTCAATCAGCAAATTATACAATTTCATTGAATGAAACAATTACATTATATGATACCAATTCTGTTCTTTCACAATTTAATATAATAAGTGATGAGTTGGTGCATGCAAATAAAAATGGAAACACACTTAGTATTACAGGTAAACAATTAGGGGAGACTTCTATAAGCTTGACAAAATCTGATACAAAGTATGGAAGGGCCCCTATTGTATATGTAGATAGTGAAGGACAAGATTTACTTGTAGTGGGCTCTTATGCTCCTATTGTACATACCATTTCTGTAAATGTTGTAGGTGGTAAAATTCGTATTATCAAAGTGGATAGTGAAACAAATAGTACAACTCCACTAGGGCAGGGAACATTAATTGGTGCAGTTTACGATGTGTATAATTCCAACAATACTATAGTTTCTAGTTTGACCATTGGAGAAGATAGTACAGCAATTACTGATTTTTTACCTTATGGGACTTATACAATAAGGGAGAGAAAAGCTTCAACAGGCTATTTATTAGATAATACAGTTTATACTGTAGATGTTGACTCAGAGGAAACTGTAGAAATTATAGTAAAAGAAAATTCAATTAAGGGAAAAATAAAAATTAATAAAGTAGATAGCGAAACCAATATGTGTAAAAGTCAGGGAAATGCAACTTTGGTTGGAGCTAAATATGGAATATATGATTGGAATAATACATTGGTTGATACAGTAACAATTGGAAATGATTGTACAGCAACATCAAAAGATTTGCCATATGGAAATTATCAAGTAAGAGAAATTCAACCATCAACAGGATATCTAATAGATTCCAAATCATATGATGTAAATATTCCTAGTAATACGACAATTATGGTAACATCAAAGGAAAATGTAGTTAAGGGTAAAATTAAAATCAATAAAGTAGATAGTGAAACCAATATGTGTAAAAGTCAGGGGCATGCAACTTTAGTAGGGGCAAAATATGGAATATACAATTCGAAAAATGAGTTAGTAGAAACTTTAACAATTGGCAATGATTGTAGTGCTACTTCAAAAAATCTACCTTATGGAAATTACGAAGTGAGAGAACTATCTGCTTCAGTTGGATATCAACTCGATTCAAATCATTATCCTGTGAAAATAAAGAATAGTCAAACTGTAATCATAACTTCCAAAGAAAATGTAATTAAAGGCAAAATTAAAGTGATGAAGGTGGATAGTGAAACAAATACTTGTAAAGCACAAGGACAAGCCTCTTTGATAGGAGCCAAATATGGAATATACAATTCGAAAAATGAGTTAGTGGAAACATTAACTATTGGAAATGATTGTACTGCAACATCTCAATTTCTACCTTACGGAAATTATGAGGTGAGAGAATTATCTGCATCTACTGGGTATTATTTGAATAATCAAGTATATTTGCAAGCAGTTTTGGAAAACATTACCTATTCGGTTATTGTGAAAGAGCCTATCATTAAAAATGAGTTTCAATTTTACAAATTTTATGGGAATGTAGATACTGGTATTATTCATACAGAAGCAAATGCTCAATTTCAAATTTTGAATCATAAAAAAGAAGTAGTGACTACTATAAAAACAGATGAAAATGGGCATGTAACTGTAAAATTGCCCTATGGTGAATATACAGTGAAACAGATAACCGGAATGGATGGATATCAATGGATTTCTCCATTTACCATTCAAGTAAAAGAGCAAACAAAACTTGTACAAAATTTTTACTTAAAAGATGGTAGTATTATGGCAAGATTAAAGTTGCTTAAAATAGATTCAGAAACGAAAATGCCTATTCCTTCTTCTCATATAACATTTAGGATAAAAGATAAAAAAACCAATACCTATGTTTGTCAAACAACTGATGATGTTATTTGTGAGTTTAAAACCAATGATGAAGGAATTCTATATACACCATTACCTTTAGCTAGCGGAGATTATTTGATAGAAGAAGTAATAGCGCCTAACGGATATTTACTTGCAACTGAACCAGTTGAATTTTCTATCAAAGATAGTTCAAAATTGATTGAAGATCCAATCTATGGACCAGTAGTGGAATTATATTTTGAAAATCAACCTGTCAAAGGTATAGTTGAAATTTTTAAATACGGAGAACAAGTAGTGATGCAGGATAATACTTATATTTATGAACAAATTTTGTTATCGGATGTAAAATTTGGATTGTATGATGTTTCTGGAAATTTAATAGAAGAATATGTTACAGATGAAAATGGTTATCTGAAAATTGACAACTTATCACTCGGAACTTATATGTTAAAAGAACTTGAGAGTACAAGAAACCATTTGATAAATGATCAAGAATATTCATTTACATTGGAATATAAAGATCCATATACACCAGTCATTTTAAAAACCTTTACTTTTGAAAATGTTTTACCAAAAGGAGAGTTGCATTTCACTAAAGTAGACGCCCAAACAGGAGAAAGGATTCCGAATACGGAAATAAAAATTTATACAGAAAATGATGTATGTATATATCATGGATTTACAGATAAAAATGGAAAAATTCATCTTGAGAATTTATTTACAGGTAAGTTTTATATTACAGAGATAAAAAGTGTAGAGGGTTATCAGTTAAAGGAAGATAAGTTATATTTTAATGTAATAGAAAATGAACAATTGATACAGATTGAAATGAAAAATGAAAAAATAAAAGGAGATTTAGAATTTATGAAAGTAGAAAAAAATACCAATAAACCACTTTCTGATACTACAATCGAAATATATACAGAGAATGGTAATCTAGTAAGAAGTGGTGTAACAGATGAAAATGGGGAAATCCGATTCAATGGACTTGAATACGGTAAATATTATATCGTAGAAAGGGAAGCAAAAGAAGGATATACTATCTATGAAGGAAGAATCGATTTTGAAATTAAGGAAGAAAATGAAGTTGTAAAGCTTATTATGGAAGATAATAAAGTCAAAGGAGCGCTAGAATTTTTAAAAGTAGAAGAAGATACCAATAAACCATTAATGGGCGCTACAGTTGAAATATATACAGAGGATGGAAAGTTAGTTGGTAGTGGAACAACAGATTTAGAAGGTAAGATTCTTTTTAAAGGTTTGGAATATGGTAAATATTACATTGTAGAGAGAGAAGCTCCTGTTGGGTATACTAATTTTGAAGGAAAAATTACATTTGAAATTAGAGAAAATGGTGGAGTTGTAACCGTAAGGATGGAAGATAATAAAGTCAAAGGGGCGCTAGAATTTTTAAAAGTAGAGGAAGGTACTAATAAGCCATTAATGGGCGCTACAGTTGAAATATATACAGAGGCTGGAAAGTTAGTTGGTAGTGGAACAACAGATTTAGAAGGTAAGATTTTATTTGAAGGACTGGAATATGGTAAATATTACGTTATAGAGAAAAAAGCCCCAGATGGGTATATTAAATTTGAAGGAAAGATTGATTTTGAAATTAAAGAGGATGGTGAAACCGTAACTGTCTTAATGGAAAGTTCTGAAATAATAGAAGTTCCAAATACCGCAACTACACATTATAATAAATCATCATATATCAGTATTCTGTTTCTGATGTTAGGCTTTATATCTTTGACTTATGGAAAAACTTTATAAAAAGAGGTTTGCTACAACAATAGGAATATTTTCTATTTCCGTTGCTAGTATATTGTTATTAACCGATATTTGTCAACAAAAAAATATAAAACAAATAGAAGATAAAAAAATAGAACAGTTTTTTATACAAGAAAGACAAAGAGAAGCAGATTTAGTTGAAATAAAAAATGAAGATATTGAACCAGAAACAGATAACAATTATATTGCTGTGTTAGAAATTCCAAAACTACAATTAATCAGGGGATTATTTGATATAGAAGATGCTAGAAACAATATAGAAGAAAATATTCAAATTTTAAAAGAGTCCGATTTTCCAAATGTAGAAAATGGAACTATGATATTGGCAGGGCATTCGGGAATTGGGAAATCTGCATATTTTAGGCATTTGGATAACTTGCAAATTGGAGATCTTATTTTCTTATATTACCAAGGAGCAAAATATGTGTATCAACTATCAAATTTTTATGAAATTGAAAAGACAGGTTATTTTCAATTTCACAAAGACAATCAAAAAACTGCGTTGATATTAATTACTTGTAAAATCAAGACCAATCTACAACTTATATTTACTTCAGAGTTACTTTATCAAGAACCAATTGTATGAAAAAAGAGATTTATTTTTCTCTTTTTTCATAACTATCACACATAGTCAGTTCCTTATTTCCATCTTTACCATGACAATTACAAATTTTAATTTCATTTAACTTACATTTGTTCCAAAGACAATTACAATGTTCACAGTCATGAACCGTACAATCGATTAATTGATTTTGTTCCTTTTGCATTCTATCACCTATGTTTATTATGGGTAAAATTCTTAAAATAATTCATAAATGCTTATTCTGAGAATAATATGATATAGGTGAGATTATGGACAAGATTAGAATAGGCATACCAAGAAGTATCCATTATTATTACTATGGAGATTTATGGATAAAATTTTTCAAGAAACTCGATTGTGATGTAATTATAAGTCCAAAAACAAACCGAGAAATTATGGAAAAAGGAATACAATATGCGAATGATGAAATGTGTCTTTCTATGAAAAATTTACTTGGGCATATTTCTTATTTACAAGGAAAATGTGATTATATTATCATTCCCCGCATTGATAACTATGGAGTTGAAAACCAAACATGTACAAATTTTTTAGCAATATATGATATTGTTAATAATATGTTTTCGCAAGACATTTTAAGTTACAATATTGATGTTGCACATCATCAAACAGAAGAAAAGGGTTTTTTAGAGATGGGAAGAAAATTAGGGTTTACGAAAAAAGAAATACAACGAGCCTATCGGGATGCAAAAACGTTTGTACAAAATAAAAAACAAGCATTGATTCGCAAAAATTTAGAAAAATTAAATTCTGAGAAAGAAAAAGTACTATTGATAGGACATCCATATAATATGTACGATGACTATATTGGAAGACCAATTATTTCTTTTTTGGAGAAATTAAATGTTGAAGTAATTTACAGTGATCTTTTTTATTCCAGTATAACAGGTCCAATATCAAAACAACTTTCTAAGGAACTGTATTGGAAGTTCAATAAAGAAAGTATCGGGGCGATTCCCGTTGTCCAAAACAAAGTAGATGGAATTATTTTTCTATCCACTTTTCCTTGTGGACCAGATTCACTTGTAAATGAACTCGTGATGCGTAAAATTCATCTTCCATATATTAATTTAATTTTGGATGATGTCGATGGTAGAGCAGGTTTTGAGACTCGTTTAGAAAGTTTTGTAGATATTATGCAAGAAAGGAAACGAAAGCATGTCTAAAAAAACGATTTCATTCCCACATATGGGAAACTACAGTATTCCTGTTGAATATTTATTACATCATATTGTAGATGCTAATATATTAATTGCTCCTAAAATTAGTTCGCGAACGATTGAACTTGGAACCAAATATAGTCCTGAATTCGTCTGTACCCCCTTTAAATATACATTAGGTACTTTTATTGAAGCATTAGATATGAAAGCAGATATCTTAATCCAAGCTGGCGGGGGATGTCGTTATGGATATTATAGTGAATTACAAAATCAAATTTTAGAAGATTTAGGCTATCAATTTACTTATATTAATTTGATTAGTCAAGGAAAGACAGATATACGTAAAATCTATAGAGAATTTAAAAAGATAGATTCCCATTTTCATATTATAAAAGCGTTGTATTATCTTTTTGTTACTTCCAAAATGGTGAAATATATGGATCATGTAGATGACTATATTCGTATGAATATTGGATTTGAGATCAAAAAAGATTCCTTCATTCATGCCAATCAATTAATGTTAGAAGATTTTAAAAAAGCAAAAGGATTTTTTCATCTTAGGCATATATATTTGAAACATTTTCGGAGGATAAAGAAAATTCCAATCGAAAAACCTTCCAACTGTTTCAAAATTGGTGTGATTGGGGAACTCTATACTTTAATGGAACCTTTTGCGAATTATGATTTGGAAATGATTTTAGCCAAGTATGGTATTGAAGTAAAGCGTTATACCAATGCACACTATTTATTATTTGAGAAAAAGAAAGAAGTCAAAAAGTATTTAAAATATGCACGGGAATATATTCAATATCGAATGGGAGCAGATGCAGCAGATAATATTGGAAGAACAAAATATTTATGTACCCACAATTATGATGGCATTATTCATATCAAATCTTCTTTCTGTACACCGGAAATTGGAGCAATGCCAATTATCAATAAAATTTGTAATCAATATGATGTTCCTGTCATTTTCTTTTCTTTTGATGCGAATACATCTAAAGTGGGGATTGAAACGCGATTGGAAGCTTTTTATGACATGATTGAAATGAGGCGAAAAAAATGAAACCATGTTATTTAGGAATTGATATTGGATCAATTTCAACAAAGGGTGTTATTTTAGATGAGAACAATGAAATCATTCGTTCTTTGTATATTTGGACAGAAGGAAATCCAATTGAGGCAGTTAGAAACTTATTGGATGGCTTAAAAAATGATTTGCCAGACTGTTATGAAATCAAAGGAATTGGAACTACTGGAAGTGCCCGTAAATTAATTGGATTAATGGTCGATGCGAATATTGTTAAAAATGAGATTACAGCACATGCGATAGGAACCCTTTCTACTTATCCTGATGTGCATACCATTTTAGAAATTGGTGGTCAGGATTCTAAAATTATATTGTTGGAAAATGGAATCATAACAGATTATTCTATGAATACCTTATGTGCAGCTGGAACTGGATCCTTTTTATCGAGTCAAGCTAAGCGTTTAGGAATTCCAATTGAGGAATTTGGTTCTATGGCACTTGAAAGTCAAAATCCAGTTAAGATTGCTGCTCGTTGTACCGTATTTGCAGAATCAGATCTCATTCATAAAGCGCAATTAGGATATGAAAAGAAAGATATTGTAGCGGGACTTTGCAAAAGTATAGTACTCAATTATTTGAACAATGTGGGAAAAGGAAAAAAGATAAAAGGTCCTATTGTTTTTCAAGGTGGCGTGAGTAAAAATAAGGGGGTAGTGAAGTACTTTGAAGAGGTGTTAGGAGAAAAAGTAATTGTCGATGCCAATAGCCATTTAATGGGTGCAATCGGAATCGCTATATTAGCGCACAATAATGCAGTTGGAAAAACTTATCAATTAAATATTAGAGATATTTCATTTGAAACCAAAGGAATGGAATGCAATCGTTGTAGTAATCATTGCGAATTATTAAAAATATACAAAGATCAAAAATTGATAGATTCTTGGGGGAGTAAATGTGGGAAATTTTAGGAATGCCTTCTGAAATTCGTAGTTATAAGAAGAAATTATGAAATAAAATTTGATATATAATGATGTCTTAAAAGAAGCCAAAAAAGACGGATTTTGAAAATTCTTTTTTCGAAATTGACATTTTTAAATGAATAGTGTATAAATGTATTAATCAAAAAGGAAGTGGCATATGGCAAAAAAATTAGTCATTGTGGAGTCGCCTGCCAAGGTAAAACCAATTGGAAAATATTTAGGTAGTGATTATTTGGTAACCTCATCGAAAGGCCATATTAGAGATTTGTCTACCAAGGGAAAATATGGACTTGGAGTCGATATTGAAAATCACTTTGAGCCCAACTATATAACGATAAAAGGGAAAAAAAGTGTAATTGATTCTTTAAAAAAGGATGTCAAAAAAACAGATTTTGTATATCTAGCAACCGACCCTGACCGTGAAGGAGAAGCAATCAGTTGGCATTTATACGATGTACTTGGTCTAAATGAAAATAATTCAGATCGGATTGTTTTTAATGAAATTACCAAAAATGCCGTTATAGAATCGTTGAAACATGCAAGAAAGATTGACCAAAATTTAGTCAATTCGCAGGAAACGAGAAGAATATTAGATCGTATCATTGGATTCCGTTTGAGTAAATTGATGCAGTCGAAAACGAGTGGATCCAGTGCAGGTCGTGTCCAAAGTGTTGCTTTAAAATTAATTGTCGATCGTGAACGAGAAATTGAAGCCTTTGAAAAGCAAGAATATTGGACCATTACAGCTCATTTTGCCGAAATGGACGCAGATTTATATGAGTATAATCATAAAAAACTAGAAATAAAAGATGAGATTGCTTGCAATGAAATATTAGATAAATTAAGTAATGCTTTTCAAATTGAAAGTGTTGACAAGAAAGAAAAAAGTAAGGCGAGTCCTATGCCATTTATCACGAGTACCTTACAACAGGTTGCCTCTTCTAAATTAGGAATGCGTACGAAAAAAACGATGATGATTGCACAGAAATTATATGAAGGAATTGAACTTGCAGATGAAACAGTCGGACTTATTACTTATATGCGTACAGATTCTACAAGACTTTCTGGTGATTTTGTCAATGAAACTTTCCATCATATTGAAGCTAAATATGGAAAAGAATATATTGGTGTTGTAAAAAAGGGTAAGAAAACAGATAATGTACAAGATGCGCATGAAGCCATTCGTCCAACCAGTATTACAAGAGATCCCATTTCTGTCAAACCTTATTTAACAGATGAAGAATACAAATTGTATCGAATGATTTATTATCGTACACTAGCAAGTCTGATGAGTGCTGCAAAAACAAATAATACAACTGTTATTCTTGATAACAACAATTATCAGTTTAAGGCAACAGGGCAAATTATTACATTTGATGGTTATTTGAAAGTATATGCAGATTATGAAGATACAACAGAAAAATCGTTACCACCACTTGATTCTTATCAATCAAGTGTACTTGTTTCTAATCAAATTGATAAAGAACAACATTTTACGCAACCGCCTGCACGTTATACAGAGGCCAAGTTGGTACATGCAATGGAAGAACTAGGTATTGGACGTCCTAGTACTTATTCCAAAACAATGGAAACGATTCAAGCGAGGGGTTATGCCAATTTGGTAGATAAAAAATTTGTCCCAACTGAGATTGGAATTGAAGTAACTGATAAGTTACAAGAACATTTTAGTCATATTATCAATGTAAAGTATACAGCAGACATGGAAGATGATCTCGATAAAATTGCAGAAGGAAATCAAGTATGGTACGAAACATTAGAAAAATTCTATCATGATTTTGATCCTGCCTTAAAAGAAGCTTTTGATAAAATGCAGAAAAAAGAGCCAGAAAAAGTAGGAGAAGATTGCCCAAATTGTGGAAATCCACTTGTGGTTCGCAAAGGTAGATATGGTTCATTTATTGCTTGTAGTAACTACCCTGAGTGCAAATATATCAAATCAGATCCAAAACAAGTAGTAGAAATTTGTGACTGTCCTAACTGTGATGGAAAAATTGTAGAGAAAAAAAGTAAAAAAGGGAAAGTATTTTATGGATGTAACAATTATCCTACTTGTAAAACTGCATACTGGGATCAACCGACTGGAGAAAAGTGCCCAGAGTGTGGAAATATGTTAACTACTAAGAAAAATAAAATTAAATGTAGTAGTTGTGACTATGAAAAATAGTCACTTTTTCTTTTTCAAAAACTGTGATATACTGAAGCTAGGTGGTAGTATGGCAAAGTATAGTTTATGGATTTCCGATAAATATTTGAATCGCTTTTATGTTCCTTTGAGTCGGGATGGAAAGAATTATAAAGAGAAAAATGAATTATATGAAATTGATTTATTAACTGTTTCATTGGGAAAGGAAGATTTTATTGAATGTCTAAAAAAGAGTAGTATTGCTCCAAACCAATTTGATTGGAATAGCGTATATGGTTATATTCAATATCAAATGAATCATGAAACTTGTTATTTGCCATTACTATTTGTAGAAGAAAATATAGTAGATAGTGTATTAATTCAAGTATTAAATTTTCAAAATGAGCATCGCTATCACCAACATC
Organism: uncultured Caryophanales bacterium; assembly: GCA_947648915.1. GTDB lineage: Bacteria > Bacillota_I > Bacilli_A > RF39 > UBA660 > UBA5026. Next base: position 4,775 of record CANSPQ010000007.1, on the reverse strand, counting down.
AGAATGAAACACAGATACTGCATAGTTTTCAAAAAAGACCTATGACAAAAGAGTTCACGAAAATTTTATTTTCTCTTAGAATTTATAGGGATTATATTTTAGATAAAGTGAAAAACAATCAAGATATGTTAAGTGATGGAAATCTTTCTATAAAATTGATTCAAAAAATTTATTCTTGTATACAATCGAATGATTATGATGAACAAATAGAATATAAAAATGATATTTTGCTGGAAATGTTATCATATATTAATTTTAGAAGATTAAAAACGACGGAATATGGATGTCATATCAAGCCAGCATTAGTAAATAGACATCATATAGAACCATTCGTAGAAGATTCTAATGGAAGAGATTCAGATGATGAATTTTTAACAGATGATGAAAAGGAATTAATGTATGGATAATTATTTTTCTGCTTTTTTAGAAAATTTAACGTTAAAAAATAGGTCTAATTATACTATTACTTCTTATCAAAATGATTTAGACGATTATCATACATTTTTAGTAAAAGAAGGACTTGCAATAGAAAATGTCGACTATAAGGTGATTCGTAATTACTTATCTTATTTGTATTCTAAAAATTATGCCAAAAGAACAATCGCAAGACATATTAGTTGTCTTAGAAGTTTTTATAAATATTTAATGAAAGAACAAGTCATTACTAAAAATCCAATGAAATTAATTTCCAATCCCAAATTAGATCAAACGCTCCCTAAATTTTTGTATACCAATGAATTAGAAGATTTACTTTTAATTCCAGATGAAACAACACCACTAGGCATGCGGGATGCGGTTATGTTAGAACTGATGTATGCAACTGGGGTTCGTGTAAGCGAATTGATAGCAATTCAAATTAGTGATATCAATTTTTATGATTGGAAAATTAAGGTAATGGGAAAAGGTAGCAAAGAACGTTATGTTTTATATGGATCTCGTTTACAATCTCTGCTCAAGACTTATCTTTCTGATATAAGGCCTGCCCTACTTAAGAATAAAAACAATAATTTTCTTTTACTCAATCATTTGGGAAATCCCTTAACAACAGCAGGCGTTAGAATGATTTTAAATAAAATTATTCAAAAAGGTGCTTTAAAATATCATATCAGTCCCCATGTATTAAGGCATACCTTCGCAACCCATATGTTAAATGAGGGAGCCGATTTAAAAAGTGTTCAAGAGTTACTGGGACATGAGAATTTATCGACGACACAAATTTATACCCATATATCCAATGAACATTTAAGGCAGGTTTATTTACATGCACATCCTAGGGCGAGCAAAAAATAGCTTGTCTTTTCATTTGTAAACATAAAGACAATTTACTTGAATAAAATAATTTGGTTTGTTATAATAGTTCTATTAGAGTAAAGGGAGGCTATAATATGGCAAAATATGTATATCTTTTTCATGAAGGAAATAAAGATATGAGAGATTTACTTGGTGGAAAAGGAGCAAATCTAGCAGAAATGACTAACATTGGATTACCAGTTCCGAGTGGTTTTACAGTAACGACAGAAGCTTGTAATCAATATTATGAAGATGGGGAACAAATTAGTGAGGAAATTCAGTCTGAAATATTCCAAAAAATGACAGAATTGGAATCGAAAACAGGAAAGCAATTTGGAAGCTCTGAAAACCCACTTTTGGTATCTGTACGTAGTGGAGCACGCGCGAGTATGCCAGGTATGATGGATACTATTTTAAACTTAGGGTTGAATGATGTAGTTGCAGAAGGATTTTCGAATAAGACAAATAACAAACGTTTCGTATACGATTCTTATCGTCGTTTTATCAGCATGTTTGCAGATGTAGTAAAAGGCTTTGATAAAAATCAATTCGAACGTATTTTGGAAGAAAAAAAAGCAAATGAACATGCTGAATTCGATACGGATTTAACAGCCGATGATATGTATGATATTACACAATCTTATAAAAAGTTGTATGAAGAGTTAGATGGAAATCCATTTCCGCAAGACCCAAAAGTACAATTATTAGAAGCAGTACAAGCAGTATTCCGTTCTTGGAATAATGATAGGGCAAAAGTATACCGTAAAATGAATGAAATTCCAGATAGTTGGGGAACTGCCGTTAACGTACAAGAAATGGTATATGGAAATAGTGGCGAAACATCAGGAACAGGGGTTGCCTTTACGCGTAATCCAGCAACAGGTGAGAAAAAACTATATGGAGAATATCTTATGAATGCGCAAGGAGAAGATGTGGTTGCGGGAATTCGTACTCCTGCTAGTATCGAAACTTTAAAGGAAGTAATGCCAGAGGTATACGATCAATTTACAGAAATTGCTACAACCTTAGAAAATCATTATAAAGATATGCAAGATATGGAATTTACGATTGAAAATGGTAAATTATTCATGTTACAAACACGTAATGGAAAACGTACTGCAAGTGCAGGGTTAAAAGTGGCTTTGGATTTATTGAATGAAGGTATGATTACGGAAGAGGAAGCCGTATTACGTGTCAGTCCAAATGATTTGGATCAGTTATTGCATCCAACATTTGAGCCAACTGCTTTAAAAAATGGTAAAGTAATTGCAGAAGGACTTGCAGCTTCTCCAGGTGCAGGAACAGGACGTATTTATTTCCATGCCAAAGATGTAATGGAAGCAAGTGAACGAGGAGAAGAAACATTACTTGTCCGTTTGGAAACTTCCCCAGAAGATATTTCTGGAATGGCAAAGGCAAATGGAATTTTAACCGTTCGTGGGGGAATGACTTCTCATGCTGCTGTTGTAGCGCGTGGAATGGGTAGATGCTGTGTATGCGGATGTAGTAGTCTCATTGTGGATGAAGAAGGAAAAACATTAACCACACCAGATGGAACGGTTTATCATGAAGGAGACTATCTATCGATCGATGGTAGTACAGGAATGGTATACGGAGAACAAATTGCAACCGTTGAACCAAGTATTAGTGGCGATTTTGAAACATTTATGAATATGGCTGATAAATACCGTAGATTAAAAGTAAAGGTAAATGCAGATACACCGAGGGATGCTGCTCAAGCAATGAAGTTTGGGGCAGAGGGAATCGGTCTATGTCGTACAGAGCATATGTTCTTTAGTGATGAAAGAATTTTTCAAGTACGTAGAATGATTACAGCTGAAACGAAAGAACAGAGAATTGAAGCACTTAATCAGTTACTAGAAATGCAAAGGGGAGACTTTGTTGAACTGTTTAGAACCATGAAAGGGCTTCCAGTTACAATTCGTTATTTGGATCCACCTTTACATGAATTCCTACCACATACGGATGATGAAATCAAAGCATTAGCAGATTCACTTTCTATGACATTTGAAGCATTAAAAGAAAGAATTGATTCTTTGAAAGAATTCAATCCTATGATGGGACATAGAGGTTGTAGATTGGATGTTACTTATCCTGAAATTGCGGTAATGCAAACAAGAGCTGTATTAGAAGCTGCTATTATGGTATCTCGTGAGGGAATTTCAGTAAAACCACAAATTATGATTCCTTTGATTACGGATTTAACAGAATTAAAATATGTCAAAGGATTGGTAACAGAGATTGCCGAAAAAGTATTAGAAGTAAATCAAGCTAAAATTGACTATCAAGTAGGAACTATGATTGAAACACCAAGAGCTTGTATGTTAGCAGATGAACTTGCAACCGAAGCTGAATTCTTTAGTTTTGGTACCAATGATTTAACACAACTTACATTTGGTTTTTCTAGAGATGATGCTTCTAAATTCTTAAAAGACTATTATGATAAGAAGATATTTGAAAATGATCCATTTGCGAAGATTGATCAAAAAGGTGTTGGATTATTGATGGAATATGCGATTACAAGTGGAAGAAAAACAAGACCTGAAATTGAACTTGGAGTTTGTGGTGAGCATGGGGGAGAACCAAGCAGTGTTGCATTCTGTGATATGATAGGACTTAATTATGTCTCATGTTCTCCATATCGTGTGCCTGTAGCTCGTTTGGCTGCTGCACAAGCTGCTATACGCGAAAAGGAGAACAAATAGTCCGCAGTGGCGAACCTACTTAAACCCTTATAATTATTGAAAATAATGACATTAAGATATGTTTGAAAATTGATTTAATGATAAGTTAAAAATTCATATAAAAATAGATATTTGTATTTAAAATTAGACTAAGATTTCAAAATCTTGGTCTTTTTTGCTGGAAAATAATGATTTCTGCGACATAAAAAAGGAGACAAAAAAATGCGATAAATATAATATTTGAATAAAAAATTTAAAATTGTTGTGAATTAAGCTAAGATAATTATGTCTTAGCCATTTTTATTAAAAAGAAAAGGAGAATGTAAATGAAATTTTTTGAATTAGAAAATTTATCACAAGGAGCAAGAATTGCCTTTGCAAGGAAGTTTAAAGGACTTACACAAGATGAAGTGTCAGACAAACTAGGCTTAACTGGTGAAAGTAAAAGAAGAACTATGGCAAGATATGAAAGAGGTGATAGAAACCCAAAAGAAGATAGACTATTAGAAATAGCCAACATTTTAAATGTAAATGTTAATTGTATTAAAGAATACAACTTTAATAATAACGAAGATATTATTTACTCTTTATTATGGTTAGAAGAGTTATACCCAAAAATAAATATTGATTTTGCTATTTCAGAATACTTCCGAAATGATAGAGATAATTTAATTCTAAAGTTTATGGAAGAATGGAATTATATGAGAAATTTAAGAAAAACACATGAAATAACTTATGAAAAATATCTTGAATGGAAATTGAATTATATAGTGAAAGAAG
>CANSPQ010000006.1 GCA_947648915.1 uncultured Caryophanales bacterium | reverse complement strand
CTTCTTTACATTTTTACTTGTATACTCATCCCACAAAAATTATGATTGACCCTATTTTTTTATGAAATTTAAATTTTTTAAATTTTATGACATAATTCAACAAATTTTGACAGAACTGACGTATATAGTACCCGACATAGATGTTGCTCCGGAAAACATTTATAATTTGAAAGGAGGTATATTTATGCTTACAAATTATGAAATCAATTCTTCTACCTTAGCCATCATCCCTATTTCTAAAACTGTCTCTAAAATAATAGAAGAAGATGATGTTATAACAGTCAATAAAAATACAACAGAAATTATAGATGATAGTTGTAAATTTTTTGGAAGTTCTTATCTTGGTAGACATGAAGGAACAAAGAATCTAATTGGTATTAACTATAAAGCACCTATCGTAATTGAAGAAACGAATGATATTATATTTTTTCCAACTAGTTCTCCAAGATTTGATCATTGTTATTGGATTTGTTTAAAGAAAATATTAAAGTATAAAAAAGAAGCAGGGAAAACTATCATTGTATTTAAAAATGGTTATGAATTACCAATTAATATTTCGACAGGGTCATTAGAAAACCAAATATTAAGATCTACTTTGCTAGAATCTGTTTTACGTAGTAGAAAAATATAATTTCTATCTATAAATATATTAAAATATTGATTTTACAAAAAGAAAACAATTATGGATGAATGAAATGATATGAAAATATAAATAAAATAATTATTTTTAAAGAAAATAAGACAAAAATCTTATTTTTTTACTGTTTTTATGTTATAATTATATATGTGTATAGGAGTATTCATTAAGTGTAATTTTTACTGGATGCCCTTAAAAATGGCAAAAGAGGGTGTTATATGTATATAAAAGATATTAGATTATCTAACTTTCGAAATTATAAAACGCTTTCTTTAACATTTCATAAAGGGATTAACATTATATATGGAGAAAATGCACAAGGTAAAACGAATTTATTAGAATCTATCTATGTACTCGCTTTAACAAAATCACATAGATCATTTATAGATAAAAACCTAATAAAGGAAGATTGTGATTCTTCAAAAATAATAGGAAATGTATTTTTAAAAGAGATGTCAACAAAATTTGAAATAGCATTAACATCAACAAAGAAACAATTCAAAATAGATGGAGATGTTATAAAAAAAACAAGTGATTATCTTTCTAAAATGAATATTGTTATTTTTTATCCAGATGATTTGGAATTGGTAAAAGGTTCTCCGAATGTAAGAAGAAGATTTTTAAATATAGAATTGAGTCAATTAAATTCTTTATATTACAATGTTTTGAATGATTATAATAGATTACTTAAAATGCGTAATGATTACATTAAAAATAATTTCAATCAAATGGACGAAAATTATTTTTCTGTATTGAATTCTTATTTTGTTGAAAAAGCAGTTATTCTATTCAAAATGCGCAAAAAATTTATCGATAAATTAAATTCCTATATAATAGATATCTTTTATCATATATCATCTTTAAAAAATTTTCATATTCAATATGATTCTTTTATTGAATATGAAGAAAAAGAAGATGAAATGAAAAAAAAATTTGAGAATATACTTTTATCTGTGCGAGAAAAAGAAATACGTTATAGAACAACCTTGATTGGTCCACATCGGGATGATTTTTCTTTTTATATTGGAGATATGCCACTGAAAAGTTTTGGCTCACAAGGTCAACAACGTATGGCAGTATTGGCTTTGAAATTAGCAGAAATAGAAATATTTAAATCTTATAAAAAAGAAAGTCCAATCCTTTTATTGGATGATGTATTTAGTGAATTAGATGATTGTAAAAAAAATAATTTATTAAAATATATGAAAGAAGATATTCAAACAATTATAACGACAACAAATTTATCAGATATTGATGAATCTATCATCAAACAATCAAAAAGAATAGAGATTAAAAATGGCTCTATAAAGCAAATAGAAGAGGTGAAATAAATGGAAACAAAAAATGAACAACATTATGATGCATCTGATATACAAGTACTGGAAGGTTTGGAAGCTGTTAGAAAACGCCCAGGTATGTATATTGGAACAACCGATGTAAAGGGTTTACATCATTTGGTATGGGAAATCGTTGATAATGCGATTGATGAAGCCCTTGCTGGATATTGTAAAAATATTGAAATTATTATTAATAAAGGAAATTCTATTACAGTAAAAGATGATGGTAGAGGAATACCAGTTGGTGTACATGCAAAGACAGGAATATCTACTGTAGAAACTGTTTATACTGTACTTCATGCAGGTGGAAAATTTGGTGAAGGTGGATATAAAGTATCAGGAGGACTCCATGGAGTAGGTGCCTCTGTCGTAAATGCGCTTTCTACATATGTAACAGTTACTGTTTATAAAGATGGTCATATTTATGAAGCAAAATTTGAAAATGGTGGAAAAATTGTTCAACATTTAACTGTAATTGGTGATTGCGATATCAATCGTACAGGAACAACCGTAACATTTAAACCAGATCCTACTATCTTTGATACTGATATTTATGATTATGAGACAATAAAAGTAAGAACAAGAGAATTGGCCTTTTTAAATAAAGGCTTACGTCTTACGTTACGCGATGATAGAGATTCAGAAGATACAACTGGAGATACATTTCTTTATGAAGGCGGAATTAGTGAATATGTAAAATATTTAAATCAAAATAAAACTCCAATTCATGAACAAATCATTCATTTAGAAGGAGAAGAAGATGACGTTGTATTTGAAGTTGCAATGCAATATAATTCTAGTTATGTCGAAAGTATTTATTCATTCGTAAACAATATTAATACACATGATGGTGGAACTCATGAAGAAGGTGTAAGACGTGCTCTTACAAGAGTAATCAACAACTATGCAAGAAAAACAAATCTATTAAAAGAAAAAGATGATTCATTAACTGGTGAGGATGTAAAAGAAGGACTTACTATGATTGTTTCTTGTAAGCATCCTAATCCACAATTTGAAGGACAAACCAAAGGAAGACTTGGAAATTCAGAAGTCCGTAAGTTAGCTGATAATGTTTTTTCAGAAGGTTTTGAACGTTTCTTAATGGAAAATCCAGAAGAGGCAAGAATTATTGTAGAAAAAACGATGACAGCTGCAAGAGCTAGAGTGGCAGCAAAAAAGGCGCGTGAGTTAACTAGAAGAAAAAGTGATTTGGATGTCGTTAACTTTGGTGGAAAGCTAGAAGATTGTAAAGAAAAGGATCCTTCTATTTGTGAAATATTTATTGTCGAAGGGGACTCTGCTGGTGGATCTGCTATAAAAGGTAGAGATTCAATGACTCAAGCAATTTTACCATTACGTGGCAAAATATTGAATGTAGAGAAAGCTAGACTTGACAGGGCATTATCCAATGAAGAAATAAGAACAATTATTACTGCCTTTGGAACAGGAATCGGACAAGATTTTGATTTGAAAAAATTAAGATATAATAAAATCATTATTATGACCGATGCCGATGTAGACGGTTCTCATATTCGTGTATTATTGTTAACCTTATTTTATCGCTTTTTTAGACCAATTGTTGAAGCAGGACATATTTATGCAGCGCAACCACCCTTATTCAGAATTACACATGGAAAGACTAGAAAATATGTGTTATCTGAATCTGAACGTGATTCATATTTGGCAACATTAAATCCAAATACAAAATATGAAATTACACGTATGAAAGGTTTAGGAGAAATGGATGCCGAGGAATTAAATGAAACAACTATGGATATTAAGAAAAGAGTGTTAAGAAAAATTACTGTAAAAGATACAATAGCTGCAGATGCAACATTCTCAAAATTGATGGGTGAAGAAGTCGAACCAAGACGTCAATTTATTGAAGAGAAAGCACCATATGCACAAAATTTGGATATATAATAGGAGGTGTAGAAAATGGAACATGATCAAATAATAGAGAATGATATTGAAACAGAGGCTGAAGATTCATTTATTGACTATTCGATGAGTGTTATTGTTTCTCGTGCATTGCCAGAGTTAAGAGATGGGGTAAAACCAGTACATCGTCGTATTATGTGGTCAATGTATGAATCTGGATTAACACCAGATAAGCAACATCGAAAATCAGCTACTACAGTGGGAAATGTAATGGGACAATATCATCCACATGGAGATAGTTCAATTTATGAAGCTATGGTACGTATGGCACAAGATTTTAGCTATCGTTATATGCTAGTAGATGGACATGGAAATTTTGGAAATATAGATGGTTCTGGAGCAGCCGCAATGCGTTATACAGAAGCACGACTTTCTAAAATTTCACTTGAATTATTAAGAGATATAAATAAAGATACGGTTGATATGGTACCAAACTTTTCAGAGGAAAAAAATGAACCATCTGTATTACCATCTCGTTTTCCTAATATTTTGGTCAACGGAACGATGGGAATTGCAGTTGGTATGGCAACCAATATTCCTCCACATAATTTGATAGAGGTAATTAATGGATGTATTGCTTATATTTGTAATCATGAAATTGATACAATGGGACTGATGGAATATATTAAAGGTCCTGATTTTCCAACTGGTGGTGTAATTCTTGGAAATAGTGGAATTCGCAAAGCTTATGAAACAGGTCGTGGCACGATTACGATTCGTAGTAGAGCTTCTATAGAAGAAAAAAATGGAAAACACTATATTGTTGTTGATGAGATTCCTTATGGAGTAAATACTTCTGAATTAAAAAATAAGGTTGCAGAGTTAGTACATAATAAAACCATTGATGGAATCGCCGATTATCATACAGATTTAAAAAATGGAGTAAAAATTACAATAACTCTGAAAAAGGATGCGAATCCGCAAGTTGTACTTAATAATCTATATAAACATACGCAATTTCAAACAACGTATGGAATTATCTTTTTAATGTTGGATAATGGTGTTCCAAGAACATTAGGACTAAAAGATATTATTGTAAAATATATTGATTTCCAAAAAGAGGTTATTATTAGAAGAACTAAATTTGATTTAGATAAAGCTGAGAAAAAAGTACATATCTTAGAGGGATATAAAATCGCACTTGATAATATTGATGAAGTAATCCGCATTATTAAAGAAGCAGAAACAGATGTAATAGCAAAAGAAGAATTAATTGCTAAGTTTGCTTTCTCAGAGATTCAAGCTGACGCGATTTTAGAATTAAAATTACGTCGTTTAACTGGTTTGGAAAGAAGTAAAATAGAAGAAGAATTAAAAGAATTATTAGAAAAAATTGCGGAGTATAAATCTATTTTAGCTTCTGAACAAAAAGTACTCGATATTATTAAACAAGAATTGATTGAAATTCGTGATAAATATGGAGATGAAAGAAGAACATCAATTGATATGACAGCCATTGATTACATTGAAGATGAGTCTTTGATTCCAGTAGAAAACATTGTAATTACATTAACCAATAAAGGATATGTAAAACGTGTAAACAGTGAAACTTATAAGAGTCAGAATCGTGGAGGAGTAGGAATTAAAGGTATGTCTACGAACGAGGAAGATTTCGCACAACATTTGATTTCTATGACAACACATGATTATATATTATTCTTTACCAATAGAGGAAAGGTATATCGATTAAAAGGGTATGAGATTCCTTTATATAATAGACAATCGAAAGGATTGCCAATTGTTAATCTATTACCACTTGAAAAAGATGAATTTGTAAGTGCAATGTTAAAAGTTGCATCTGAAGAAGAATCTCAGTATATTGTATTTTGTACACAAAAAGGATTAATTAAACGTACAAATATTAGACAATTTGATAATATAAGAAGTAATGGTAAATTAGCAATCACTTTAAGAGAAGATGATCAATTAATCTCTGTAAAGAAAACAACAGGTGAGAATGAAATATTAATAGCTGCTTCTAATGGACGTATGATTCGTTTTGAGGAATCAGAAATTCGTATTATGGGAAGAACTGCAGCAGGTGTAAAAGGAATTAATGTTGGTGAAGGTTATTGTGTTGGTTGTGAAATAGCTGAAAAAGGTCAACAAATCTTAGTTGTTACAGAAAAAGGATATGGGAAACGTACCGATATGGAAGCTTACCGTATGACACATAGAGGTAGTAAGGGTGTAAGAGCACTCAACGTAACTGAGAAAAATGGAAATATTGTAGCATTTAAAACAGTTATTGGTGATGAAGATTTAATGATTATTACAGACAGTGGTATCATTATTCGTTTACCGCTTGAACAAGTTTCTACAACTGGCAGAGTTGCACAGGGTGTTAGATTGATTAACTTGAAAGATGAACAAAAAGTTAGTACAGTAGCTGTTATGATGAAAGAAGAAACTGTTATAGAAGAAGGAGAACAACAATAATGTTCTCTTTTTTGATGTTTCACGTGGAACATTGAAAAAATTTAAATTATGAAGATAAAAAATTGTAGGAGTTATTGCCACAAATGTACCTCTAGAAGTTGCCCTTAATATAATAGGACATTTCTCTATTTCCATAGTAAAATATTCAAATATAAAAATTATGGAAAAAAATTATTACTGATAAATCCGGAATAAATTATTTAGAAATTAGTAAATTTCCTTTCATTATAACAAAAGTGAAAGCATCAAAACTTAAAATTGCAATAAATAAAGCAAAAGAAAATTCAAATTTACTAGTTGCTGATTAGTCTAGAGATATGTTAGAAATAAGAACTGATGAAGATTTAATAAATTCTATTAGTAGAAAGGAAAATAATCAGACCGAATATCTTGGGACTGTAATATATCGAAAAAAGAGATGTTAATGAAAGTACTAGTAAATTTCAATTGTGGAAATTAGAATAATAACAAATTAGGTAAATTTTTAAAAAAATGTTTCACGTGAAACATTAAATAGTTGATATTTTATTAAATATAATATATATTGTTAGTAGCACAACATTTATATTTGAACCAGGTCAGGATTGGAAAATAGCAGCCTTAAGGATCACTAAATGTGTGTGCTTTTTTGAATTGAGTGATTATAATGAATAAAAAAATAGATTACATGAATATTGCATTAAAAGAGGCAAATAAGGCTTATCGTAAAAAGGAAGTACCTGTAGGTGCTGTTATAGTAAAAGATGATAAAGTAATTGCAAGAGCTTATAATAAAAAAGAAAACAAAAATAATGCAATTATGCATGCAGAAATAATTGCAATTGCAAAAGCATGTAAGAAATTAAAAACTTGGCATTTAGAAAATTGTGTTTTATATGTAACTTTAGAACCATGTATGATGTGTACTGGTGCTATTATACAATCTAGAATCAAAAAGATAATATATGCATCTAAAAATCCAAACTATGGTTTTATTTCTACTAACTATAATATAAAAGAAAAATATGATATTGAATTTTATTATACAGCTGATGATTATACAGATAAATCTAAAAATTTATTACAACAATTTTTTAAAGAACAAAGAAAATAGTAAATAATTTTCTTTTTTAATGTTCCACGTGAAACATTAAAAATAATGTTATAAAAATATTGATAAAAATGGTATAATATTTGAAATGAGGTGGCAAAATGTATCAAACATTATATAGAAAATATAGACCTTCTTATTTTGATGAAGTGGTTGGTCAAAAAATAATAATTAGAACTTTAAAAAATGCAGTTGAAAATAATACGTTAAGTCATGCTTATTTATTTACAGGTCCAAGGGGAACTGGAAAAACAAGTGTGGCAAAAATATTAGCAAAAACAATCAATTGTGAACACTTAGAAAATTTAATTCCATGTAATAAATGCGTCAATTGTACACAAATAAATAATAAGCAATCGGTAGATATCATAGAAATAGATGCTGCTTCAAATAATGGGGTAGACGAAATAAGAGAATTAAAGAGTAAAGTAAATTTAGTACCGTCAATAGGTAAATATAAAGTTTATATTATAGATGAAGTACATATGCTAACGACAGGAGCATTTAATGCACTTTTAAAGACATTAGAAGAACCCCCTGAACATATTATATTTATATTAGCGACAACAGAACCACATAAAATACCCGCAACAATTCTTTCTAGATGTCAACGTTTTGATTTTAAAAAAATACATGAAACAGATATTTATAATCGTTTAAAAGAAATTGCTAAATTAGAAAAAATTGAAATAGATGATGATAGTTTAATTGAAATTGCCCGTTTGGCTGATGGTGGTTTACGGGATGCTCTTAGTTTATTTGATCAAGTAATTGCATATTCAAAAGATAAAATTAAAGTTGAAGACGTACATGAGATTAATGGAACATTGTCACCACTTCAATTAAAAAATTTAATTGTATATCTTTTTCATAATGATATCGAAAAATTGTTTGATTTAATTGATCAATATGATCAAAGTGGAAAAAATTTTGTAAAATTGTCAGAAGAAATTATTCTCTTTTTAAGAAATTGTTTATTAGCAGTTACGGTTCCTTCTTACTTAAAAGAAACGAATAGTAATTTTGAATTATATGAAATCGAAAATTTAGATAAAAATAAAATATTGAAATTAATTCAAATATTTAATCAAAGTATATATGATATGAAATTATCCAGTCATCCAAAAATTATATTTGAAACAACTTTAATTGGATTTATGGATATAGAAAATGATTCTGTATTGGAACAACCATTGCATCAAGAAAAAATAGAAGCACCTATTATAAAAGAGGAAATATTGATTCAGTCAGAATCAATTACAACCAAAAATGCTGACATTTCAAAAAAAGAGCAAGTAGAAAATAATGAACCAATATTAAATAATACTTCAAGTGAAATAATCGAAAAAAATGATGTGATCGATAAATTAAAAAATATAAGAATAAATAATACTTTGTGTCAATTTAACAAGAAAGAACTTATTTCTTGGAAAGAAAAACTTTCACAAATAGAAATGGAAGTAACAAATGCAGAATATGGACAACTTGCCTCTCTCATATTAGATGGTACATTAAAAGCAGTAGGAAATCATTATCTTATATTTGTATATGAGAACGATCGTCTCTCTAATCTATTTAATGAAACATTATTCAAAATAGATTATTTCTTAGAACAAATCTTTCATGAAAACTTACATACAATTGCGACCAATCAAGAAGATTGGGATAATATCAAAAAAGAATTTAATAGTAAAACAAAAAAATATGAATACATAGAAGAACCACAAGATTTAATAGAACAATTAAATCAAACAGAAACGCTAACAGAAATCGAAAATTTATTTCATAATATAATAGAATATGAAAAATAGAAAGAAGGAAAAAATATGAATATACAAGCTATGATGAAACAAGCTCAAAAATTACAAAAGGATATGATGGATGCGAAAGGAAAGATAGATGAATCTATATTTGAAGGCTCATCATCAGTCGTTACCGTGAAAATGAAGGGTACAAAAGAATTGATAAGTGTAAATATTACAGAAACTGTAGAAATGGAAGATAAAGAGATGCTAGAAGATATGATTGTAGTTGCAATCAATGATGCGATGAAAAAAATAGACAAAGAAGTAGAAGATAAATTAGGTAAATATACACAAGGAATGCCAGGTTTATTTTAATGAATTATCCATTATCCATTCGTAACTTAATAGAATGTTATAAGAAACTTCCTGGAATAGGGGAAAAAACAGCAGAGCGTTTGGCACTTGCTACCCTAAATCTAGATTCAGAAATAATAGATTTATTTTCTACATCTATCAAAGATGTAAAATTAAAAATCAGAAGATGTGAAAAATGTAATAATTTATCAGAAGAAGAACTTTGTGAAGTATGTAAACAATCAAATCGTGATCAAAAGACTATTTGCGTCGTAGAAGATCCAAAAAATGTCGTTATATTTGAAAAAGTGGGTACTTATAAAGGCTTATACTATGTCTTGGATGGTTTAATTTCACCACTAGATGGAATCAATCCAGAAGATATTAAATTAAATGAATTACTCACTCGTATTCAAGAAGAAAAAATAAAGGAAGTAATTATCGCCGTAAAGCCTAGCATTGAAGGAGAAACTACAGCCTTATATATTTCAAAAATTTTAAAAGGATTACCAGTAAAGGTTACTAGAATCGCCCATGGTGTTCCATTGGGTGTTGATATGGAATATATTGATTTCTTAACATTAGAACTTGCATTAGAAAATCGCCAAGATGTTTCATAAAATAAGAACCTTGTCCATATATTGAATTAGGTGATCAATATATGATAAAAAAGATTTTTAGTTTATTAAAAAAAATTGTAATTAGCGGATTTCTTTTATACGGATATAATATTATAACAGCACCACTTCAAATTATGGTGCCAATTAATTTTATTACGGTATCTAGTCTTACTATCTTAGGATTTCCAGCTTTATTTGCATTTATTTTAATCCATATTATTTTATTTTGAGGTGGAATATGTTAGATGAATTTGTATTAGATCAAAAAATTGTTACAACAATACTAAAAAATGCAGTGGAAAAAGATAGATATTCCCATGCTTATTTATTTGAAACAAATGGTTATAAAAATGCGAATGCAGTTGCACTTGCCTTTGCGAAATATCTTTCTTGTCCAAACCATTTTAGTAATAATAAAAATTGTGTTAATTGTACACAATGTAAATTAATTGATCAAAATGCTTTTTCAGAAATTAAAATAATAGAACCCGATGGATTATGGATTAAAAAAGAACAACTAGATAGTTTGCAAGCAGAATTTATGCAGACTGCTGTCCAAAGTAAATACCGAATATACATCATACATAATGCAGAAAAAATGAATGCATCTGCATCCAACTCTATCTTAAAATTTTTAGAAGAACCTGCTCCTAATATTATTGCAATCTTAATTACAGATAATATGTATCAATTATTAGATACCATCGTTTCAAGATGTCAGATTATTTCATTTGCAAAAAATGACGAAACGAAAAATAACATGATAGAAAAAATAGCGGATTCGATTTATGTTCCTAGTACATTGGACAAGTCTACCTTAGATAAATATATTGCAACAGTCATCCATTTTGTAGAATATTATGAATCAAAAAAAGAAAATACCTTGTTAAATACACAAAATTTATGGCATAATGTAATTGATGACCGTGATAAGACCTTGATGGCATTTGAAATGATGTTGTTATTATATAAGGATGTATTGAATGTTAAAATGAATCGTAAAGTAGAATGCTATGATCAAATTCTTTCTTCGCTGAAATCAATTAGTGAAAAAAATAGTATAAAAAATCTTATTGAAAAAATAAATAAGATTCATTCTACAAAAGAAAAAATTAAATTAAATATGAATCAAAATTTATTAATAGATGAATTTATATTGGAAATGAGGTGTGATGCATGAAGGAAATAGTTGGTGTTATGATTGATTCTGAAGATAAAATGAAATACTATGATACCAATCGTAATAATGTAAAAAAGAATATAACAGTAATTGTAGAAACAGAAAAAGGATTGGAGTTTGGAAAAATAGTTACTGATTCGCACCCATTAGATTCTTCTAAATTAAAAGAACCACTGAAAAAAATAATTCGTATTGCAAGTAAAAAAGATTATATCAATTATAAAAATAATAAAAAGAAAGCATGTGAAGCATTAAAGATATGTAAAGACCTTGTTAGAAAAAAAAGATTAGATATGAATGTAATAGATGCCTTTTATACATTTGATAAAACACAACTTTTATTTCATTTTACAGCTGATAATCGAGTTGATTTCCGTGATTTAGCACGTGAATTAGCAAGTATTTATAAAACGCGTATTGAATTAAGACAAATTGGAGTTCGTGATAAAGCAAAAAAAGTATGTGGCTATGGTGTATGCGGTCAAAAACTTTGTTGTTCTAGGTTTTTAGATGAGTTTACCTCTGTTTCTATTTCTATGGCAAAAAATCAAAATATATCGCTTAATCCTACTAAGATTAATGGTGTATGTGGAAGACTTTTATGTTGTTTAAAATATGAAGACGACGTATACAAAGAATATCGAAAAGAAATTCCAGAAGTTGGATCTACTGTAGAATTAAATGAAGGAAAAGGTAAAGTTGTAAATATTGATATATTGAATCAAAAATATACAGTTGAAATTCCAAATGTAGGATTGGTTGAGGTTCAAAAATGAAAATCTTAAATTATTTGTTAGGATATGAAGATTTGAAAATATATCAAGATACTGATATGTTTCATTTTTCGTTGGATTCTGTTTTATTACCAAATTTTGTAACACTGAATAAAAACACCAAAAACATATTGGATATTGGAACGGGAAATGCTGTAATTCCAATTATATTATCAACGAAAACAAATGCACATATCACAGGAATTGAAATTCAAGAAAAATCATATCAATTAGGAGTGCAATCCGTTTTATATAATCACTTAGAAAATCAGATTACATTATATAACGAAGATGTGAAAAAATATGCTGCTACATGTGAATCTGATCAATATGATGTCATTACATGTAATCCTCCCTTTTTTAAAATTGGAGAAGAATCTCACTTTAATGATGCGATAGAAAAAACCATTGCGCGACATGAGTTGTGTCTTACATTGGAAGATGTAATTCATATCAGTCGTAAATTGCTGAAAAACAATGGTATATTGGCGCTTGTTCATAGGCCAGAAAGGCTTATGGATATTTTAATGTTGATGAAAGACAATAATATTGAACCAAAAAAAATTCAATTTATCTATCCAAAACAAGATAAAGAAGCGAATATTGTGTTAATTGAAGGAACAAAAAATGGTAAAAGTGGCCTTAAAATTTTACCACCACTTTATACACATAAAGAAAATGGCGATTATACAGAAAAAGTTCAATCGTATTTTGTAAGAGGTGATACCAATGTCCCAAAAAAGTTATGATGGAAGTCCAACTGTTTATTTAATTCCAACTCCAATTGGAAATATGGAAGATATTACCATTCGTGCACTCCATACATTAGAAAGTGTCGATGTTATATTTTCTGAAGATACAAGGGTAACTGCTCTTTTACTGAAACATTATAATATTCAAAAAAAGTTAATATCCAGCCATCAGTATAATGAAAGTAAAAATGAAGGAAAATTGTTATCTTATTTGGAAGCAGGAAAAACAGTTGGAATTGTAAGTGATAGAGGAACTCCTGTCATTAGTGATCCGGGTTATAAACTTGCTCATATTGCGATAGAGCATGGCTATAATGTCGTAGGATTACCTGGACCAACTGCTTTAGTACCAGCTTTGATTACGTCTGGAATTGCGCCAATGCCATTTTTCTTCTATGGATTTTTAAATAGTAAGGATGGAAAAAGAAAAAAGGAATTAGAAAGTTTGAAAAAACTTCCTGCAACTTTGATTTTTTATGAGGCACCTCACAGATTAGAAAAAACACTTCAAGATATGCTTCAGATTTTGGGAAATAGACGTGTTTCAATTTCCCGGGAAATAAGTAAAAAATATGAGGAAATATATAGGGAAACGCTAGAAAATATTTCCGGACAAGTAGTTGACATTAAGGGTGAAATTGTTATAATTGTAGAGGGTAATTTTCAAGGCGAAATGCACGACAACTTGACAATAATTGAACACATAAATTTATTTTTGAAAGAAGGCATGTCTGTAAAGGACGCCATTAAGCAAGTTGCGCATGACCGTGGTTTACCAAAAAATGAGGTATATCAAGAATATCATAGAGGTGATTAAATGAAATTAGTCGTTGGTTTGGGAAATATTGGAAAAGAGTATGAAGGAACGCGCCACAATGTAGGTTTTATGGCAATTGATGCGATTGCACAATCCAATAATATTACAATTGAAACAGAAAAATTTGGTGGCAAATATACAATTCTACATAAGTTTGATGAAAAAATATTATTATTAAAGCCACAACGTTTTATCAATTTATCAGGTGAAGTTCTCAAAAAATATGTAGATTTTTATGATATTGCTTTAGGTGATATTTTTGTAATATGTGATGATTTGGATTTACCAGTTGGATCTTTTCGTTTACGCTATCAGGGTGGTAGTGGGGGTCATAATGGCCTTAAGAACATTGAATTACATTTGAAAACGCAGCAGTACAAACGAATGAAAATAGGAATTTCAAATAATAAAAATATAGATACCAAAGATTATGTACTTGGAAAATTAAATCATGAAGAAAAAGAACAAATCCAAAAAATCATCGATATGGTTCCACAAATTTTTGATGACTTTTTAACAAAATCTTATGATAATGTGATGAATCAGTATAATAAGAAATGATACAAAGTATCATTTTTGTCGTGGGAGGAGGAAGTATATGAATTTCTTTCAGACAATTTTGAATCCATTTCCAAAAGCAGAGCAAGTAAATGGGCTTACAAATGAGATGAAAGCAGTTTATCTTTATCATTTATTAGAAGAAAAATCATCTTCTATTTTAGTCGTTACCAATTCTTTATTTGAAGCCAATACTTTATATCAATCTTTATTGCATTATACTCCTCAGGTTTTGTTATTTCCAATGGATGATTTTTTAACCAGTGAGGCGCTTGCGATTTCCCCTGAATTTAAATACAATCGTTTAGATGTCATTCATCAGTTAATGGAAAAGCAAAAAAATATTGTAATTACGAACTTAATGGGTTATCTACGCTATTTACCTACTAAGGAACAGTTTCAAAAATATACATTTTTCGTAGAAAAAAATAAGGATTATTTGATGGATGATTTACTTCATCAACTCCATATTATGGGTTATGAAAGAGAGACAATTGTAACGAAAACTGGGGAGATGGCGGTTCGCGGTTTTGTTATTGATATCTTTCCAGTGGGAGAAAAATATCCAGTACGTTTGGAGTTTTGGGGGGATACGGTTGATTCTATTCGTACGTTTGATCCAGAAACACAATTAAAAATAGAAGATATTCATCAAATTCAAATTTTACCAAATACAGAATTTTTAGTAGATAGTGAAATGGATTTACCATATCGTGATATTATAAAGCATATTGATGTTACTAATATTTTAGGTTACATTGATAGCAATACTGTCATTTTTATAGATTACAAAGGCTTAGAAAATAGTTATCAAATTCTTTTGGATGAAATCTATCATTATAATGTAAATAAAGAATTGTCAGGAGATACTGTTTACATGCATGATTTTTATCAGCTACATCCTGATAATGTTAAATATTTGGAAAATTTTGATAGTATTTTGACAGGTGTGAAAGATGTTTGTACCCTTTCTGTTAGAGATATAGAACCTTTTTCTAAAAATATTCAAGATTGGAAGAAACGCTTTGCGTTGTATTTAGGAAATCATAAAACGGTTGTAATTTGTTTATCTAGTAGGTATCAAATGAATAAAGTAACAGATGAATTAATGTTAGAAAATATGGTGATTACCAACATAAATGAAATATATCCAGAGAAAATTAATTTTGTTATTTTTCCAATTGAAAAAGGGTTTGAGTTTGAACAGTATATTGTCATTAGTGAACAAGATTTATTTTTTCGAAAAGAACGTATGGTGGCATATAAAAGTAACTTTAAATTCGGTATCAAAATTCGTGATATTAATAAACTCAACATTGGGGACTATATTGTTCATAGTATTCATGGAATTGGAAGGTATATAGGACTTAAAACATTAACCAAAAATGGTCTCAAAAAAGATTATCTTACGGTTGAATATAAGGATGGAGATAAATTATATATCCCTGTTGAAAAAATGGAATATATTAGTAAGTATTCTTCGAATGAAGGAATTGTACCTAAGGTAAATAAATTAGGAACCACTGAATGGGAAAAGACCAAGCTTCGGGTTCGTAAAAAATTAGAGGATATTGCTGGAAAATTACTAGAACTTTATGCTGCTAGAGAGGCGAGTGTTGGTTTTGCATTTGATTCAGATAATGAAGATCAAATGGAATTTGAAAAAGAATTTCCATATGAAGAAACCGTTGACCAGTTGAAAGTAACAGAGGAAATTAAGAGAGATATGGAATCTTCCAAGCCAATGGATCGTTTATTATGTGGAGACGTTGGTTATGGAAAAACCGAAGTGGCTTTTCGTGCTACAATGAAGGCAGTTTTGTCTGGAAAGCAAGTGGCAATTTTATGTCCAACGACTATTTTATCCAATCAACATTATCAAAATGCGTTAGATCGTTTTAAAAATTTTCCTGTTACAATTGCATTATTAAATCGTTTTGTACGTCAGAAGGATGTCAGTCGCATTCAAAAAGAGCTGCAAGATGGTAGGATAGATATTGTGATTGGTACACATAGAATTTTAAGTGATGATATTCGTTTTAAAGATTTGGGTTTATTGATAATAGATGAGGAACAACGTTTTGGCGTAAAACATAAAGAAAAGATAAAAGAGTATAAAAATAATATTGATGTTTTGACTTTGTCTGCTACTCCAATTCCACGAACCTTACAGATGTCAATGGCAGGAATTCGTAATTTGTCTTTGATTGAAACTCCACCTGTCAATCGTTACCCCGTTCAAACTTATGTATTAGAAGAAAATAATCATATGATAAAAGATGCGATATATAAGGAATTGTCAAGACAAGGGCAAGTATTTATCTTATATAACAAAATAGAAGATATGGATTTGAAGTTAAAAGAGATGGAGCGTTTGGTACCAGATGCTAGGATTGTAGCTGCGCATGGTCGAATGTCTAAAATAGAGTTGGAAAATGTGATGTTGAAATTTACAAATCATGAGTTTGATGTATTATTATGTACTACTATTATTGAAACGGGTATCGATATACCAAATGTAAATACATTAATTATTATAGATGCAGATCATTTTGGTTTATCTCAATTGTATCAAATTCGTGGACGTGTAGGTCGTAGTAATAAAATTGCATATTGTTATTTGATGTATCATAAGGGAAAATCTTTATCCGATGTTGCAACGAAACGACTCAAGGTGATTAAGGATTTTACAGAATTAGGTAGTGGATTTGCGATTGCAATGCGTGATCTATCCATTAGAGGTGCTGGAGATATTTTAGGAAGTGAACAAGCAGGTTTTATTGATGCGATTGGTATTGAATTATATTTAAAAATGTTGGAGGAAGAGGTTGCCAAACGAAAGGGAGAAGCAAAAGAAAAAGAAGATACAAAAGAAGAAATACCTTTGGTTGAGGTAGAGACTACAATCTCAGATGATTATGTATCGGAGACGGAACTTAAAATTGAGATTCATAAAAAAATCAATCAAATTCATAGCAAAGAGGATATTGATACATTACATAGAGAGTTAGAAGATCGTTTTGGTAAAGTAAATGATAGTATGTTAATTTATATGTATGAAGAGTGGTTTGAAAAATTAGCTAAGGAATTGGGTATTCAAAAAGTAAAGCAGACCAATAATTTCATTGAAGTCATGTTACCAAAAGAATTTACAGAAGCTATAAATGGAGAGCAAGTGTTTATGGAAGTAAATCAATTATCTCGTATGTTTCGTTTTTCAATGAGACTAGGATGTCTCGCAATTACTTTAGATACTGTTAAATTAGAGAAACATTTTATTTATTATTTAATTGATTTGATGAATATATTAATGAAACAGAAAAATAAGCATTGATTTGCTTATTTTTTTTCAAGTACATTGATTATATTTGGAATGATTTGTTTTTTACGTGATACAACATCTTCTAAATAATAGCCTTGTTTGATATCTTGAATTGAAAAAGCATTGTCTAAAATATCTTCTGCATTATCATTATAGAACATGTAAGAACCATTGGTAATAATATCGGTTGCAAATAAGGCAACTAATTTATAATCATTGTGTTCTGCAACTGAATTAATCAATTTTACATATTCTTCTTTTTCATTCATAATTTCTTCGATGTTGGTAATAAATATTTGTGCAACCCCAATTTTATCATTATCAATTGTAAAGTTTTTGAAATCCATATATAGTACTTCTTCTTTGGTTTTACCTTTTAAAGAAGCTCCTGCTTTTAACATTTCCATTCCATATTTTTCATAGTCAATATTAGCAATTTTTGCAAGCTCAATTGCTGTTTCAATATCTGTATTGGTAGTTGTTGGGGATTTGAATAGTAAGGTATCAGAAATAATACCAGATAACATAAGGCCTGCTATGTGAGAAGGAATTTCAATATGATTTTCTTTATATAACATGTAAATAATGGTATTGCTACTACCTACTATCATGGCTCTAAAATTGATTGGAGCACTTGTTCCAATTGTTCCAATTCTATGATGATCGACAATTTCAATAATATCTGCTTCTTCTAGTCCATCTACACTTTGGGCTGGTTCGTTGTGGTCTACTAAAATCACTTGCTTTCTTTTTTTATCATTGACATCAGATAATCTCAAGATTCCAAGACATTCATTATTTTTATTTAATATAGGATAATTGCTATATTTTGTTTTACTTGCAAAGTCTACAAAGTCTTTTAAATCTTCCTCTTCTTGAAACGAAATAACAGAGTCTAAGAAAGAAATGTTGTCTAAGTAGTTTGCTAACCCAATTTGTCTACTTGTTTTAAATGTATCATATGGGGAGCGAATAATATTAACTCCGTTCATTTTTGCTTGTTCTATATGATGTTCTTTGATTTCTGAATTGTTGGTTAGAATGATCATTTTGACTTTTGATGCAATCGCATACTCAATCACACTATGTCGGTCTCCGACAATTAAAATGTTATCAGGTTTTAATTTTACATTCTCGACAAAAGTTGTACTACGATAAGTTGCTACTAAAAGCTCTCCTTTTATTTCCTCATCAAATTTTAAAATTTCTTCGGCAGCTAAACATTTTATAATATTTTGGTATGAAGTACATAATTTATTAATGTCCCCCATAATTTGTGATTTCGCAATATCTTTCATTGCAACAAGCCCTGTAAATTTATTATAGTTATCTACAATTGGTAAAGTACTAACGAGATGCTCATTCATATAGTTTAAGCCATCCATAATAGAATATTTTCCATTCATATGAAAGTCTTTTAAATATGAAATATCTTTGATTTGTAATCTTACATCATTTAGATACTTTGGTTCTTTTACTTTCCAATATTGTAAAACAAATTTTGTTTCATTGTTTACATTTCCTAAAACTCTTGGTGATGTACTAAAACCGAGTTGATTTTTTAAATAAGATAATGCGATAGATGCGGTTACGCTATCGGTATCAGGTTTTTTATGTCCAAAAATATAAATTTTTTCCACGTTTATCACTCCTAGGCAATCATTATACCAAAAAATTGCTTATTTGATAAGTATAAATGATAAAAAAATATCCAAAATATGGATAGAGAGTGAGGTAATTTATGAAAGCAACTGGTGTTGTTAGACGTATTGACGAACTTGGAAGAATTGTCATTCCAAAAGAAATTCGAAAAACAATGCATATTCGAGAAGGAGAAAATATAGAAATATTTATTGATGGAGACCAAAATATTATATTGAAAAAATATTCTGCCATTAAAAAATTGGATGATTTCGCACAGCGATTTACAGATGCGATTTATTCTTATTTAAAATGTAATGTGATGATTACAGATACTGATCGTATTGTTGCGATATCAGGTCCGCTCAAAAAGGAATTGAATGGAGAAATGTTAGGGCAAGATATGCTAAATGCAATAAAAAAAAGGGAAAGTATACTTGAAACAACTCCAAAACAGTTATCTATTACGGATAACCATTCTTATGAAGGAAGTTATATGGTTCACTCTATCATAAGTAATGGAGATGTAGTGGGGCTTGTCATTTTGTTGTCAGAGGAAGAAAAAATTGGAGAAACAGAAGAAAAAGTAGTACACATTGCTTCCCAATTTTTGGCAAAATATCTTGAAGAGTAGATAAAGTTGTGCTATACTAGATAAAATTATAAAGATTTTGAAGGAGAGAAAAATAATATTTTTTGGTAGAGAGCTTGTGGTGGGTGAAAACAAGTAAAAAAGTTATTTCGAATGGCTCTGGAATTGTTTTTGTGAATTGTTAGCAAAAATCGTATCGTCGCGTTAAGACTTTGAGTGTATAGATTTTTTTCTATAAAATAAGGTGGTACCGCGCTATAAACGTCCTTAATTAGGATGTTTTTTATTTGAAAAGTTAGAACATTAGATATTAATAATTGAAATATATTTAAGATTGTGAATCTTATTTAATTTTGCAAGAGGTGATGGATATGAAAATGGGAATTGGGGTAGGAATTATTATTTTAAATGAAAAGAATGAAGTTTTACTTTTATTAAGAAATAATAATCCCGAAAAAGCCGATAGTGATATGCGATTGGAAGGAACTTATACATTGCCAAGTGGTAAGGTGCTATATGGTGAAACTTTTGAAGAAGCGGGTGTACGTAAAGTAAAAGATGAAGTAAATCTTATTGTTTCAGAATTAGATTTGGAAGTTGTTTCTTTATCAAATGATATAAATAATTATGCTCATTATGCGACTATCGGCTTACTCGCACGTCATTATAGTGGAGAGGTTCATTTAAAGAAATCAGAAGAATTTGAATCATATGGTTGGTATAGATTGAATCAGTTACCTTCTAATTTATGCTTTCCAAGTAAAAAAATAATTAAAAATTATTTAGAGAAAAGAATATATAATGATAAGGAGATGGTTTAGATGAAACCAAAATATTATATTTCCACTGCAATCGCATATGCTTCTGGAAAACCACATATTGGAAATACTTATGAAATTGTTCTTGCGGATGCAATTGCACGTTACAAACGTTTGACAGGATATGATGTATATTTTCAAACAGGTACTGATGAGCATGGTCAAAAGATTGAGGAAAAGGCAAAAGCTGCAGGTTTAAATCCACAAGAATTCGTGGATGAACGTGCTTTAGATGTTCGTAAAATATGGGATGTAATGAATACAAGTTACGATAAATTTGTACGTACGACAAATCCTGCTCATAAAGAAATGGTCTCTAAAATTTTTAAGAAACTATATGATCAAGGGGATATCTATAAAGGAAAATATGAAGGACTTTATTGTACACCTTGTGAATCTTTCTTTACAGAATCACAATTGATAGATGGCAAATGCCCAGATTGTGGGCGTGAAGTAAAACCTGCGAGTGAAGAAGCTTATTTCTTTAAATTAAGTAATTATACAAAAAGATTAGAAGAATATATTGAAACACACCCAAATTTTATTCAGCCAGAAAGTCGTTTGAATGAAATTATGAATAACTTTATCAAACCAGGATTACAAGATCTTTGTGTATCTAGAACATCTTTTGATTGGGGCGTTCCTGTCACATTTGATGATAATCATGTCATTTATGTATGGATTGATGCTTTAAGTAATTATATTACCTTTTTGGGATATGATGTGGATGGAAATCACAGTGAGGAATTTCAAAAATACTGGCCTTGTAATGTCCATTTGATTGGAAAAGATATCTTAAGATTTCATACCATTTATTGGCCTATTATGTTGATGGCACTCGATTTACCACTTCCTGATCAGATTTTTGGACATCCATGGTTGTTATTTGGTACAGATAAAATGAGTAAGTCAAAAGGAAATATTGTATATGCGGATGATTTGGTACAGGAATTTGGTGTCGATGCAGTAAGATACTATTTATTACATGAGATTCCATATGCGAGTGATGGTACATTCACTTATGAACTTTTAATTGAACGTATTAATTCTGATTTGGCTAATGTACTTGGAAATTTAGTCAATCGTACCATTTCAATGGCACATAAATACTTTG
This sequence comes from uncultured Caryophanales bacterium, assembly GCA_947648915.1. Lineage (GTDB taxonomy): Bacteria > Bacillota_I > Bacilli_A > RF39 > UBA660 > UBA5026. The sequence continues at coordinate 36,556 of CANSPQ010000006.1, read as the reverse complement.
ATGGTGTGGTGGCAGAACCAACATGTTTTGAACCAATTGATGAGGAACTTAAGAATTTAGTACTTGAAATGCCTCATAAAGTAGAAGAAAAAATGAATGAACTTCGTGTCGCAGATGCGATGGATGAAATTTTCGAAGTATTTAGAAGATGCAATAAGTATATTGATGAAACAACCCCATGGGTACTTGCGAAAGAAGAAGATAAAAAAGAACGTTTACAAACAGTACTTTACAATTTATTAGAATCCATTCGTAGTGGAGCAGTTTTGTTACAAGCATTTTTACCAGATACTGCAAATGAAATATTTGCACAATTAAATACAGAAAATCGTTATATCGATAGCATTGATTTTAAAGGAATGGATACAGGAATTGTATTAAATGAAGCCAAACCTTTATTTGCACGTATTGATAAAGAAAAGAAATTAGCAGAAATATTTGATGAAAATGTGTAAAATGTTGTAAATTGTCGATAAAAAAGGAAAGGAAAAACTAGTACTTCCTTTTTTGTTATGTTATATTGGTATTGTTGCGAAAAAAGAATAAAAAGGAGATATCATGACAACTGACAATTGTAAGGATTCGAAGTATGTTGTGTTAGTATGTATTATGGGTGTGCTTTTGGTTTTAGGAAGCGCGATTGTAGAATTGAATTATTTAGATATTGCTTACTTATTATTTATAGTAATTTGTTTGATTCGATATCTACGTATTCGTCATAAAGAATAGAAAATTATATCTAGGTATGGTATAATTTTTTTATTGGAGAGATGTTTATGTTAATCGATACGCATTGCCATTTAGATGACTATAATGAAGAAGAATTAAAGATTGTTTTAGAACATATGAAAAATCATGTCATGATTGTAAGTGGTGTAAATGATATTACGAATCAAGCGGTATTTGAATTGTGTCATAAGTACGATAATATTTATGGAACGGTTGGAATTCATCCAGAAGAGGTTGATTCTATGCAAACGGATAGTTTTTTACAAATGGAAAAAATGTTACAGGATGATAAGATTGTGGCAGTTGGAGAAATTGGCTTAGATTATCATTATACAAAAGAGAATATAGAGAAACAAAAAGAGGTATTTATCAGACAGATAGAACTTGCTCATAAGTATCAAAAAGCAGTTGTAATTCATAGTAGAGATGCAATTCAAGATACGTACGATATTTTATGTCAATATAAGGATTTCAATATTCCGTTTGTTTTACATGCTTATAGTGGAAGTGTAGAAATGGCCAAACAATTTATTGATTTGGGTGTTGTGCTTGGTATTGGTGGAATTGTAACATTTAAAAATGCAGAAAAATTAAAAGAAGTAGTAGAAACTTATTCACTTTCCCATTTTGTATTAGAAACAGATAGTCCTTATTTGACACCTGAACCATATCGTGGAACAAAAAATGAACCTTATCATACATTACTGGTTGCAGAAAAAATTGCCGAAATCAAAAAAGTTCGTGTAGAACAAGTAATAAAAGAAACTTCAAAAAATGCCATACAAACTTTTTCTTTACCCATTGATCTTCAATTGATAGAAGAAAGGAAGATGTAAATGGAATATTCACCAAAAAAAATCCAACAATTGTTAGATGAAAATGGTTTTCATTTAAAGAAAATGTTTGGTCAAAATTTTATCGTTGATGAGAATATCATTGATGCAATTATACGCAAAGCTGATATTAAGGATAATACTTTAGTCATTGAAATCGGTCCAGGAGCAGGGTCTCTTACCAATAAGTTATCTTTAGTTGCAAAACAAGTATTGTGTTATGAAATCGATCATTCCTTAGATTGTGTGTTAGATACAGTATTAGAGGATTGTTCTAATGTCGATATTATTTACCAAGATTTTTTAAAGAGTAATGTAAAAGAAGATATAGGAAAATATTCTTATCAGTATTTATATGTGGTTGCGAATTTACCTTATTATGTTACTACTCCAATTATTATGAAGTTAATTGAAGATAATATTGCAGTGGATAAAATAGTGGTTATGGTCCAAAAGGAAGTAGGAAATCGTTTTAAGGCAAAACCAAGAACAAAGGATTATAGCTCTCTTTCTATCTTTTTACAATATTATTTTAAGATTGAAAAATTAATGGATGTAAGTAAGAATGTATTTCTTCCTAAGCCAAATGTAGATAGTATAGTGGTTTCTTTTCAAAGAAGAAAAAATAAATTAGAAGTAAAAAATGAGTTATTGTTTTTTCAGTTGGTAAAAGATAGTTTTATTCAGAAAAGAAAAACATTAAGAAACAACTTGAAAAATTATGATTTGGAAAAAATAGAAGAAGTTTTGAAACAACATGGATATGATTTATCCATTAGAGCAGAGGCATTGTCAATTGAAATATTTGTTGAGCTTGCAAATGCATTAACCGAGTAATTTTTATTTACTATGTTTATGTTAGTAAAGTATATAAGCTAAACTAGGCATCATGTCTAGTTTTTTACTATTTGATAACAAAAACGAAATTTATTTTCGGTTATTAAAAGGAATTATGAAAGATTTGTCGTATATATAAGTAGAGGGAAGAAAGGATGATATAAATGAAAGAAAATAAACTACAAACAATTACAAATTTATTTGAAGGGAAAGAAATTAGAAGTATGTGGAATGCAGAAGAGGGAGATTATTATTTTAGTGTTGTTGATGTAATAGAAGCATTAACAGACAGTCAAAATCCTAGAAATTACTGGAATATGTTGAAAAAGAGATTAATAGATGAAGAGGAAAGTGAATTGTACACAAAATGTGTACAGTTGAAAATGGTTGCAAAAGATGGAAAGCTAAGAAGTACTGATACATTAGATACAAAAGGAATACTCAGATTGATTGAATCTGTACCTAGTCCAAAGGCAGAGCCATTTAAACTTTGGCTTGCACAAACAGGAAGTGATCGAATTGATGAAGTATTTGATCCGGAAATTGCGATTAATAGGGCGTTAGATTATTATCGAAGTCGTGGATATTCTGAAGAGTGGATAGAGGTTAGATTAAAAGGTATTTTAAATCGCAATAAGCTAACGAGTGTATGGAAAGATAATGGAATTACTGAAAGTTATGAATATGCGATTTTAACCAATGAAATTTATCAAGCTTGGTCTGGTATGAAAGCAAGTGAATATAAGATGTTGAAAGGTATTCGAAAAGAGTCATTACGAGACAATATGACAGATATTGAAGTTGTGCTTACAGATTTAGGTGAAATTGCAACGAGAGAACTTGCAAAAAAACATAAACCATATGGATTAGAAGAAAATAAAAAGATTGCTTCCGTTGGTGGAGAAGTTGCCAAAGTAGCACGCGATGATTTAGAAAATAAATTAGGTGATTCTGTTATATGCAAAGAAAATAAGTTGCCATATCAGTATGTAGAAAAATTAGAAGTACCAAAATCTTAGAAAATATTATATTTAAATGGAGGTATTAATGAATATGGATTTCGGTAAGAATGAAGTCCAGATTGATCATATATTTTGTAATATCAAAGAATTAGTTGTTAATAGTAGAAATAGGGTATATAGTACAGTAAATACTGAAATGCTTAGTTTATATTGGAATATAGGAAAAATAATTATGGAGATACAGCAAGGTGATGAAAGAGCAAGTTATGGTGATACTTTACTTGAAAAATTATCACAAAAATTAACCACTGAATTTGGAAAAGGTTTTTCTTCAAGAAATTTGCGGACAATGAGAAAGTTTTATTTAGTATATCCAATTTGGAAGACAGTGTCTTCCAAATTAAGTTGGTCCCACTATTTAGAATTAATAAAAATAGAGGAAGAACCAAAAAGAAACTTTTATATGAATGAATGTATCAATACTAAATGGAGTGTTAGAGAACTTCAAAGACAGAAAAATTCATTATTATATGAAAGATTAACTCTATCTGCCAATAAAGAAAAAGTTTTAGAACTTGCCGAAAAAGGACAAATTTTAAAAACAAGCAAAGATTTAGTAAAAGATCCTTTTGTATTAGAATTTTTGGATATGAAAGAAAATACAGATTATTTAGAAACGGATTTGGAAAAAAATATATTGAATCATCTAAAAGGATTTTTATTAGAATTAGGCAAAGGATTTAGCTTTATAGGAAATCAAGTAAGATTAACATTAGGGGAAGAACATTTTTATCCTGATTTGGTATTCTATAATAGACTTTTAAAGTGTTTCGTTATAATAGATTTAAAAATAGGAAAGGTAACCCATCAAGATATTGGTCAAATGCAAATGTATGTTAATTACTATGATAGAGAAATGAAGCAAAAGGATGAAAACGAAACAATTGGAATATTATTATCAACAGATAAAAATGAGACAATTGTAAAATATACACTTTCAGAAAATAATAAAACAATATTTTCTTCTGAATATAAATTGCATATGCCAACAAAACAAGAATTAATTCATGCCATTGAAGAAGAAAAGAAAAATTTTGAATTAGTTGAATAAAATAGAATTTACACTTTTTTTGACATGATACAACATATCATTACTTTACACTATAATTGGTGATGTATATGCTCAATTTTTGCAACCGTATTTTGTGGGCAGTTGCAACTGTATTTATTGTAACTTCAAGTATTTATTTTTCATTTCGTTTAAAAGGAATTCAATTTCATTTCAAGGAAATGTTTCATAACTTATTTCATAAACAGAAAAATCAAAAAGGGATTGGATCATTTCAGGTTTTGATGATGACTCTAGCGGGAAGAATTGGAGTTGGAAGTATTGCTGGAATAGCGCTTGCAATTTATATTGGTGGGGTTGGTTCCATTTTTTGGATATGGGTAATGGCGATATTATCTTCTGTCTTAGCTTATGGAGAGACTGTACTAGGAATGATTTATAAAAAACGAGATAGTGGTGATATCTACAAGGGAGGACCTGCTTATTATTTAAGAGATGGGCTGGGTAAAAAGAAATTAGGTACGATATACGCAATACTTATTTTGTTTTGTTATATAGGCGGTTTTTTAGGCATTCAGTCAAATACGATTACCAAATCGATTCAAGAAATTAAACCGGTGAATTCTTATACAGTTGGAATTGTAATTGTAGTTGTTACGTCTCTTATTATATTTGGTGGTGTAAAAAAGATTGCATCTGCTACTGGAAAAATTGTTCCTATTATGACACTTGCATATGTCATCTTTGCCCTTTATATCATGATTGGTAATTATCAATTACTACCTTCTATTTTTCATCAAATTATAAAGGAAGCTTTCCATTTTAGGCCCTTTATAGGTGGGTTTTTAACAAGTTTTATTGTAGGAATTCAAAGAGGCATTTTTTCCAATGAAGCTGGGCTTGGAACAGGTAGTATTGCTGCTTCTACTTCTAATGGTGATAGTCCAACTGCACAAGGTTACATTCAAATATTAGGAATTTATATTACAAGTTTATTTATTTGTACTGCTACCGCTATGATTATCTTAACTAGCCAATATGACTTTACTATATTTACAGATGTCAATGGAATTGAAATTACACAAATGGCTTTTCAATTCCATTTAGGAAATGTCGGTAATACATTCATTTTTTTATCTATTTTATTATTTGCGTTTTCTACTATATTAACGGGATATTATTATGGAGAGTCTTCTTTAAAGTACTTTACGAATAAAATGAAGCCGATTTATTTAGTTATATTAAAAATCATTACTTTAATTGTTGTTTTTCTTGGTTGTATTATGTCTTCTACCACTTTGTGGAAGTTAGTTGATGTTTTGGTTGCAATACTTGCGATTATTAATATATATGGGTTATTTGGTTTACGTGAAGACATTGTCAAGGAATTAGAATACTATCGCCTTCAAAAGCACCACAAATAGCTTTTTTTCCATTTCCATTTATGATACAATGTATCTAATAATGGAGGAAGTTTTATGATAGTTAATAAAGATTGGGATACCATTTTGGAAAGTGAATTCAAAGCGCCTTATTTTCGTGAATTGGGTGTTTTTGTCAAAAATGCGTATCAGCATCAAATTATTTATCCAGAGTATAAAGATATTTTTAATGCCTTTCGTTATACAGATTACAACGATGTTAAAGTTGTTATTTTAGGACAGGATCCTTATCATGGGGACCATGAAGCGCATGGACTTTCCTTTTCTGTGAAAGAAGGGGTTGCGATGCCGCCTTCTTTAAGAAATATTTTTCAAGAACTCTATCAAGATGTTGGAGTAAAAAGAACGCAAACAGATCTCACCGATTGGGCAAAACAAGGTGTTCTCTTATTAAATTCGATTATGACGGTTGTCAAGGATAGTCCTCTTTCGCATAAAGATAAAGGTTGGGAAATATTTACGGATAATGTGATTCGCAAATTAGGAGAAAGAGAAAAGCCAATGGTATTTGTATTATGGGGTAGTTATGCAAGAAGTAAAAAAGAATTAATTCAAAATCCGAAGCATTTGATATTGGAAAGCGTGCATCCTTCTCCTTTGTCTGCCAATCGTGGTTTCTTTGGAAGCAAACCTTTCTCCAAAATTAATCAGTTTTTAGAAAAAAATGGAGATCAACCAATTCAGTGGTAATTGTGGGGAATGATGATATCGTTTCATTTTTCTTGTGTAAATGAATGTTTTATTATAAAATAAATATGAGGTGTCGATATGGAACAAGCTTATCAATTTTTAATGGAAAGTGTTAATTTTAAGTACGGGGATACCGTTGTTGCGGCAATTAGTGGCGGCCCAGATTCCATGGCCCTTTTACATCTTTTATCACGTGTAAAGGATGCTTTTGATTTGACGATTGTTTGTGCACATGTCAATCATAATATGAGAAAAGAAAGTAATGAAGAAGCTATTTTTGTTGAAAAATTTTGTAGAAATAATGGTATTTTATTTGAATATATGAAAATAGAAGATTATGGTGATGATAATTTCCATAATGAAGCGAGAACGAAAAGATATCATTATTTTGAAGAAATTGTAAAAAAATATCATTCCAGATTCTTATTTACAGCGCATCATGGTGATGATTTGATTGAGACGATTTTGATGCGGATTGTAAGAGGCTCTACTTTAAGAGGTTATAGCGGATTTTCTTACTTGGTAGAAATGGGCAATTATACCATTTTAAGACCTTTGATTGGTGTTACCAAAGAAGAAATTTTAGAGTACAATAAAAAATATAAAATTGCGTTTGTTAAAGATGCGTCCAATGATAAAGATGTCTATACAAGAAATCGGTTTCGTAAATATGTGGTTCCTGCTCTTAAAAAAGAGGACATCAATGTACATCAAAAATTTTATAAATTTAGTAGAACTTTATTAGAATATAATGATTATATTGATAAACAAGTTGAAAAAATAATGCCCAAAATATATGTGCAAAATGAATTAGATATTGTAGAATTTTCAAAACTGGATCATGTCATTGCGATGAAAGTCATTTATTATATATTAGAACATGTATACCAAGATGATTTGATGTTGATTACAGACCATCATGCAGAACTTATTTTTGATTTGATTCATTCCAACCGAGCCAATGCTTATATTTACTTGCCAAATCATTTAAAAGCGATAAAAGCATATGATAAGTTAACATTTGTTCATGATGAAGAAAAAGGTGGAACTTATGAAATTGAACTCATTCAATATATGAATTTACCAAATGGTAAGAATATTGAAGTCGTTTCTAAAACTTCAAAAGATGATAATTTTGTATGTCGCTTGCGTGCAGACGAGGTTTCTTTTCCACTTCACGTTCGCAATCGTATGAACGGGGATAAAATACATGTAAAGGGAATGTTAGGCAGTAAAAAGATAAATGATATCTTTATTGATGAGAAAATTCCTATGAAGGAAAGGGATATGTGGCCAGTTGTTGTCGATTCTAAGGGGACAATTGTTTGGTTACCAGGTTTGAAAAAATCAAAATTTGACAAAACAAAAGATGAAAAGTATGATATAATACTGAAGTATTATTAAGAAGGGAGAATTTTGGATGAATAAAAGAAATGTAAAACGTGGAATTATGCCTTATTTCTTTTTACTACTTGTGATTTTTGGCATTATCTACTTTTTCAATATTACCAATCAAAAAGTAAATGTAATTAGTTATGATGCCTTCATGAAAGAAGTTGCAGGAAATAATGTATCTGAAATTACGATTACACCAAGGGATCGTGCAAGTGTATATGAAATCTCTGGTAAGTTAAAAAATTATAAAGAAGGAGAAAGTTTCTTTTTCCGTGTACCTTTAGCAGAAGAAGTCATGACAAAAATATTAGGTGCGGAAGAAACCTATGGCTTTATCGTAAATACGAAAACAGATCCAGAATCTAGTACATTCTTACTCTTTTTAGTGAATGTATTACCTATGGTTATTTTGGTAGGTGCAGCATTCTTCTTTATTACAAGACAAATGGGAAATGCTAATAAATCAATGGATTTTGGTAAGAGTAGAGCGCGTTTGAATGAGGATAGTAGAAAAGTAACATTTAAACAAGTAGCTGGCTTAACAGAAGAGAAAGAAGAAGTTCAAGAATTAATTGATTTCTTAAAAAATCCGAAAAAATTCCAAAGATTGGGTGCTAGAATTCCAAAAGGTGTTTTATTAGTAGGTCCTCCAGGGACTGGTAAAACATTATTAGCGCGTGCTGTAGCAGGAGAAGCAAATGTACCATTCTATTATATTAGTGGTTCAGACTTCGTTGAATTATTTGTCGGTGTTGGTGCTTCTCGTGTGCGTGATATGTTTAAACAAGCAAAACACAATGCTCCATGTTTAATCTTTATTGATGAAATCGATGCAGTTGGACGTCAAAGAGGTGCTGGTTTAGGTGGAGGACACGATGAACGTGAACAAACATTAAACCAATTATTAACAGAAATGGATGGTTTTGGAGCAAATGAAGGTATTATCATTATTGCAGCTACCAACCGACCAGACGTACTAGATCCTGCCTTGTTAAGACCTGGACGTTTCGACCGTCAAGTAACTGTCGCACTACCTGATGTAAAGGGAAGAGAGGAAATCTTAGAAGTACATGCAGCAAATAAGATTTTTGCTAAGGACGTTAAATTATCTCATATTGCAAGAAGAACTGTTGGTATGAGCGGAGCTGATTTGGAGAACTTATTAAATGAAGCTGCATTACTTGCAGTAAGAAGAAATAAAGATGCAATTACGATGTCTGAAATTGATGAAGCACATGACCGTGTACTCATGGGTCCTGCGAAAAAGAGTCACAAATATACGGAACGTGAGCGTAAGATAGTTGCATATCATGAAGCTGGGCATGCAGTTATGGGAATTAAGTTAGATGGTGCGAACGAAGTTCAAAAGATAACGATTATTCCACGTGGTGCGGCAGGTGGATACAATATGATGCAACCAAAAGAAGAGACGTATTTATCAACAAAAAAAGAATTATTGGATCAAATCAGTGGTTTATTAGGTGGACGTGTTGCTGAAGAACTTGTATTCGATGAAATGACTACGGGAGCACAAAACGATTTAGAAAGAGCGACTAAAATTGCGCGTGCCATGATTACCGAATTTGGTATGAGTGATTTAGGGCCTGTGCAGTTTGAACATCAAGAATCTAGTGTATTCTTAGGTAGAGATTATAATAAGAGTCGTAATTTCTCTGGTCAAGTTGCATTTGAAATTGACCAAGAACAAAGAAAAATTATTAATGAATGTTATGATATTACGAAGAAAACAATTTCCGAAAATAAGAAGTTATTAGATTTAATTGCTGAATCTTTATTAGAGCATGAAACATTAACCAAGGAACAGATTGATTATTTAGTAGAAAATGGTTGTATGCCTGATCAAGATTTGGAAGTAGATTATAGTAATTTTAAAGAGGCAAGTTTAGAAGATTTATCTTTAAGTGAATTAAAAGAACTTGCAAAGGAAAAAGGAATTTCTGGATATTATAAAATGAATAAAGAGGAATTAAAGCAAAAATTGGAAGAAGATGAATAGTCTTCTTTTCAATTTGATAAGAATTGAAAGTAATGATAAACTATCTCCTTAGAAAAAGGGGGATTATAAAATGAAAGTTCACAATAAGGAGATGTTTCATTATCATAGAGGCAGATACTACAATGATATATGGCAAGTTGGAAAGGAAATAGTTGTAGATGATGGTTTTCGAAGTTATTTTTGCACCATATTACAAGATTTACCACAAGTGTTATCTGCAAAGATGGTGAATTAGTAGCTTTTGATTCCATAATTGAAAAATGCTTAAATGATGGTTTTGAAAATCAAGATTTAAAATATTTAAAAAGCGTGGCAGAGAGGGCACGCAGATTAATTTTAGAAATGAGTATTTATAATAGAGAACTTGCTTTAGAAAGATACAGAGCAGAACATTGTTCACAATTGCCTAGTCGATTACACTCTCTTTGGTTTTGTGATGAAAATGGTCTAACACATTGGAAAAAGCAATTAGGGAAAAACTGTAAGCTTAAATTGTTTCGTGTATCATTGGATGGAGAATTATTTTGTTCCAATGATTACTGGCTTCCAAGCAGAGAATTATGCGTAGAATAAATGTACCAAGAAGCTGCTTTGTATTGGAATCCACCATACGCAGAAGAATTCGACAGAGAATATTTATTTCAAGGAAAAGTAAAGGTTTTAGAACAATTGTGTATTGATGACGAAAAATAAAATTAGGGGTTAATTTCCCTAATTTTTTTGTTTTTCCCTTTTATTCTTGTTGTTTGTTCTTCCTAGAAGGTAATCCACACTTGTTTCATAAAAATCAGCGAGTCTGATTAATATTTCAGTTGGAATGTCGTTATTGCCAGTCTCATAATGGGAGTACCCACGTTGTGATATATTAAGGAAATCGGCAATATCTTTTTGTTTCAGATCTCTGTCTTCACGTAAATCTCTGAGTCGTTTATACATCATATTGATCCCCTTCCAGAGACCATTATATCGAACAAATTTTGAAAATTTGCAAAATCGGAACGAAATAGTCTATATCATGTATCAATTGTAATTTGTTATTTCATATCTCATAAAACCTTATAAATTAGACTAAAAATAGTACTTTAGAAATTTCTCTTACCTGTAAAAAGAAAAATAGATAGCAAAATCGACCAATATGTGATAAAATATATGTTAGATTATGTAGTCAAGAAAATGGTGATTTATATGGGGAAAATAATTGCTTTGGTCAATCAAAAAGGTGGCGTTGGAAAAACAACATCTAGTATCAATTTGGCAGCCTCTTTGGGTGTACTAAAAAAGAAAGTTTTACTAGTCGATTTAGACCCACAAGGAAATTCTACAACAGGAGTTGGAATTGGCAAAACCGATTACGACAAAAGTATTTATGAATTATTAAAAGATGAAGCAACTTTAAAAGAAGTAATTATCAAAACAAAATTTAAGAATTTATTTGTAATTCCTGCAACCATTAATTTAGCAGGTGTGGATTTTGAATTAATGGAAAAAAGTAAAATGGATCCTGACTTTACAAGGGGTGCACAATTAAAGAAATACTTAGATCAAACAAAAGATTTATTCGATTATATCATTATTGATTGTCCACCATCCTTAGGAATTTTAACAACAAATGCATTAACTGCGTCTGATTCTGTTATTATTCCCGTACAATGCGAATTTTTTGCCCTAGAGGGAATTATGCAACTATTAAATACCATTATGTTGGCCCAAAAAAACTTAAATCCAACATTGAATATCGAAGGTGTTTTATTAACCATGTTAGATAGTAGAACCAATCTAGGACTTGAAGTGGTAGAAGATATCAAGAGTTATTTTAGAGAAAAAGTATACGATACCATTATTCCTAGACTCGTTCGTTTGTCAGAAGCACCAAGTCATGGGAAGCCAATTATTTCATATGATCCACAAAGTCGTGGAACAGAAGCATATCTCAATTTAGCAAAGGAAGTGATTGAACGAAATGGAAACTAAAAAAAGAGCATTAGGGCGTGGGCTAGAACAGTTATTTAATAATGAAAATTTAGATGTAGATACAATAGAACGTACCATATATGAAACAGCAACCAATGAGGAAATTGTAGAATTGAATATTGATGATTTACGTGCCAATCCATATCAACCTCGTAAAGTGTTTGATGAAAATGCTTTAAAAGAATTATCTGATTCGATTAAAGAGCATGGTGTATTTCAACCAATTATCGTGAAAAAAAGTATCAAGGGATATGAAATCATTGCAGGAGAACGACGTGTTCGAGCAAGTAAATTAGCGGGTTTAGAGAAAGTACCAGCCATTATTCGTAGTTTTACAGATGAACAAATGATGGAAATTGCCTTATTAGAAAATTTACAACGTGAAAATTTAAGTGCGATTGAAGAAGCAAATGCCTATAAATTAATGATTGAAAAATTAGGCATTACGCAAGAAGAACTTGCATTAAAAGTTGGAAAAAGTAGAAGCCATATTACGAATCTATTAGGATTACTTCGTTTACCAAAAGATATTCAAGATATGGTGAATGATTCTAAGCTTACGATGGGACATGCGCGTGTCTTAAGTAAATTCAATGATGAAAATCAAATGCGTGAGATGGCAGATAAAATTGTGAATGAAAAATTTTCTGTTCGGGAAATAGAATCTTTAACCGATTCGAATGAATTTGAAAGAACAGTTAAAATCCAAAAGAGAAAACAACCTGAAGCAAAAGAATTTAAGTATGTAGAAGATTTATTAAGTGAAAAATTAGATGCTAAGGTAAAAGTGCGTGATAAAAAAATAGAAATTTCATTTATTTCTGTTGCCGATTTAAATCGTATTTTAGAAATTATTGATGTCAAAGAATCATAAAGGAGGATCTTCATGGATTATAAATTGGGGAGTATTGTGATTATGAAAAAACCACATCCATGTGGAACCAATGAATGGGAAATTATTCGTGTAGGTGCGGATATTAAAATTAAATGTGTCAAGTGTGGAAGAAGTGTTATGATTCCACGTATTGAATTCAACAAAAAGTTGAAAAAGGTAATTACCTATTAGGAGGTATTATGGCGAGAAGAAAAGAAAAAAAAGATCGAAAGAAAGGTCCGGTTCTTGTAATTGGTTTGATGACACTTGCAATCGCGTTTCTTAGTTTTCTATTTTCTATGTTGGAAATAGAAGGGTCTCAGACGACTATTGCCAATGGAACTTTAGAGTCATCTTTGGTAACGGTTAAGAATGTGTTCAGTGTAGAAGGATTTCAATTTATTATTGGAAATGCGGTTTCTAATTTTAAATTATTAGAACCCTTGGTTTATTTAATTATTTCTTTAATTGGAATTGGTATTTGTGAAAAAAGTGGGTTTTTAAAAGTTTTATTTGCACCACTTCGTAAAGTAAAAATCAACTTGGTCATTTATATTACGATTTTGCTTGGAATCATAAGTACCATTATGGGAGATTATAGCTATATCTTTTTAATACCTTTAATTGGTGTTATGTATAAATATATTGGAAAAAATCCTGTATTAGGAATTCTAACGTTATATTTGGGAATTACATTAGGATATGGAACAGGTATCATATTCAATTACAATGACCATTTGATCGGAATGGCTTCTCAGAGTTCGGCACAATTAACCGTAGATCCAAATTATAAATATAGTTTATTTTCTAATTTATATATCATGATTGTATCTACATTGGTGATTTCTATTTTATCTACATTTATCATTAATAAATTTTTGGTACCAAAATTATCTATTAAACATACAACAGAGGAAGAGGAACTTACTACATCTAAAAAGGCGATGATTGCTTCTCTTGGTTTTGGAATTTGTTATATTATATTTGTTATTTACATGATTTTACCATTAAAGTCTCCAATGGCAGGTATTTTACTAGATAAAAGCGCTGTAAGATATATGGATCAATTGTTAGGACCAAATTCTCCATTTGGAAATGGTTTAGTTCTCATTATTACATTCTTATTCATCATATTTGGATATATTTATGGAAAAGTATCGGGAAATATTAAGAATGGTAGCGAATTCAGTTTAGGATTGTCAAAGAATTTTGAAAATTTAGGCTTCCTTTTTGTACTTACATTTTTTGCCTCACAAATGCTCGCGATTTTAGACTGGTCTAATTTGGGAACTGTCGTTGCTTGCAGGTTAGTAGAATTCTTAAATGGTGTGGAATTTTCGGGTATTATATTGATTGTGGTTTTCTTTGTTGTTGTCATTTTAATGAGTATTTTGTTACCCAGTACAATGGATAAATGGACACTCTTGTATCCAACTGTGATACCACTCTTTATGCGCTCTAATATTACACCTGGATTTACCCAATTTATCTTTAAAGTAGCAGATGGAATTGGAAAATCGATTACACCTATGTTTATTTATTTCATGATTATGCTTGCGTTTATGGAAAAATATAAGACAGATGAGAATCATCAGATTAGTGTATTTGGTACGTTAAAATTATTATGGCCTTGTATTCTTATGATTGCGGGTATATGGCTATTGTTAATTGTATTATGGTATGTGATTGGTATTCCGATTGGAATAGGTACTTATATTACATTGTAAAGGAGTGGAATGTATGAGTTTAACAGCGGGAATTGTAGGACTTCCAAATGTAGGGAAATCGACATTATTTAATGCGATTACCAAAAAAAATATATTGGCAGCTAATTATCCATTCGCAACGATTGATCCCAATGTGGGTGTAGTTACGGTACCAGATAAACGATTAGAGTTTTTGGAAAATTTATATCATCCTGAAAGAACCATTCCGACTACTTTTGAATTTACAGATATTGCGGGGCTTGTGAAAGGTGCTTCTACTGGGGAAGGTTTGGGAAATAAATTTTTAAGCCATATTCGTGAAGTAGATGCGATTTGTGAAGTAGTTCGTTGTTTTTGTGATAAAAATATTATCCATGTTGAAGGTGATGTAGATCCTATTCGTGATATTGAGATTATCAATGTGGAACTTATGTTAGCAGATTTAGAAATTATCGAAAACCGTTTTAACCGAATTGGAAAAAAAGCAACCATGACAAAGGATAAAGAAACAAAATTTGAAGTAGAAGTGCTTACGAAAATTAAAGAGAACTTAGAACAAAATATTCCATTAAGACAAGTATCGTTTGAAGAAGAAGAACTCAAATTGATGAAACCATTTAATTTGCTTACATTAAAACCAATTGTTTATATGGCAAATGTCAGTGAAGAAGATTTATTAGCAGATGGAAATCCTTATGTAGATCAAGTCAAGGAATATGCGGCTAAAGAAAATGCCAAGGTAATTACAGTATGTGCGAAAATGGAGTCGGAATTGGCTGAATTAAATGAGGATGATAAAATAAATTTTTTAAATGATTTGGGAATTAAAGAGAGTGGTCTGGATCAATTGATTCATGCGACTTATTCATTATTAGGACTTGCCACTTACTTTACGGCCGGATCTGATGAGTGCAAGGCTTGGACTTTCCGTAAAGGAATGAAAGCACCAGAATGTGCAGGAATTATTCATAGTGATTTTGAACGTGGATTTATACGTGCTGAGGTAATGAGTTATGAAGACTTAGAAAAATATGAATCAGAAGTAAAAGTAAAAGAAGCAGGACGTATGCGGTTAGAGGGGAAGGAATATATCATGAATGACGGCGATATTTGTCATTTCCGTTTTAATGTATAATGCCTTCAATTGTAATGATTTTACATACTATTGTATATATTAAAAATAAGGAGGATCGACATGGAAATTAGTAAAGTTATGTCAAAAGTGTTTTTATGGATGTTTTTAGGTCTTGTTGTTACATTTGGAACAGGTTATTATGTTTCTACACAAGAGAATATGCTATATAATATATTCTCTAATAACATGTATTTTTTCTTAATTATTGCAGAGTTTGTTTTAGTAATTGTGCTTTCCGCTCGTGTTCGTAAAATGAATCCAATGACAGCTAAGATTATGTTTTTGTTATATTCTTTTGTAACAGGGTTAACATTTGCTTCTATCTTTGTTGCATTTGCGTTAGAATCTATTATGTTTGTATTCTTAATCGCGGCTATTTTATTTGGAATGTTTGCGTTATTTGGGCATTTTACAAAGTTGGATTTGACTAAAATTAGTACCTTTTTATTGATGGGTTTGATTGGAATTATCATTTGTATTATTGTCAATTATTTTATTGGAAGTGAAACATTTGATATCGTCATTTCTTGTATTAGTGTAGTTATATTCTTAGGATTTACAGCTTATGATATTCAAAAAATTAAGCTATTAAGTTACAACTTTGAAAATGAGGATAATTTAGCAATCATAGGTGCATTGGAATTATATCTAGATTTTATTAACATTTTCTTAGATTTATTAAGGTTATTTGGAAAATCAAATGATTAAATAAAATAGCAACTTTATTATAGGAAGGTAGTGAATTTATGGAGAAAAAAAAGGTATATGGGGAAATAAATAATATGATTGAAACTGAAAAAAGAGCTAGATATGAGAGGTCTGAACACAGATTAGGAAGCCTTGAACCTTGCTCTGTAAGTGAACTACATTCTCCTACATATGGTGTTCGACCAAAAGTTAAAACCAAAGGGGGGATAATTGATTTGATAATGAGAAAAAAAGGAATGAAAAATTGGCATGATGGGGTATAATAAATGAATTATTTATAAAAACATCATATACAAAAGATAATTTAGATTTTTTCATACAAATAGTAATGTCTTTTGTTTTTTTGATAAAATAGTTTGAAAGAACAATCTTATTAAAAAATCATAATAGAATAATAAATACATATAATTAGAAAAAGGCTTTACATGACAAGGCTTTTTTGTTATAATTTATAGCGAGTATGAATTTACTCCTTGCTTCAAGTAGAAGCCGATTAGACCAAAAGGAGGTGCAAGAATGAACAGTTATGAAATTATGTTTATTGTAAGACCAACGTTAAGTGAAGACGAAATTAAAAAAGTGATTGAGAACTTTGGAAAAGTATTAACTGACAATGGTGCTACTATAACAGAACAAAAAGACATGGGTCAAAGAGAATTTGCTTATGAAATCAAAAAATTCAAAAGTGGATACTATTATGTATATGAAGTGGAAGCTAATGATGATAAAGCAATCAAGGAATTTGACCGTTTGGCTTTAATCAGTAATGATGTTGTACGCCATCTCATTACAAAACTAGAAAAATAAAGAGAGGTATTATTATGAACCGAGTAATGTTGATTGGAAGATTTACTGCAAAGCCAGAATTAAGATATACACCATCAAATGTACCATTTACAAGATTTTCAATTGCAGTAAATAGAGCTTTTAGCAACCAAGATGGACAAAGAGAAGCAGATTTTATTAACATTGTGGCTTGGAGAAAACAAGCTGAAACAATTTGTAACTATTTTGATAAAGGAAATCAAATCGCAATCGAAGGTAGATTGCAAACAGGAAGTTATGATGATAAAGATGGAAATAAAAGATATACAACCGATGTTGTATTAGATCAATTCCACTTTATTGAAAGTAAAGCACAAAGGGCTGCATATAATGCAGGTGGAGATAGTTATAGCAATCCAGTACCAACTGAACCTGTAAGTCCTTATGATTACCAAAATGCACCTGTAAATGATGTCAGTGTAGAAAATGATCCATTTGCAGACTTTGGTGATAGTGTTTCTATCGATGATGACTTCCTAGACTAAAAGGAGGATACTATGGCAGAATTTTATAGAAAAAAGAAGAAAATATGTCAAATGTGTGCTGGGAAATCAGTAGACTATAAAGATGCAGAAATTATGAGAAAATATATCAGTGGGGATAAAGGTAAGATTTTACCAAGAAGAATCACTGGAGCTTGTTCAAAACATCAAAGACATATTGCAAACGAAGTAAAAAAAGCTCGTTTCATGGCATTAATACCATTTGTAAAGTAAGAGACTATCTTACTTTTTATTTTTGTAAATATATGGTATACTTATTATATAAAAAGTGAGGGAGTTATTATGAATGTAGCGCTAATTACTGCGGCAGGGAAAGGATCTAGGATGCATCAAGAAGTACCGAAACAGTTTATGCCAATCAAAAATAAACCATTAATTATATATACTTTGGAAGCTTTTCAGAATCATCCTAATATCGATGCAATTGTGATTTCATGCTTAAATGGTTGGGAAAAAATTATGGAAGCATATGTCAAACAATATGGGATTACAAAAGCAAAATGGATTGTATCTGGTGGAGAAGGAAATAATGGACAATTATCCATAAAGCTTGCCTTAGATGAACTTGCAAAACATTGTAGTTTAGATGATGTTGTTCTTGTGCATGATGGAAATCGTGCTCTTGTTACACAGGAGATTATTTCTGACTCAATTGTCACTTGTCGTGAGAAAGGATCCGCGATTGCGGTAATTCCATGTAATGAAGTAATTGTGGAAACAGAGGATCAACAGACATCTCATCATTATTTAGAAAGAAATAATTTGAAAAGGACACAAACACCACATACTTATCCTTTAGGTAAGTTACTTTGGGCACATGAGCAAGCTGAAAAACAACATATTGAGAAGACAGTAGCTACTTGTGATTTAATGATTTGCTTAGGAGAGACGATTCACTTTTCCATTGGTTCTGAGCGAAATATGAAAATAACTACACCTGTTGACATTGATATTTTTGAAGCGCTACTTGCAACGAATGAGAGTGGGAAGTGATTCTATGTATAATCGTGAAGATTTTGGAGAGTTTTTATTAAAAGAAAAAAAAGATGGAACAAAAATTATGGTAAGGGATGTTCAACTTGCTCTAATGGATATGATGAAGGATATTGATGAAGTGTGTAAAAAAAATAACATTGAGTATTGTTTAACAGGTGGGTCTACGATAGGTGCCTATCTTTATCAAGGATTTATTCCATGGGATGATGATATGGATATTGCTATGATGCGTAGTGAGTATAAAAAATTTATCAAGGCTTTGGAAAAAGATTTGGATAAAGAGAAATATACGTTTCATTGTTTTGAAAAAAATAAAAAATATGATGTCACATGGCCCTATATGAAAATACGTAAAAAGAACACATATATCAAAGAGGTCAATAAATTGTTGCCAAATCGTTGTACTGATTGTGATGGTATATTCATTGATGTATTTATTTATGATCATATGGCTAAATCTACGATTATGGATTTACCTTTAAGATTAGTGAATTCTTTACTGATGCCGATTATTATATTTTTTGAAAATATGCATATCAATCCAATACCACTGAAGTATTGGTATCGGGGAAATGCGAAATTGTATGGATTTTTAAATCAAAAATCCAAATATATAGGGGATGATTTGACATGGACCTATAGAAGTCCTTTGCATCCACTTCGTTATCGTTTATCGGAGATGTTTCCGACTGTTCGTGTTCCTTTTGAAGACACAGAACTACCTGTCCAAAAAAATATGAAAGAATATATGTTACGTCATTGGGGTGAAAAAGTATTTACTCCGTTGCCACCTGAAAAAAGAAAACCAGGGCATGTTTATGATATCAATTTGTCCTCTTCTGAACCGGAGGAGTAACATGAAAAATATTGCGTTATTCAAACGATTTTTAATCACTGGATTTTTATTAATTATAATTGCTTTTCTATTATGGATTGAATTTAGTTTTATATTAGGTGGAATTGGTGTCATGACAATTGGTGTTGGAATTATGTTATATATTAATAAAGAATAAGCGTTTTACTTATTCTTTTTTGCATTATTTATTTTTTTGATTTGAACGTTATAGTTTGCTTTTAATAGTATTTTAGTTGGTACAAATTTATTTAGAATAGCATTTAGTTTGTGATTGAATGTTGGGATAATGACAAGTTTTCTTTGAAACATTTTTTGTACAGCATATGCAGCTAATTCATCACTGTTCTGTGCTTTAGCAAACTTGACACCTAATTTATCATTAAAGTGAGTATCCACTGGACCAGGACATAAACAACCGACATATACTCTACTTTTTTCTTGTTTGATTTCTTCTGCAATTGCTTCTGTTAATCTTAATACGTATGCTTTGGATGCAAAGTAACATGCCATTAGAGGTCCTGGTGAAAATGCTGCAGTGGATGCGATATTTAGAATATAGCCGTGATTTTTTTCTTTGAAATCTTGAAGAAATAATTTTGTCAATATTTGTGTTGATTTGACATTAAGGTCTATCATATCCAATTGTTCTTCCATATTTTGTTCTAGAAATTTGCCATGCATCCCAAAACCGGCACTGTTTACTACAATATCAATGTCTTTTTCTTTGACTTGTTTGTATAGTTCTTTACAGCTTTTAAGTGTTGAAATGTCAAGAGCAATTACTTCTGTTTTTTCTCCAATTTCTTTTTTTGCTTTTTCTAATTTTTCAATATCTCTTGCAACTAGTATAATGTCATACCCAAGTTGATGTAATCGTTTTGCGATGGATAATCCAATCCCTGAACTACCGCCTGTAATTAGTGCAATCATTTTCTCGCCCCTTTTCTAACTTATGGATAAAGTTCTTGTTTATATTATATAAGAAAATTATAAAAAAAGATAGAAAAAAGTGAATATGCTTATTTTAATAGTGTTCGTAACCTAGTTCTACTTTATTGATCTTATCCATATTTTCTTTTAGAAAAGTATAAGGATGTGTTGTATTTAAATTTTCCGGTAATTTGAATTTTTGTATTTTTAGAATCTGTTCTTTTATAAACCTGATATTATCTATCATTTCGAGTTGTTCTTTTGTAGCATTTCCTTGCTTGACTAAATCAGATAGATATTCTGTTTCAATTTGTACATCTAAATAAACATATTGAATATTTCCTCTAGCGGATAAAAATCCAAGATACCATGTGTAACCGTTTTTTGTCATTGAAGTTGTCAGGTAAGTTTCCGCCATATTAGGGTAATTTCCATAGGTATCAATTGTTTTAGATGTAATTGCTTGATTATATAGTGTTAAAATCTCTTCTTTGTTGATATAATCTAGTTTTAGGTCATTTAAATCTTCTGTTGTAATACTTCTTGTAAAATTCTTTTCTTGGAAAAATGTACTTATAGCTGTTAAGTCATTTCTGTAATCTCTGTTGAAACCATATGAAGGGTGATTTGTGCCTGCAATATAAGTGAATGTTCCACCTTCATCTGCTTCTGTCCCAGTTGCTTCAAAGCCATATAGTTCTTTATATTTGAAGTTATCACAGTCATAGTAATAGGAATATGGCATTTCAATGTTTTGTAGATATTCAATTTT
This sequence comes from uncultured Caryophanales bacterium, assembly GCA_947648915.1. Classification (GTDB taxonomy): domain Bacteria; phylum Bacillota_I; class Bacilli_A; order RF39; family UBA660; genus UBA5026. The sequence goes on along the minus strand of CANSPQ010000006.1, from coordinate 15,306 downwards.
GAAACTACATACCCATCCATCTTCTTTTTCTATGTATGCTATTTTCATTGGAAAGTGGGCTTCCGTATTTGGTTGTGTTCTACTGCTTTGGGTGCTCTTTTTATTTAAAATTAGAATTATAAAGGATATAGTTAATAGTAGAATAATAATAGCACTTATAATAATTGTTTTCTTTTTATTTTGTTTTATTTTTTCGTTTGAAATTTTTACTAAATTCATTGTTATGTTATCCACTTCTTTCTTATTTATATTTTCTTTCATTTTTTCTCCTTTTAATAGCTCGGATACATCGATTTCTAAGATGGAGCAAATATCATTAAATAAAGATATATCAGGTAGATAGTGTCCATTTTCCCATCTAGATACTGTTTTGTCAGTTACACCTAGTCTATCAGCAAATTCTTTTTGGGTTAAATTTTTTTGTTTTCGTAAGTCTGCTAAAAATCTTCCAATTTTTTCTTGGTTCATATCATTTCTCCTTTCTGAAATTAAGATAACAGTTTTTCTTTTATTGTAACATACCATAGATGTAGAATTATAATGTAACATGTAGTGGGATATGTGATTTAGATAGAAAATTATCTGTACATATTTATGTTATTCGTTTTGGGAGTAAAAGGAAATTGAAAAATTATCTCGTATTTTATAGTAGGAGATGATTTCAAAATGTTAGAAACAATGGATGCTAAAATAGAAGACATGATTTATGAAATTAGAGGCAAACAAGTGATGTTAGATAGCGATTTAGCAAAACTCTATGGGTGTGCTAATGGGACCAAAACTATAAATTTGGCTGTTAAAAGACATATCAATAGATTTCCCGAAAGATTCATGTTTCAACTTAATAAAGAAGAATATTATAGTATTTTAAGGTTTCAAATTGAAACCTTAAAATTAGAACAGGGCAAATATTCTAAATACATGCCATATGCTTTTACGGAACAAGGGGTAGCAATGTTAGCTACTATATTGAGAACACCAATTGCCGAACAAGTTAGTATTGCCATAATGGATGCATTTGTGATGATGCGCAAGTACATTTCACAAAATGATTATTCTACTCGTATTTCTAATATTGAAACAAAACTGATTGATTATGATAATAAATTTAATCAAATATTTGATAAGTTAGATGTTAAGATAAATCATCATATTTTCTTCGAGGGACAAATTTATGATGCTTATTCATTGCTTGTAGATATTTTAAAAGAAGCTAAAAATAAAATTATCATTATTGATAACTATTTAGATAAAACAATATTGGACATTATATCCTTTTTGGAATTGAAGGTATCTATTATTACAAGCGATTATAATAGGTTAGATATGAATAAATATAAAGAACAGTATAGCAATATAGAAATATTTCATAGTAAAAAGTTCCATGATCGATTTATTATATTAGATGATAAAATACTATACCACTCTGGAGCTTCCTTTAAAGATTTGGGAAAGAAATGTTTCGCAATTACAAAAATTGAAAATCAAAATATTTTGTATCAATTATTAGATGAAATAAAGAAATCTATATAAAAAAGGGGAAATACATTATTGCGTATGAAATACAATAATTCGTTTTGTATATAATTACTATAGGATTTACATGATTTAGTTGTTATACTGATAGTAGGAGTGAAGCGTATGATAAGTAGAAATGAAGTCATTCAATTTGTAAAAGAATTTAGCGAAAATAAACCTTATGTGAATGCTATGTGGTTAGAGGGGGCTGATGGGATAAATAGAGTTGATGAGTATTCGGATATTGATTTTTGGTTTGATGTAGATAAAGAATATCAAGAAATATTTTTATATGAGTGTATAGAAGAATTGAAGAAAATAGGAACCATTGATTCTAGAGTAGATGACATTAGAACTGATATTGCCCAAAGTAATATTCTTTTATCTAATACTTCTGAATATTTGACATTAGATATTTGTATCCAGTCTCATGAGATCAGAGGGTATGATGTTACTTGCTATGTCAGAGATGATATTGCAGAATTACCGTTTATTCTTTTTGACAAAGCGAATATTATTACGTTTAAGGATTTTCAAATTGATTTAGAAGAAATCAAATATGTATTTGAACAAAATAAAAATAGAATTTTACAAAGTAGCAGAGTTAAAAAATATATCAAGCGAAACCAATATTTAGAAGCATATGCGAAATATATAGAAAATGTGGTCAATCCACTGGTTACGATTGCTAGACTCATTTATACACCAAGACATTATGATTATGTGCTTTGTCATATATCTACGCATTTACCAAAAGAGGTAGTGAATGAGTTAGAATCATTATATAAGGTTACAAGTTTAAAAGATATAGAGAATAACTTAGAAAGAGCTATGTTGTTATTAGAGAAATATGAAAAGAAATTAAATCAAAAATATCAATAAATAATTGAGTGGAATGTAGAAAGGTGTGTTATAATAATGAATGGGGGATATCATGTTAAAAGTAGAAAAAAACAACCGTGAATGGGGAGCACCTATCATAAAAATAGCAAATGATGTAAATAAATTCGAAATCATATTTGGTGGAAATGGAGATTTGTATTTTAAACCCGTAATGACACGAATGGAACTATTTGAAAAGGGAGATCCTATTTATTTTGTTATTAATAAAGAAGATCCTTTTCTATTTGAATCATTTAATCGATTATATTCTAAAATCATTAATTACTCGGCATTTGATAGCGATGATAATAGTACAGTCGAAGATCGAAGAAAAGAAGATTCTTATAGAGATTATCCGTTGGTTAATAATGGGACTGTTTCTTGGCATTCAGATGAGGATATGAGCGAAATTGCGAGTGTATTAAATATAAGAAGATTAGATGATGGTAATTTGCAATTGGAGTTTATCAAAAATAGACCAGAAAATACTATGTATATGACTTATTCTATTCGTTTTAGAAATAGTGGCAGCACATATAATCCTTTTAATTTTAGATTTATGGAATTATATAATAATTTATGTGCTTATTATGCAAATGAAAAAGAGGAAGAAGCTGCTCCAACTAAGATTTATAAATAATTATTGAAACGTATGCAAACACATATGTTTTTTCTTTACATTTCCTTTTCGCAAAATTTTTTGTACAAAAGTCTAAATTTTACTTGCATTTCATATAATATTCTTGTATAATTATGAATGTGTGGCGAGCATTGATGTGTGAGGTTGCTGATACGCCAGGTTAAGTTGTTAGAAAATTTAATCTCAATATCAGGTTTTTACACGGAGCTAGTCTATACTGGATATAGGCGAAGGGAGGATACAATATGGCTGCAACAAAAGTTAGTATCAAATTAAAGGCATTTGAACACAAAAGTTTGGATGTTGCTTGTGCTAAAATTGTGGAAACTGTAAAAAGAACAGGTGGTAGCATTAGTGGACCAATTCCACTACCAACAGAAGTTGAAAAAATCACCATCTTAAGAGCAGTACACAAATACAAAGACTCAAGAGAACAATTTGAGAAAAGAACACACAAGAGACTTATTGTAATCAACAATCCAAGCAAGGAAACAGTAGATGCATTAACACATCTAGAAATTCCAAGCGGTGTTGATATTCAAATCAAATTATAATTTAAGGAGGAAAAGTTATGAAAGGAATCTTAGGTATTAAAGAAGGTATGACCCAAGTATTCACAAAATCAGGTAAATTGATTCCAGTAACTGTCATCAAAGTGGAACCAAATGTGGTAACACAAATTAAGACTAACGAAAATGATGGTTACGAAGCAATTCAACTTGGTTTTGATACGAAAAGAGAAAAATTGGCAACAAAAGCATCTATGGGAATTACCAACAAAGCAAATACTACACCTAAGCGCTTCTTTAGAGAAATTAGGGGTGTAGATGTAAATAACTATTCTTTAGGACAAGAAGTAAAAGCAGATATCTTTACTGAAGGAGAAGTTGTTGATGTAACAGGAACTACAAAAGGAAAAGGGTTCCAAGGTGTTATTAAAAGACATGGACAATCAAGAGGACCTATGGGACATGGTTCACACTATCATAGAGGACCAGGTTCAATGGGTACAATGAGACCAATGCGTGTTTTCAAAGGTAAAAAATTACCAGGACATATGGGTACGTTAACTGTAACAATTCAAAATCTTGAAATCGTTATGGTAGATGTAGAAAATAATGTAATCTTAGTAAAAGGAAATGTTCCAGGACCTAAAAAATCATTAGTAGTAATCAAAACTGCTGTGAAAAATCCAGGGAAAGTAAGAGAAACAGAAGAATTAAATTCTTATGTAACAGAAATTCCTGAAGAGGTAACTGAAGTAGCCGAAGAAACAACATTGGAATCTACTGAAGAAAGTACAGAAGAAGTAGTAGAAACTGCTGAAGAAACAACAGAAGAAGCTACAGAAACTGTAGAAGAAAATTAGTAGGGAGGCAATAATATGAAAAAAATGTCTGTATTAAATGTTAAGGGTGAAAAAGTGAACGACATTTCATTGAACGAAGAAGTTTGGGGAATTGTACCAAACGATGCCGTTTTATATGATGCGATTACATTAGCAAGAAATTCCATGAGACAAGGTACTCATGAAACCAAAACACGTAGTGAAGTAAGCGGTGGTGGAAGAAAACCATGGCGTCAAAAAGGTACTGGACGTGCAAGACAAGGAAGTATCCGTGCAGCACAATGGTATCACGGTGGTATCGTATTTGGACCACATAATAGAAGTTATGACAAAAAGATGAATCGTAAAGAAAGAAGACTTGCTTTAAAATCAGCTTTGGCTTATAAGACAATCAATAGTGAATTAATTATTGTAGATAATATTCATTTTGAAACTGGTAAGACCAAAGAAGCAAAAGCTTTCTTGAATGATTTAAAAGTAGAAAAAAATGTATTAATCGTTGTAGATCAAATTGACGAAAATATGATTTTAGCAACTCGTAATCTAAACAATGTAATTTTGTTAGAAGTAAATGAAATTAATACATTAGATATTGTTTCTGCAGACAATATGATTGTGACAGAAGCAGCAATCAAACAAATAGAGGAGGTGCTTGTTTAATGAATAACTATAGAGATATTATTAAGGCACCAATTATTACAGAAAAAAGTGCAAATTTAGCACAAAACCAAAATACAATGACATTCAGTGTCGATGTAAAAGCAAATAAATCACAAATCAAACAAGCAATCGAAAGTATCTTCGATGTAAAGGTTGAAAGTGTCAATACAGTAAATGTAAAACCTAAGAAAAAAAGAGTTGGACGTTATGCTGGGAAAACAAATAAAGTGAAAAAAGCAATTGTTAAATTAAGAGAAGGAAGTTCAATTGAACTGAACTAATCTAAAGGAGGATATATATGGCGATTAAAAGTTATAAACCAAATACTCCAGGAACACGTGGTATGACAAAATTAACTTATGAAGAAATCACAAAAACCACTCCTGAAAAGTCATTGGTTGTTACATTAAAGAAAAATGGTGGTCGTAATAATCAAGGTAAAGTGACTGTAAGACACCGTGGTGGTGGAGAAAAAAGAAAATACCGTATCATTGATTTCAAACGAAACAAAGATGGTGTGGTTGGAACAGTTACCTCTATCGAATACGATCCAAACAGAACTGCTAACATTGCTTTAATAACCTATGCCGATGGAGAAAAAAGATATATCTTAGCTCCAAAAGGATTAGAAGTTGGAATGAAGATTGAAAGTGGTGTAAATGCCGATATCAAAGTTGGTAATGCATTACCTTTAGAAAACATTCCAGAAGGAACAATGGTTCATAATGTAGAATTAAAAGCTGGTAAAGGTGGAGAATTAGCCCGCTCAGCAGGTTCTAGCGTTCAAATATTAGGACGTGAAGGAAAATATACATTGTTAAGACTTACTAGTGGAGAAGTTCGTAAAGTGTTAAGTACTTGTAGAGCAACCGTTGGTGAAGTTGGAAATGCCGATCATGAACTTGTAAACATTGGTAAAGCAGGACGTAAAAGACATATGGGAATTCGTCCTACAGTTCGTGGATCTGTTATGAACCCTAATGATCACCCTCATGGTGGTGGTGAAGGTCGTGCGCCTGTCGGACGTAAAGGACCAGTTACACCTTGGGGTAAACCTGCATTAGGATATAAGACACGTCAAAACAAAAAAGCTTCTGATAAGTTAATTGTTCGTCGTCGTAAAAAATAGTGAAAGGATGGTTTAGATGGCTAGAAGTTTAAAAAAAGGACCTTTTATTGATGAACATCTAAAGAAAAAGGTTGAGAAAGTAAATGCTTCAGAAAAAAAAGAAGTAATTAAAACATGGTCTCGCCGTTCAACAATTTATCCTGAATTTATTGGACACACATTTGCTGTTCATAATGGTAAAGAATTCATTCCAGTTTATGTTACAGAAGATATGGTTGGACATAAATTAGGTGAATTCGTACCAACACGTAAATTTGGTGGACATGGCGATAACAAAGATAAGAAATAGTAATTATCAGGAAGGAGGACTAAAATGGAAGCAAAAGCGATTGCAAAATCCCTTAGGATCGCACCTCGCAAGTGCCGTTTAGTTATAGATTTGATACGTGGAAAAAGCGTAGTAGAAGCTGACACAATTTTAAGCAATTTAAATAAAGATGCTGCAAGATTAAGTCATAAAGTCTTAAAATCTGCAGTAGCGAATGCAGAAAATAACCTACATTTAGATAAAGAATCTTTATATGTCAAAGAAGCATATGTAAATGAAGGTCAAACAATGAAAAGAATGAAATTTGGATCACGTGGACATGTGGATCCAATTAAGAAAAGAACAAGTCATATCACAATTGTTGTGAGTGATGAAAAATAGTGAAGGAGGGTAACTGATGGGACAAAAAGTTAGTCCGATAGGACTTAGAATTGGAATCAACAAAACTTGGGAATCTAAATGGTATGCAGGCAATAAAGATTTCGCGAAATACTTAAATAACGATAATAAGATTCGTAAGTTTTTAGGAAAAAAATTAAAAGATGCATCCGTTTCTAATGTAGTCATTGAAAGAAACGCAGCAAAAACAGACATCATTATCCACACTGCAAAACCAGGTGTTGTTATTGGACACGGTGGAGATGAAATTGAAAAATTAAAGAATGAATTATCAAAATTGGTAAATGAAAACATTCAAATTTCTATTATGGAAATTAAAAACCCAGATATCAATGCAGCTTTAGTTGCAGAAAATATCGCACATCAAATTGAAAATCGTGTTTCATTCCGTGTTGCACAAAAGAAAGCAATCAGAAATGCGATGAAGGCAGGAGCAAAAGGAATTAAAACTTCTGTATCAGGACGTTTGGGTGGAGCTGATATGGCGAGAACAGAAGGTTATACAGAAGGAAATATTCCATTACATACTTTAAGAGCAGATGTAGATTATGCACATAAAGAAGCCGATACCACTTATGGAAAAATTGGTGTTAAAGTATGGATTTATAAAGGAGAAATCCTTGCCTCTAAAGAAAAGGAGGTAAAACCAAATGGCAGTCATTCCGAAAAGAACGAAATATAGAAGACCACATCGTCTACGTTATGATGGTGTTGCCAAAGGAAATACAAAAGTAAACTTTGGTGAATATGGTTTAATGGCAATGGAAGGTGCTTGGATTACCCAACAACAAATTGAAGCAGCCCGTGTTGCAATGACACGTTATATGAAACGTGGTGGAAAAGTATGGATCAATATCTTCCCACATCTTTCATTAACGAAAATTCCATTAGAAACGCGTATGGGTAAAGGTAAAGGACAACCAGAAGTATGGGTTGCCGTTGTCAAAAAAGGAAAAGTTATGTTTGAAGTTGCAGGTGTGGATGAAGCAACTGCACGTGAAGCATTACGTCTTGCGATGCATAAGCTTCCAATCAAATGTAAATTTGTAACAAAAGAAAGTGGTGAGGCAAGTGAAAAATAAGGAAATCAGAGAAATGTCTACTGAAGAAATCGTTGCAAAAATAGAATCTTGCAAAGAAGAATTATTTAATTTACGTTTTAGCCAAGCTACTGGAAATTTAGAAAAACCTTCAAGAATTCATGAATTAAGAAAGTTAGTAGCTCGTATGAAGACTATCTTACGTGAGCGTGAATTAAGTGCGAAGGAGGAAAATTAATGGAAACTACTAGTAAGCGTGGAATAGTAGGAACAGTTGTAAGTGATAAAACAGATAAAACCATTACGGTTTTAGTAGAAACTTATAAAAAAGACCCACTATATGGAAAACGTGTAAAAGATTCAAAAAAATATGCTGTTCATGATGAAAAAAACGAAGCGAAAGTTGGAGATAGAGTGCGTATTGTAGAAACAAGACCATTATCAAAAACAAAACATTTCCGTTTGGTCGAAATCGTGGAAAAAGCAGTCATTTTATAAAACTGGGAGGAGGATCAATTTATGGTTCAACAAGAAAGCCGTTTAAAAGTTGCCGATAATTCAGGTGCACGTGAAGTAAGTGTCATTCGTGTACTTGGTGGAAGCAAAGTAAAAACCGGAAATATTGGAGATATCGTTGTTGCTACGGTAAAAAAAGCAACTCCTAACGGTACAGTAAAAAAGGGAAAAGTTGTAAAAGCTGTCATTGTTAGAAGCAAATTTGGTCTAAGAAGAGACGATGGGTCTTATATTAAGTTCGACGATAACGCTTGTGTGATTATTAAGGATGATAAGAGCCCAGTTGGAACTCGTGTGTTTGGACCAGTCGCACGTGAATTACGTGATTTAGATTTTATGAAAATTGTATCACTTGCGAAAGAAGTGTTATAAGTTTCAGTAAGGAGGAAAACATGAACTTTAAAACGGGAGATAAAGTTGTTGTTATTTCTGGAAAAGATAAGGGAAAAGAAGGAAACATTACAAAAATATTACGTGCTGACAATAAAGTTGTTGTAGAAGGTGTCAATGTTGCAAAAAAACATGTAAAACCAAATGGACAAACTTCTGGAAGCATTGTAGAAGTAGAATTACCAATTCATGCTTCCAATGTAATGATTATCGACCCTAAAACCAAAAAGGGAACCAGAATAGGACATACTACTGATAAAAACGGAAAGAAAATTAGAGTATCGAAAAAATCGAATTCTAACATTGATTAATTGGAAGGAGGGTATATATGAACCGCCTAAAAGAAAAATATAATACAGTCATCATACCTAGTTTGAGAGAAAAGTATAGCTATAAAAGTGTAATGGAAGTACCTAAATTAGAAAAAATCGTTGTTAACATGGGTGTTGGAGATGCAACTTCAAACAGTAAAATGCTAGAAGCTGCAATGAAAGACATGGAGATTATTACAGGTCAAAAACCAGTTGCGACAAAAGCAAAAAAAGCGATTGCCGGATTTAAAGTAAGAGAAGGTCAAGCCATTGGTTGTAAAGTTACACTTAGAGGAGAAAATATGTATAACTTCTTAGATAAATTAATTAGTATTACATTACCTCGTGTTAGGGACTTTAGAGGTCTTTCGAATAAAGCGTTCGATGGTAGAGGAAATTATACAATTGGTTTAAATGAACAATTGATTTTCTCAGAAATCGTATATGATGATGTTGTGAAAGTACGCGGAATGGATATCGTTTTTGTAACAACAGCAAAAACAAATGAAGAAGCGTATGATCTTTTAAAAGGTTTCGGTATGCCATTTAAAAAGTAACTATTATAGGAGGATATTATGGCTAAGAAAAGTATGATTGTAAAACAATCAAGAAAACCAAAATTCAAAGTACGTGAGTATACACGTTGCGAAAGATGTGGAAGACCTCATGCAGTACTTAAAAAATATGGAATTTGCCGTATTTGTTTTAGAGAATTAGCTTACAAAGGACAAATTCCAGGAGTGAAAAAGTCTAGTTGGTAAGACGGAAGGGAGGACATAGTATGGGAATTGTAAACGACCCAATCGCAGATATGCTTACAAGAATTCGTAATGCAAATCAAATGCGTTATCTAGAGGTTGAAGTACCCGCTTCAAAAATCAAAGTTGAAATTGCTAGAATATTGAAAGAAGAAGGATTTGTCTCTGACTATAAAATCAAGAAAAATCCTGTTCAAAATATTATCGTTTTAAATTTAAAATATGGAGAAAAGAAAGAACGCGTCATTACCGGACTCAAAAGAATTTCAAAGCCTGGTTTACGTGTTTACGCAAAAGCTGAAGAAGTGCCTAGAGTATTAAATGGTTTAGGAATTGCTATTTTGTCTACTTCAAAAGGAATTATGACAGACAAAGAAGCAAGAAAACAAACCCTAGGTGGAGAAGTTTTAGCTTACATTTGGTAGAAAGGTTAGGAGGATTCGTATGAGTCGTATTGGAAATAGAATATTAACAATACCTGAAAATGTAACAGTATCTGTAAATGAAAATATTGTTTCCGTAAAAGGTCCTAAAGGTGAACTTTCTACTGAAATTAATGAACATATTACAGTACAAGTAAATGGGAATGAACTGACTGTTTCAAGAAGTGATGATATGTATAAAAACTTCCATGGAACAGCAAATGCCAATATCAAAAACATGATTGTTGGAGTAACCGAAGGTTATCAAAAAGAATTAGAAGCAGTTGGTGTTGGATATCGTTTTGCGGTTAGTGGAAATAAAATCACTGTAACAGCCGGTTATTCACATCCTGTCATTGTAGAAGTACCTGTAGGGCTAACAGTAGAATCTGCTAGTAACACAGAACTTACAATTAAGGGAATTGATAAATGTCTTGTTGGAGAATTTGCTGCAAATATTAGAAAAATAAGACAACCTGAACCATATAAAGGAAAAGGTATCAAATATAAAAATGAAATTATTCGTCGTAAAGAAGGAAAGAAAGCAGCATAACGTAATTTAGTAAAGGAGAGTTATACTATGATTAAGAAAGTATCTCGAAATGATGTACGTAAATCGAGACATGCTCGTGTCAGAGAAAAAATCAGTGGAACTGCTAGTGTACCAAGATTAAATGTGTTTCGATCAAATGGAAATATTTTTGCACAAATCATTGATGATGAAAAGGGAACTACTATAGTAGCTGCTTCATCAATTGATAAAGAACTCAAACTAGAAAATGGCGGAAATATCGAAGCTGCTACTAAGGTTGGAGAATTACTTGCAAAAAGAGCAACAAAAGCAAAAATAAAAGAAGTTGTCTTTGATAGAGGCGGATACCTATATCATGGACGTGTAAAAGCACTTGCAGATGCTGCACGTGAAAATGGATTAGAATTCTAAAAGGAGGGTCATAAATGGAAACTAGAAAAAGAGAACCACGCCCAAAACTATATGAAGAACAAGTCATCAATATAGGTCGTGTTACAAAAGTAACCAAAGGTGGTCGTCATTTCCGTTTCTCTGCTACGGTTGTTGTAGGAGATAGAAAAGGTAAAGTTGGTCTTGGTACTGGAAAAGCCAATGAAGTACCAGATGCAATTAAAAAAGCTGTTCAAGCTGCTACAAAGAACGTAGTGAAAATATCATTGGTTGATGAAAGAACCATTCCACATGACGCGATTGGAGTAAGAGGTGCTTCACGTGTTATGTTAAAACCTGCTGCTGAAGGTACTGGAGTAAAAGCTGGTGGACCAGTTCGTGCTGTACTTGAATTAGCGGGTGTGAAAGATATCCTATCAAAATCACTTGGATCAAATACAAAAATTAATATGGCATATGCAACATTAGAAGCACTAAAATCACAAAGAACAAAAGAACAAGTTGCCGCATTACGTGGTAAGAAAGTGGAGGAAATCTAATGAAGTTACATACGATGAGACCACAAGAGGGTGCTAGAACAACTCGTAAAAGAGTGGGAAATGGTACTGGTAGTGGTTTAGGAAAAACTTGTGGAAAAGGTCATAAAGGACAAAATGCCCGTAGTGGTGGAGGCGTAAGACCTGGATTTGAAGGTGGACAATTACCTTTATACAGAAGATTACCAAAAAGAGGATTCACCAATGCGAACTTTAAGACTGAATATGCTGTAATTAATTTAAGTGATTTAAACAATTTTGAAGATGGTGCCGTTGTAACACCAGAATTATTAAAAGAAATGGGTATCTTAAAAAATCAATTAGATGGTGTAAAAGTACTAGGAAATGGAATGTTAGAAAAGAAAATCAATGTAAGAGCACATAAATTTTCTAAAGTAGCGAAAGAACAAATAGAAAAATTAGGTGGAAAAGCAGAGGTGATTTAACATGTTTGCAAAGTTTAAGCAAATATTGAATCCCAAGAATAAAGATTTACAAAAGAAAATATTATTTACTTTTGGATGTTTATTCCTATTTAAATTAGGAACAACAATTATTGTTCCTGGTATTGATAAAGAAAGTTTAGGAACAGACAATTTAGGATTTTTAGAGCTGATTAATGCAATGGGTGGAGGTGCTTTAGAGCAATTTTCAATTTTTGCTTTAGGTGTTATGCCATATATTACCGCATCTATCATTGTCCAATTGTTACAAATGGATATTATTCCTTATTTTGCTGAACTTTCAAAACAAGGTGGAACAGGTAGAGCTAAACTCAATCAGATTACAAGATATCTTGGAATTGCGTTAGCGTTTATTCAAGGATATATGTTCTCATTTGCGTTTGTATCTGGTGGAACACCAATGGAATATATGACATTTGCGTTAATTCTAACGGCTGGAACTTCACTGCTATTATGGATTGGAGATCAAATTACAGCAAAAGGAATTGGAAATGGTATTTCATTGATTATCATGGCAGGTATCATTGCAACGATGCCAAATATGTTTATGGAAGCTTGGAGTAATTTGGTAACTGGTGGAACAGTACAATTAGTTACACTAGGTGTTGTCAAATTTGCTTTATTTGCACTTCTTTATATTGCAATTATTTTAGGTGTTGTTTATGTAGAATGTGCAGAGCGAAGAATTCCAATTCAATATGCGAATCGTTCAACGACATCTGTTATGAATGCAAGTCAAAATTATATTCCATTTAAGTTAAATTCAGCTGGAGTTATGCCTGTTATCTTGGCATCGGCATTTATCTCAATTCCAGGAATACTTGCAAGTTTTATCAAAAATGATGGCTTTAAGTTATTTGTAAGTAAGTATTTAACGATGACAAGTGGAACTGGTTTTGTGATTTATATTGTATGTATATTTGCATTTGCATACTTTTATACATTCTTACAATTAAAACCAAAGGAACTTGCTGAAAATTTAAGTCAAAATGGTGGTTTTATTCCAGGAATTCGTCCAGGGGATGAAACAGTCAAATATATCAGCAAAACATTAAAACGTATTACAACAGTTGGGGCCTTATCTTTAGCAGTCATTGCTGGTCTTCCAATTGTGTTCGGAGCTGTTTCAAGCTTACCAACTAGTGTAAGAATTGGTGGAACTGGACTATTAATTGTAGTTGGAGTTGCCTTAGAGACTTATAAACAATTAGATAGTGAACTGGTTACACGTAATGGATATACCAAAAGAAGGCGCAATCGATGAAGAGTATCATCTTACTTGCTCCACCTGCGGCAGGAAAAGGAACGCAATCAGATTTACTTTGTAAGAAGTATGGCTTTGTTCATATTTCAACAGGAGATTTGCTTCGTGAGGCGATGCAGAAAGATGACGAAATGGGACATATGCTTCAAGAACAAATGCAGTCTGGTAAATTGATAGACGATGGAGTTGTCTTTCAATTATTGGAAAATAAATTAAAGACAATTCAAGATACATCTGGATATATATTGGATGGATTTCCTCGCAATGTAAATCAAGCAGAAGGATACAATCAATTATTACAATCTAAAAACCAAGAATTATCAGCAGTTATCTATTTATCCGTTGATTATGATTTGGCTTTGAAACGTATTGTAGGTCGTATCTCTTGTCCAAAGTGTGGTCATGTTTACAATGACATGATAGAAGAAAATCAACCAAGTGTAAAGGGCATTTGTAATGATTGTGGAATAGAGCTTACAAAACGAAGTGATGATAATGAAGAAACATTTAAAGTTCGTTTTGAAACTTATATTGATCAGACAGAACCTTTGATTACTTATTATAAGGAAAAAGGACTTTTATATGAAGTCGATAGTTCTGTATCTACTGCTGAAGTTTTTAAACAAATTGAAAGCATTGTGGAGCGTCTATGATTACAATAAAATCAGAGCATGAGATAGATTTGATGCGCAAGGCAGGAGAAATTGTAGGAAATACACATAAGTATTTAAAGCAATATATTAAGGCTGGAATTACAACAAAAGAGTTGAATGATTTGGCAGAGAAATTTATTCTAGATTCAGGCGCAGCGCCATCTTTTAAAAACTTGTATGGATTTCCAGGGACGATATGTATTTCTATCAATGAAGAAGTGGTACATGGAATTCCGTCAAATCGTAAACTGAGAAGTGGAGATATTGTAAAGCTTGATATTGGTGCTTGTTACCAAGGATATCATGGTGATTCGGCTTGGTCTTATCCAGTCGGAAAAGTCAGTAGTGAGATATCTAGGTTGTTAGAACAAACCGAAGAAGCTTTGTATCAAGGATTATCTGTCGTACATGCAGGGGCACACCTTGGAGATATTGGATATGCTATTGAACAGTATGCGAAAAAGTGTCATTTAGGTGTTGTAAAAGAACTTGTAGGACACGGGATTGGGACGCAAGTACATGAAGATCCTGATGTGCCAAACTATGGGAAACTTGGAACTGGTCCTATCTTAAAAGAAGGTATGACGATTGCGATTGAACCAATGCTCAATTTAGGAACTGCAGAAGTCTATCTATTGGATGATGATTGGACCATTGTAACGGGTGATGATAAAGCATCTGCCCATTTTGAACACACCATTTTGGTGACCAAAGATGGATACGAAATATTAACGAAGAGGTGATAATATGCCAAAGAAACCAGTTAATAAAAAAAATAACACACAAGTAGCTGATAAAGTAAAAAAAGCTGCAATTGAAGTGGAAGGAAAAGTACTAGAAGTTCTACCTGGTGGACAATTCAGAGTAGAGTTAGAAAATAAACACACTGTAGTGGCTCACGTTTCTGGTAAAATCCGAATGAACTATATTCGCATTTTACCGGGTGATACGGTGGTGTTAGAATTATCAGAATATGATTTAACACGTGGGCGCATAACCTATAGGAAATAGGAGGGAATTAAATGAAAGTAAAACCATCAATTAAAAAAATTTGTCCAAAATGTAAAATCGTTACGCGTAAGGGTAAGAAAATCGTAATTTGCGAAAACCCTAAGCATAAACAAAGACAAGGTTAATATAGGAGGTGTTTTATGGCACGTATTAAAGGTGTAGATATACCAAATAA